>NZ_JASNFO010000071.1:0-105284 GCF_032027725.1 Pseudofrankia coriaricola | reverse complement strand
TCGTCGTCGACTTTACCGACCGCGGGTAGAGCTGCCCGTAATGTCCGTCCCGGCCTGTGGCTGGGACGTGCCGTGCTCGTTTACCGACCGGGTCCGGGACGTCCGTCCTGTTGGCGGCGTCGGTAGGCGGAGGGCACGTGGTTCGCACGGTTGTGATCGGAGACCTGCGGGTGCAGGAGATCCGGCAGGGGGACGGGCGGCGGTCGTGGACGATCGTCTGGCCGGAGGGGACGGTGCACCCGGAGGCGGACCGGTACCTGCGCCGGCACGATGGCTCGGGGACGCAGCGGACGTATGCCTACCTGCTGGTCGACCACCTGCGCTGGCTCGAGCGGGAGTGCCTCACCGTCGCCGTGGTCGGGCTGCGCGACCTCGAACGCTATATGGGGATCCTTGGTGCCGAGGTGGCGATGCCGCTGGGGCAGCCGTGGCGCCTCGGTAAGCGCCCCTACGGTCGCGCGGCGCTGACGACGACGGCTGCCTGCCTGAAGGGGTTCTACCTGCACCAAGCGTCCTACGGGGTCAACGGCGAGCTCGGCAACGTGTTGGACCGCGCCCGGTTGCCGTCCCGGGCGGACCGTCGCCGCGCGTTCCTCGGGCACGTGACGTCGACGATGCCGGCGAACCCGCTGGCCCCGACCGGCCCGCACCGGCGGCATCCGAAGATGCTGCCCGACGGGGCGCGGGAGAAGCTGCTGACCGAGGTCAACTCGGCCCGTGACCGGCTGGTGGTGACCTGGCTGGCGGACGGGGGTCTGCGGATCGGTGAGCTGTGTGGGCTGCACCTGGTCGACCTGCACCTGCGGGAGAACGCGGCCTGCGGCGAATGCCGATCTCCGCACGTCCACGTCTGCCACCGCCCCGGCAACCCGAACCGGGCGGAGGCAAAGACCAAGCACCCGTGGCGGATCGACGACGGGACCGTCGTCGGTGGGCTGCTCAAACGGGTCAGCCCCGCGATGGTGCACACCTACTTCGACTACCTCACCGGCGAGTATCCGCGTGGTCAGGCGGGACACGGGATGCTGCTCGTTCAGCTCCACGGCGCTGGGCATGGTCAGCCGTGGGCGCCGGTGGCGGCTCGGCGGATGCTGGGCCGGGCCGGGCAGCGCGCCGGCCTGGGCGTCGTCCGTCCGCATGCGTTCCGGCACTCCTTCACCAGCGCTGTGCTGGACGCCTCTGATGGCAACCTGCTGATCGCCCGGGACGCCGGCGGTTGGGCTTCCACCGCTGTGGTCGATGAGATCTATGGCCATGTCGATGTCCATGACCCGGCGTTCGACGCGGCGCTGCGCACCGTCTGGGGAACGCGGTGAAACGGGCGGATCACCTGCGCCCGCTCTACGCGGAGCGGCCTGACCGGACGGTACGGGACCGGCTGGAGATCCTGACCGCGCTGATCGGCGGCCCGTCGTTCGACCCGATGTTCCGCGGCGACATTGTCCGGATCCCGCGTGGGCATCCGATCTACCAGTGGGATTGTGTGATCGGCGGCTGTGAGCGGGTCCGCGGCAGCGGC
The DNA here is from genome assembly GCF_032027725.1 of Pseudofrankia coriaricola. Taxonomy (NCBI): domain Bacteria; kingdom Bacillati; phylum Actinomycetota; class Actinomycetes; order Frankiales; family Frankiaceae; genus Pseudofrankia; species Pseudofrankia coriaricola. The sequence continues at coordinate 103,765 of NZ_JASNFO010000071.1, read as the reverse complement.
GACCTGTGTTCGATCCACCGGGAGCAGTGGGCTCGGGCGAAGGCGCGGGGTGTCGGCAAGGCGGCGTTCGTGGCCGGCGCCCAGCCGCTGCCGCCCTCGGAACACCTCGAGTATCTTCCCTGCCGGGTCTGCCCTGACCGGCCCGCTGACCACACCGACCTGCGGCTCTGCCAGCGGCACCGCGGACGGTGGTCGCTGCACGCACTCGACGTGGGCGACGGCGCGGACTTCGCTGGCTGGCTCGGCGAGCAGGTGCCCTATCCCGGCTACGGGGACTGTCAGGTCTCGGTCTGCCCGGCCCTGGCGGCCTCCCCGCTGGGCCTGTGTTCTGGGCATACGGCCCGCTACCGAGGCGACGACCAGCCGGGCGGGGCAGCGTTGCCGCCCAGCTGGTGGCAGCGCTTCGAGCACGCCAGCCAGCCGGTCCCCGTCGGCTACACCGACGAGCACCAATTCCGCCTCTGGTGCCAGGCGTCGACCGCGATGCCCTGGCCGGGGCAGCTCAACCTGCGCGGGCTGCGGCCCCTGCTACGCGCGGAGATTCAGTGGGGGCTGTTCATCCACACCCGCCGGTCCCGGCCGACCCGCTGGGACGTCGGCTGGGTCCGCACCCTGGTGAACACCTGCCGCCACGCTGAGACGAACTCGCTCGTCGACCTCGACCTCGACGGCGCGACCGCGTTCTCCGGCGCGATCGCCAAAGAGATCCTCCACGAGCTGCGGCTGGTCTACTTCACTCCCGAGCAGGCGAAGGATGCCGGCTTCCTGGAAACCGACCACTTCGGGGTCCGGTTCGCGCACCGCACGAGCCACGTCGACCTGACCGGCATCCCGCAGCGCTGGCTGCGGGACCTTGCCTTCGACTACCTGGCCGATCTGCTGAGCTCGGCGCGCCGCCCGCGCACCGCCGCCGTGCTGGACTCCGTCCGCCGGGCCGCCATCGAGCTGGGCGTCTTCCTGGAACTCGACGCCCCCGGCGGCGGTCACGACCCGGCACTGTTGGGGGCCGAGCACATGCGGCGGTTCGTCGCTGACCAGCGCCACCGCGAACGCGACGGTCTGCCGTCCCTGGCGATCAAACGGACGAGCGGATCCGCCGGCGTCGTCACGACCGGCACCCGGACGGTGGTGTTCAACGCGGTCCGCAAGCTGCTGCGCGACGCGATGGACAGCGGGACGGCCGACCGCCTCGACCTGAGCCGGGAGTTCATCATCGCGGCTCCCGCCGCCGGTGGAGTCCCGATGCGCGCCCGCCGCCCGTTCCCCGACGAGGTCGCCCGCGCGCTGGCCGACGAGACGAACCTGACCCGGCTCGCCGCCGACTACGACCCCCAGGACTGGGGAATGCGCGACATCTGGGAGACCGTCGTGATCACCGGCCGGCGCATCGGCGAGGTGCTGTCGGTGCGATGGGACTGCCTCGGCCGCTACGGCGGGCTGGCGATGTTCTGGCACGACCAGACCAAGGTCGGGAACTACGACGTGGCGATCCGGATCCCCGAACGGCTCTATGAGGTCCTCGCCGCCCGGCAGGTCACGACCCTCGACCGGTTCACCGCCGAGCACGGCCGCCGGCCGGCTGGAACCGAACGCGCCAGACTGGCCCTGTTCCCCACGACCCACCGCAACCCGGACGGCACCGTCGCGCTGACCCACCAGTGGTTCCACAGCCGGTTCCGACCCTGGGTCGACGCGCTCGACCTCGGTCACGTCGTGCCACATCAGGCCCGGCACACGCTGGCGACGAACCTGCTCCGGCACGGCGCCAGCCTCAGCCACATCCGCCGCTACCTCGGCCATGTCTCCGACCGGATGGCCGAGCACTACGTCCACCTCACCCAGTCCGACCTGGAGAACGTCCTGCAGCACGTCTGGGTCGCCGGCCCCGGCGCCGCCCGCCCCGGCGAACTGCTCGCCGGGGACGCCACGCCGCTGAGCCGTGGCCAGGCGCAGGCCCTCGCGGTCGACCTGTCCCGGCGCAGCACTCCGGCCGAAGGCGGGTTCTGCACCTTCCAACCCGTCGTCGACGGCGGCGCCTGCCCCTGGAACCTCAACTGCCACAGCTGCGACAAGTTCGTCCTGTCCGGCGCCGACCTGCTCTACTGGCGCCGCAAACGCGAGCAATGGCGGCTACTCGCCGAAGGCGCCCCCGACGACGCCACCGCCGACTACCTCCACCAATACTTCGAGCCCACCGCCCATGCGATCGACGGCCTGGAGAAGGCACTCGCCGGCCTCGGTCTCCTCGACGACGCCCTCGCCCTGGACCTGCGCAAACCCCAGGACTACTTCCACCGCGTCTGGTCCACCGCCTTCCGCGCCGCCGACCTCGCGCACGCCGCACACGACGAGCACGACGGCCTCGGCGACAGCGAAAAGGTGCGTCGGTGAGCGCCGCCGTTCCCGAACCCGACCCGCGCACGGCCGCCGCAGCCTCGGCCCGACGCCGCTCATCCGAGGCCGCGCTGGGGCGTGTCCACGACGCCGTCGCCCGCCTCCGACGGGAGAAGACACCGGTCAGCGTCGCCGCCGTGGCCCGGCGCGCGACGGTATCCCGCACCTTCCTCTACGACAACCCCGAGGCCAGAGCCGCGGTCACCGCCGCCATGACCGAGGCCAACCAGCGCCGCGGCCAGCGGATCGCCGACGAAGACGACGCCCGCCAAGCACCCTGGCGCGAACGGGCACTGAACGCCGAAGACGCGCTCACCGCGGCCCACGCCGAGATCCTCACCCAGCGCACCCGCATCGGCGAGCTCCTCGGCCAGATCCGCGACCTCGAAGCCGAATGGACCCAGGAGGCCATCCAGCGCATCACCACCGAGAACACCACCCTCAAACAGCGCGTCCGTCAGCTCACCACCGACAACCGCGCCCTCGACGAGCGACTGAAGGCCGCCCGCTCGAACCTGCGCTTCCAGGACCGCCGGATGGCCGACCTCGAAACCCGCCTACTCGAACCGAAACCCTCACCCTGACCGGAATTCCACCGCTGATCCAAGCCCGCGGTCTGGCCGCCGAATCCGGTGGCCAGACCGCGCCGCTCAACACATGGAATTGATGCCGCCAGATATTTGCCAAACGACCGTCACGGACATGTAAGCTACGCATCAGCGCAGGTCAAGAGGCTAATCAGGACGGCAGCGGTCGGTAAACTCGACGACATCCACTTCCTCGACGTCCGCTCCCGCGACGGCCTGGAAGTCTCGAACCACCTCAAATGGCTCGCGAACGAGTTCCCGGTGACGTTCCTTTTCGCCGGTGTCGCGCTGCGCGAACGCGGGCTGATGAGCGAGGGCATGACCCCGGCCGACCAGGCGCTGGCGCAGACCGCCCGCCGCTGGACCCGGCTCACCCTCGACCCGTTCCACCTCGCAGATAACGCCGGCCGCGACCAGTGGCGCAAACTCCTGCTCGCGATCGAGAAGAACCTCATCCTCGCCGACCAGCAGCCCGGCGACCTCGCCGACGAGCTGTCCGGCTACCTGTTCGCCCGCACCACCGGCCACATCGGCTCCCTGATGACCCTGATCAGCCGCGGCGCCGGCCGGGCGATCCGCCACGGCCAGGAACGGCTCACCCGCGACCTGCTCGACCGGGTGAAGGCCGACGAAGGAGCCGAGCAGTCCCGCGCCCCGCTGCAGGCAGCGCTCGACGCCGGCCGGCTGACCCCGCATCACCGCGCCCTACGCACCACCGCGTCCGCCGACGCATAACGATGCCGGCCCGCACGCTGCCACTGCGGCTCGACCCGCTGCCCGACGAGGCACTCGGCTCCTGGCTGGAGACCTACGCGCACCGGCTGCAGGCCACCCTCGGGGACCTCGCCATCGCGCTCGGGCTACCGACGACCGACCGAGAGCACCCCTCACGGATGCTTGCACATGCGCCGGACTGGACTGTCAGCCTGCACACCAGCGAAGCAGCATCCATCGCCGCTGCCTGCGGGATCTCCCCCGCAGCCCTCCACAGCCTGACCCTGACCCGTTTCGACGGCCGTGCGGTGCATGTCGACACCGAACGACGCCGTGTCCGCTACCGGCTCTGGGCCCGGACCGAAGGCTCACGCTTCTGCCCCAGCTGCCTACACGAGAGCGACGGACGGTGGCCACTGAACTGGCGCCTGAGCTGGTCCTTTGCCTGCCCAATCCACCAATGCCTGCTCGTCGACACCTGCCCTCGCTGCGACCGCCCGGCCCGCACGGCCGGCGTCGCGCTCGGCTTCGTTCCCCACCCAGGACACTGCGCGCGCAGCATCGGCGGCGCCCGAGGCCGGGAAGCGGCACGCTGCGGCGCCGACCTCACCGCCGCCCCCGCCCTAGCGTTGGACGACGGCCACCCCGTGCTCGAAGCCCAGCAGATTCTCTGGCACGTGCTCGACCGCCCCACCGCGAACTTTGGGATCTACAAGGCCGTCCCGGAGCCCGTCACGACCATGCTCACCGACCTCGCCTTCCTCGGCCGCAGAGTGCTCCACGACGCGAGCATCGACGACCTGGCCAGCCGGCTGCCCGCCGACGTGCTCGCCCAGTACGTCCGCGACCGTGACGGCAGGTCACCCCGTCAGCCCATTCACCCACCCGACCGGGCGTCCCTCGTCGCCGTCACCGTCACCGCCGCTCTGCACGCCCTGCGGATCGCCGACACACGCACAGCCGGCCACGACCTGCGCTGGCTGTTCAAAGACCCGCAATCACCACCAGCGACGGAGTTGAGCATCCCGCTGAAAAGAGCGCTACGCCCCCCAGAACCCCCTCGCCGTCGGGGCCTCCGCTGGCCGCCCCGGTGGAGGGATCAACCAGCCGTCTAACAGCCGCGTCGCCGTCCTCAGCGCGACCGCCGCGGACCGAGAGGGACACCCCTGCGTCGGGCCAGGGGCCCGCGTCCACGGGACCTAACCATCCTGCCGCGCCTCGGGACGCGACGTCCCGTTCATAGCAGGCCCGACCTCTCGCGAGCCCTGGGCGATCAGAAGGTGTATATAGGTTCCCGGCTCTCGCCGCCGTTTCCCAGCTTGCTCCGCCACTCGACCGGCATTGGCGGAGGGGGTCTTGACCGGCTCTGCGAAGCCGCCGCGGCGCCTGCCCGCCGGGCCCGCCGGGTGGCCGCGCCGCCTTCAGCGGGCGGAGGACCCCGGCGAGCCCGGTTCAGGTCACGCGTGCGGGCAGCTCAGCATTTCCATCCCCAGCAGGTTGAGGGAACCGCACCAAGACCTTCGCTGGAGTTTCCAGCCGTCAGCCGTACGGATCGCCCCGACGGTGATGGGGAATCGGACGACGCCGTCCGGCCCGCGCTGGCCAGCCATCACCGCGACCGTCGGGTCGATGAACGTCATCGTCACCCGGGCCATGACGAAGTCGGATCCGCTCTGGCTGAGGCTGTCGACCGTGACCTCCATGGTGTCGCTCAACTGTGGGAAGTGGGCGCGCAGGTTGGCATGGATGGCTGTCAGCGCCGGGCCGTCTTCCACGGCCGCGGCCCAGCGCTCGTCGGGCACGCCGTGGGCGAAGGCGTCGTGGAGGACCGACTCCACCGCCGCGGCGATCCCGGCGTCCTCGAGGGGCCGCAGGGACTCGGTCGGTAGCGGAGCGATGCTCGGCATCGGGCCGAGGACCAGCCCGGCGCCGATCTGCCGCAGCACCTCGAGGTCCACCGGAGCGGCACCGTCGGCCTCGACGCCGAGCACGGCGCCGCTGGCCGTGGGCCAGGTGAGCAGGCCCCCGTAGCGGTGGTCCGGTTCCGGGCCCTGGGGATGTGCGGCGTCGTGCCCGAGGGCGAGGTCGTTGCGGACGAAGGCGGCGTCCCGGTCGCCCACCGTCACCGCCGACACCTCGGTGACGCCGGCGGCCTCCCCGGCGGAGCCGTCACTGTCAAAGAAGCCCCCCAGCTCCTCCTGGATCCGAGGGATGGTCGCCCCGATCGTGTGGTCGTCCGGCGGATAGGCCGCGATCACCCAGACGGTGGACAGCCCGGCCGTCGCGGTCGTCGACGCCGTGGACGGCGCGACGAACCTGCTGACGAACGCGTTGGCGCCGAGCATGTGCACGTAGCTGGCCAGGAGCGGTGCTTCGGCCTCGAACGGGATCACGTCGGTCAGGTCCGCGTCGTGCGTCATCGCCGCCGGCAGCCAGGTCGTGGTCACGCCGCCGAAGGCGTACGGAACGTCCCGCGACGCGGGCCCTGCCGCGGCCACGGCGGACCCCGGGTCGTTCCCGCCGGCACGCAGGCTCACCGGGATGCCGACTCCCGCCACGATCACCAGCACGAGCGCGGCGACCGCGGCGACGCGAGCGCGTGACCGATGACGGCGGGCCTGTGCGCACACAAGGTCGGGGAACGCGGTGCCGACACCGCGCCGCGGCCTCCCGGCGCCCAGGGCGCGCAGGTGCGCCACCAGGTCCTGGTCAGCGCCGTCCACGATGTCGCGCGTGGGCTGCGTCCCCGCCGCAGCCCCGACCCGCGCGGTGAAATTGCCCCTTTGGACCGGTCCACCTGGGTCGGTGCGCCCGTTTGCTCCTGTACTCACAGCATCTCCCCTCACCGGGTGGGTCGCGTCGAACGCGGAGCGGAAGCCCCTGGGGACGAAGCGGTGCCGCCATCCCCTGTCTCGTTGGTCAGGACGTCGAGGCCTCCCCCGCCGCGGTGGCGTCCTCGTGGGGCGTGGACGGCGCCGAGCGCCGCCAGGTGCTCGCTGTCGCGCAGCCGGGCAAGGCCCCGCGAGGCCTGGCTGCGCACCGAACCGACGGAGCAGCCGAGCGCGGCGGCGACCTCCGCCTCGGGCAGATCATCGACGTAGCGCAACACCAGCACGGCCCGCTGCCGAGGCGGCAGGGACAGCAGCGCGCGGACCAGGCCGTCGCGCAGGGACAACCGGTCAGCATGGTCGACGCCCACGGCGGCGACATCGACAGTCCACTCGCCATCGACGACCAGCGGCACCTCTGCGACCCGCGACCGCAGCCACCGCCACCGGTTCGTCGCGGCATTGACCAACGCCCGGCGTACATACGCCTCCGGCCGGCCCTCGGCTATCCGCGGCCACTGCCGGTAGGTGCGCTCGAACGCCCCCTGCAGCAAGTCCTCCCCCGCACCCCAGTCCCCGCCGACGAGCAGAACCGCACTCAGCAGCAACCGGTCGGCAGCCCCGGCCACGAACGTCTTAAAGGCCAGCTCCTCATCAGCACGCACCCTCGCCTCCACTGTGTCCAGCTCGCCCGTGTCTGGCCCGTCCCAGTACAAACACGCCCGACCCCAGCCACGATGAGTACTCAGCCGAAACCCACGCTGAAAAGACGTCGCCGACGCGGGCCGCCGCGATTGACGCGACGCCACCCGTCCATCCCGCCGAGGAGTCGGTCTTGGAAATCCAGGGTCCGGACGACGGACGAGCCGCTGTCGGCGCAGGCCCGAACCGAATACGTCACCCGACTTGCCCCCAATTGGGATCTGTCCGACTGACGCACCCTGTCCCGTCCCCGCCAACCTGGTCTGGCCACGAGGCACTGACCAGGCAAGAGACCAGATGCGGTGGACGACGCCGCTGCTCGTCCCAGTGCGGCCGCGAGCTCGGTGAGTACCGAGGTCCGGAAGGTCTCCAGGTCGCGGTCGCCGAGCAGGAACCGGACGTCGAGGTCGGTGCAGGCGACGAGCAGGTGGCGTTCGGCCTTCTTACGGCCTGGCTGGGGTAGCCAGGGGCCGACGCGCAGCGGGGTCTCGTCCATCACCACGACCATCGCCATCCTTCGACGGGGGCATCGACGAGTTCGAGCCGTTCCGCGACAGCAGGCGCTCCACCCGGCCGAGCCGGTCCGCCAACACCGCGTTCGCCGCCGTCAACTCCGTGATCCTGGCGTCCCGCGCCGCGTTGTCCTCCGTCAGCCGGGCGATCCGCCCTGCCTGCAGCCACACCAGCACGACCAGCACGTCACGCGCCAGACCTCACCAACCCCGACACCAGCCGCTACGCGACCATAACCCCACAGACCGCCACCAAAACTGACAAATCAGCACTCTCCGCAAGGGCGCTGCATGTACCTGGTCAGGCATCAGCTGATCGACCTTCCGGCCGGATCGGACCAGCTTCGGAGGGGACGACCGGTCGACCTGGCCAGCTTCGACTGGGACGAGACCAGGGCGCCGGGACGGGACACACCCGGCGACTCCCCGCGCAGAACTGCCATCGAAACCCGGTAAGTCAGCACTACGCCTAATGACACCCCGCCTGGGAAACCCCTGGCAGCACGCCACCGATTGGAAGATCAACGGGGGAACCTACACCTGCGCCTGCAGGTTCCCTCGTTGATCGTCGTTTTCCCGGCGGGTTGTCAGACGGGTAGACACCGGTACTTTCGCACCATGAAGGTGCTCCTTCGACTGGAACGGATCGGGCTCTCGACGAGCCCGTCCTCCCAGCCCAGGAGCGCTTTCCTATTTCAGACACACCCACCAGACGGTCATGGCGTGAAAGCTTGAGGCCTAGCTTCCGGGCGTCAGCGACTCGTGATAGTGCACCCCGTGCCATCCGGTGGCGTCGCGGCGGAACACCACGGACACCCGGCCGGCAACCACGTGCAATGGCCCGCTGACGAAGTGGGCTCGAAAGCGGAACCCAAAATGGACGGCGACAACATCGTCACTCAAGCGCTGGTGACGGACAGCGAATACGTCCATGATCTCGACGTCGCGAAACAACCGCACGACGCGGGCGTAGTACGCGTCAAGGTCGACCTTGGAGGTGATCGGATCCGCCAGCTCGGCCGGGCTGTACACGATGTCCTGGTCGGCCCACAGGGAACCCAACAACCCCGCGTCGAGCCGTAGGAAGCCATCTTGGTAGCGGCTGATGAGGTCATCGATCTCGTTCACGCACGGCACACTAGGACCTCAACCGCGCTTGAGGTCAACCGAACCTGTGCAGCCACCGACGCAGCTGCGAGGTTTGGTTTCCGGACAGGCGTCGGGCCAGGGCCCGCGTCCACGGGGACCTGGCCCTCCTTCCGCGCCTTGGGAGGCGGCAGCAGCGCATGGTGCTGCTGTCTGGCGTCAGGAGTTGTGCGTCTGCGGTAGGCGGCGACGCCGAGGTCAGCCGCCGAGGTCAGCGGACGCTGGGCAGGGTCGGGGACGGGTAGCCGGCGGGGGGCTCGGCCGCCCAGGCGGCGGCGCCGACGGCGCCGGCGAAGCCGTCGATGGCGGTGACGACCCGCGGGTTCTCCACGAGAACGGTGTAGCGGGACATGATGTCGTCGAAGTGCGGGCGGAAGGCCGACAGGCCGGCCGACACCCCGCCACCGAACACGATGACCTCGGGCGCCAGCGCGTTCGCGAGGCAGGCCAACGCGATGCCGAGGGCCCGCCCGGCGCGGGCGACCAGGCGTGCGCAGGCCGGATCGACGGGGGCGAGCTGGACCACGTGCCCGGGCGTGACCAGCTCGGGCCGGCCCTCGACGGCCGCGGCGAGCACCGGCGCGGAGCCGGTCCGGACGAGGTCTCCGCCCATCTCGGCCAGTGCCCGGCCACCCGCGATGGTCTCCAGGCAGCCGATCGCGCCACAGCCGCACTTGCGGCCGTCATCGGGCTCGATCGGCATGTGCCCGATCTCGCCACCGCGGCGCTGGTAGCCGAGCCGCAGCTGGCCGTCGGAGGCGATCGCGCCGCCGATCCCGGTCCCGAGCGTCACGAAGATCGCGTCGGCCGCGGTGGCGGCGGCGCCGTGCCGCAGCTGGCCATAGGCGAACGCCCGCGCGTCGTTGGCGAGGTTGACCGGCCGCCCGATGGCGTTCGCGAGCTCCGGGCCGATCGCCCGGGCGGGCCAGTCGCCCGGGATGTTCGGGACGACGAGCAGCTTGCCGGCGACCGGGTCCAGCGCGCCCGCCACCGCGATGCCGATCGCCCGCGCCGCCGGGACCTGGGCGGCGAGGCCGGCGAGCGCGCACAGCACGTCGTCGACGCCGGTCCGCGGCGTGGGCACCTGGCCCTTGTCGATCACCGTGCCGTCGACCAGGGTCACCCACTTGATCGACGTGCCGCCGAGGTCGAGGCCAAGAACCGGATCCGTGCCCGCGCTGCCCGCGCGTGGTACGCCGTCCTGAGTCACCGCGCCATTCTCCGTCCCTGCCAGCGAGGCCGAACCGCCTTCGGCCTAGTTGTCGCCCAGTTGCCGCGAGTCGCGTCACATACCGGCCAGTCATGCCCGACTTTGGTGCCCCAGTGGCGGCGCGCCGACCGCCTGGACGCCCGTCCGGCACCAGGCTGGTCGAGCGCCTCCGGCCGCGCGAGACGTCGCCGTCGTGGCGCGGCCCCGCATCAGGTAGGCCGAGAGCCTCCGCCGTCAAGGCTGCGTTATCGTCGCGCAGCCGCCGCCGGGTCGGCCCGGCGGCCCCGCCTCCGCCTCCGCCCGCGACCGCGACCGCGACCGCGTGGCTGTCTCACGGCCGGGAGGGCAGGGCCCGCTCGCCGCGCGCCAGGGCTGGACCGCACCGCGGGCCGGGCCGTGGGCCGGGCCGTGGGCCGGGCAGCCCTCGAGACCGCGCCCGCTGCTCGCCGGCCGATGAGGAGAGCCGACGAGGAGAACTGTGGGCAGGCGCATCGGGCCGCCCGCCGGAGGACCGCGGCGGCTGTCGTCAGCCTCGAAACTGATGTTCGATGAGCTGGCTCGCTGGACCGAGGTGCTCGCCCCGTTACGGCCTGGGCGCTAGAGGCCCGCGCAGATGTTGGGGACCGGCGGCGGGTCGGTGGCGAACCGGCCCGCGATCCAGCTGTACATCTCCGGATAGGACGCGCCGACGACCGTGCTGTGGTCCGCGATCGCGTAGCGGTGGTAGGCGACCTCCGTGCCGGTGGCGCACAGGTCGCGCACCACACCGTCCGTGACGGGCTGATGGATCACATCGTCGATGTCGCCCTGCAGTACCAGCACAGGGGCCATCCGCGCGATGACCGCGGTCCGCTGCGCGGCGAACACCGAGGCGTAGGGCTCGGTGGTCAGCGGATCGTGGACGAACACCGTCGCGCTGCTCTGCCCGGAGCTCGCGATGAGCAGATCCAGCGCGCACTTCTCCCGGGCGATCGACAACAGCCGTCGTCCCTGCGCGGTGAGGTCGTCAGAAAGCCGCACGCCGGGATCGATCACCGAGACGCCAATCGCCGCCAGCAGCACGTAGGCGACTCCGTTGGGCTCGGCGAGCATGCTGCGCAGCGAGTTCGGCACGTCAGCCAGGGGCGCGGTCGTCACCACCCCGCGGATTAAGAGTTCCGGCGCGTAGCGGGCGGCCAGCGCTCCGGCGGCCAACGCGGCCTGGCCGCCCTGCGAGTAACCCCAGATGACCACACTTTCACCGGCATGCGCGGCCGGAAGCGACCGGGCGGCACGGGCGACGTCGAGCAGCGCCTGGCCCTCCGGGCGGGCGACATAGATCGCGTGCTCGCCGGGAGTGCCGAGCCCGATGTAGTCGGCGGCGGCGAGCACGTACCCCTGCGTCACCAGCCCGAGCGCCCCGCCGATGGATGACAGCGGCGGGTTGGACCTGGACGGCGCGCACGCGTCATTCACCCCCGTGGTGCCATGCCCGAAGGCGACCACTGGCCGACCGCCGGCCGGGACAGGGCCGCCCTGCCCGGCCGACGGAGTGACGACCAGCCCGGAGGCCACCACGTCGGCGCCGTTCTGGTCCCGCGTGTGGTAGACGACCCGCCAGGCCGCCATGCCATCCGACGCGGTCAGCGGCGTCGCCGAGATCAGCTCGCCCGGCGCGCCCGGCCTGACATCCGCGGGTAACTCGGTGTCCGCCTGGGTCGGCTCGGCCGTCGCGGGCGCGGCGCCGCCACCATCCCCGCCGGAGCCACAACCGGTCAGCGGCGCGGTCGCGCACACAACGGCCAGAGCCGCCGCGACGACAACCAGCCCTCGCCGTGCCCGCCGTCTGCCCGGTCCACCCGGAGATGCCTGCGTCCGCACATGTCGAGGTTATTCACCCTCTGTGTCGGCGAACGTTTCACGTGAACCAACTTCGCCCGCTATGGCCGGAGGCACCACCGTCGCCAACCGTCAACCGCCGACCGCTTCGCCGCTCCACGCCCAACGCGGCACCGGATCCGGTTCCTGCTCCGGTCGCGCGGCCACCGGCCGCCCGGCCGCGGTATGGCATGAGACACACGCTCCGGCCAAGGCCTCCGGACCACAGACTCCGGCCAGCTCAGCCGGGTACTGCCAGCCGCTCGCCCGGCGGGCGGAGACGCTCGTTACCCTGATCTGGACCCACGGACTGGGCCATCGACGAGCGGGCATGCCGTTCCCGCGGGCGGCTGGCCATCCTCGCGACCGCGTCCGCTCCGGAGGCCCGCACTGTGACCACCTCGATCGCGGCGAACACGCTTGCCCTCCCCGCCTTCCTGAATGCGGACACCCTGGCCAAGGCCGGCATCGCGGTCATTCTGATCATCGTCTTCGCCGAGTCGGGACTGCTCGTCGGCTTCTTCCTGCCCGGCGACTCGGTGCTGTTCACCTTCGGCATGCTGATCGCGCGGGGCGAGATCTCCACCCCGATCTGGCTCGCCTGCCTGTTGATCGGCGTGGCGGCCGCGGCCGGCGACCAGGTCGGCTATCTGTTCGGGCGCAAGGTCGGCCCCGCGCTGTTCCGCCGGCCGAACTCCCGGGTGTTCAAGCAGGAGCACATCGAGAAGGCACACGCCTTCTTCGAGCAGCACGGCGCCCGGTCGATCGTGCTGGCCCGCTTCGTACCGGTGATCCGCACCTTCACGCCGATCATCGCCGGCGTGAGCCGGATGAGCTACCGCACATTCGTCATGTACAACCTGATCGGCGCCGTGATCTGGGGCTGCGGTGTGACGGCCCTCGGATACTTCCTCGGCCAGATCGGCGTCATCCGGAACAACATCGAGGCGATTCTCGTCCTCATCGTGCTGATCTCGGTGGTCCCGATCGGCTACGAGCTCCTGCGCGCCCGCCGCGCGGCCAGGCGCCGCTCTCACGACACCGTCCCCGCGATGGACGACACGCTGGACGACGAGGTACTTCCAGTCAGCCACGAGACGACCCAGGTCCTCGTCCGTCCGCGCCCCGGCCTGTCCGTCCAGCCGCCGGTCCCGCGCCCCACCCCTCGCCGCCCCGACGGCGGCGGCCGCCACCGTCGCTGACGGGTCCCGGCCACACACGAAAAATCTCGATCGCCTACTCGTCGATACGGGGGGATTCGACGAGCAGGACGACCGAGACGAACGCTAGCTTACGCCACCTCAGGCCGGCACGACACAACAGACGACATCTGAATACTCATCTTCTGGAACTGAGGTCTGGAACTGGGCTCCCGAAGATCAGAGCGCATCGGGGCCTCGCTCGCCGGTACGCACGCGGGCCAGCCCGTCGACCGTAGTGACCCAGATCTTGCCCGCGCCGCTCGCGGTGCTCGAGGCCGAGCGCAGGATGACGTTGACTACGTCCTCCGCGTCAGCATCCTCGGTGACGATCTCCAACCGGACGTTACTGACGGTTTCGTCATGGAACCTCTGCCCCCTATACGAACTGGTACGCCAAACTTCCATGCCGTAACCGGTTACCTGGCTAGTCGTCATGCCATGGATACCGAACGTGGTCAGCGCGGCGCGCACGTCGGCTACCCGGTGCGGGCGGAGGATTGCGGTGACAAGCTTCACGACCAGGCCCCACTCATGCGCTCGGACTGCGGGTTTTCGTTCCGCCAAAGCGTAGAGCCGACGCATGCCGGGCTGCGCTGCCCACCCTTGCTCATCTGGAGGAACGCCGTATGTCGCTGGCCGACCGCGCACTGGCGCCAGACCCTCTCGACCTGCTGCCGCCTGCTCCCAGCTTTGCCGTGACGAGCACCGACCTGACCGACGGCGAGCCGCTGTCCCTGGCCCAGGTGCACGGCAGCGCCGGTGGGGAGGACGTCTCTCCGCAGTTGTCCTGGTCCGGATTCCCGGCCGAAACGGCCAGCTTCGTCATCAGCTGCTATGACCCGGACGCGCCGACGGGATCCGGCTTCTGGCACTGGACCCTCGTCGACATCCCGGCGTCGGTCACCGAGCTGGCGACCGGGGCCGCCTCGGGCGACCTCTCCGGCCTGCCGGCGGGCGCCTATCACGTGGCGTGCGACTGGGGGACGAAGAGCTACGGCGGCGCGGCACCCCCGGCGGGCGACCGCCCGCACCGGTATGTGTTCGTCGTGCACGCGGTCGACGTCCCGAAGCTGGAGATCAACGACGCGGTCTCGCCCGCGGTCGTCGGATTCAACCTGGCGTTCCACACGCTTGCCCGGGGCGTCCTGCGGGCGACCTACCAGCGCTGAGCGGCCCAGGGCAACGCCGAGCGCCCCTCCGGGGCGCTCGGCCCACCCAGGCACGATCCTGCCCGCTCAACCCACGAACCCAGCCACCTCGTCGACTCGGGACCAGGCCAGGCTCGTCGTATGCCCCGACCTGGAATCACGTAAGAGGGCGCCCTGCGCCCGATCGCGGGCGCAGGGCGCCCGAGATACCGTGACGAGGCGGGGCCGGGAGCCCAGCAACCAGGACAAGGAGAGCGTCCGATGATGCGCAAGCTTGCGTTGATCGCCGCGGTGGCCAGTGCCGCCGCGCTGGCCACCCGCTGGCGCCGGGACAAGGGCGAGCAGATCGATCTGTGGCGGGAGGCGACCTCCGCCAGCACCAGCCAGGACTAGGGCGGTCCCGCGCCCGGACGCTCCGCGCCCCAGACCTCCCAGATCGCTTCGCGATCCGGCAGGAACCCCGGCCGGGCGCCGCCCGGGGTCCCTGCCGGATCGACGGAGCCTGCGGAGTCGATCTGGGAGGTCCGCGGGCGCTGGGCGCCCTCCCCGCGTGGTTCCGGGCTGACGCATATGACGGTGGCCCGGCTGATCCCGCTCGACGAGGTGGCTGGGTTGGCACTGCGCTGATGCGTTGTCACGATCTGTGGTGCCGTTACGTGCCTTGCTCGCCAGCCCAATGTCACACCCACCGCGCGGGGTCAGGCCGGGGCGCCGGCGGTGTCGTCGGCCGGCCGCCGGGTGCGCCGGCCTCGGCCAATGGTCGCGCCGAGTACGGCGAGCAGCACGCCACCCATGAAGATGATCGTGGCCATGACGTTCACCTGCGGCGGGACGCCGACCCGTGTCGCCCCGAAGACCCACAGCGGGAAGGTGAGCGTTCCGCCCGCGTTGAACTGCGTCATGATGTACTCGTCGATCGACAGCGAGAAGGCGAGCAGCGCGCCCGACATCACGCCCGGGAAGATGATGGGCAGGGTGACCAGCCGGAACGTCGCGAACGGGCCGGCACCCAGGTCACGCGCCGCTTCCTCGAGGCTCAGGTCGTAGCTGGCCAGCCGTGTACTGACCACCACCGCGACATAGGCGATGTTGAACATCGCGTGCGCGATGAGGATCGTCAGGTAGCCGCGCGGGATACCAAGCGTGATGAACAGCGACAGCAGCGACGCGCCGAGTACCACCTCGGGCGCGGCGATGTTCGCGAACAGCAACAGGTTCACGGCGCCCTTGCCGCGGAACGCGTGCTTGCCGATCGCCATGCCGATCATCGTCCCGAGCACGGTCGCGATGAGGGTCGACAGCAGCGCGATCGTGAGCGAGTTCTCGAGCGCGGTGGTCAGGTCGGGAATGGCCCCGATGCGTTTCCACCAGGTGAGGGTGAACCCCTGCCAGTTGTTGTTCTGCTTGCTGTGCGTGTCGTTGAAACTGAAGACGATCATCGAGATGATCGGCGCGACCAGCCACAGCAGGATCAGCCAGGTATAGACCCGCAGCAGGTGCTCGCCGAGCCGGCCGCGCGGGCGCCTGGCCTTGCCCTTGGGCATGGCCCCGGACGCCGCCGAGGCCGAGGCCGGACGCGATGTCGAGGACGGAACCGGAGTCGGAGCCGCGCTCATCGGGTGCCCATCTCGAAGACGTCGCGGGTGCCCAGCACACGCGCGTAGATGAAGATCCCGACGAGCAGGATCACCATCAGGATGAACGAGATCGCGGAGGCCAGCGGATAGTCCGCGTTCGTCAGGAACGTCGTCTGGATGATGTTGCCGATCATCGTGTCACTGGTGCCGCCGAGGATCGAGGCGTTGACATAGTCCGAGGTCGCGGGCACGAAGGTGAGCAGCACGCCGGCGAACACGCCCGGCATCGACAGCGGCAGCACCACCCGGCCGAACACCGCCGCCCTGCCGGCGTAGAGGTCGTCGGCGGCCTCGAGCAGCTTCGGGTCCATCCGCTCGAGCGCGACATAGATCGGCAGCAGCATGAAAGGGAACGAGTTGTAGGTCAGGCCCCCGATGACCGCCGTCGAGGTGGCGAGCACCCGGAAGTCGTCCGGCAGCAGGCCGATGTCCTTCAGGTTGCCCAGCAGCACGCCGTCGTCGGCCAGCAGGAACTTCCACGAGACGGTCCGGATCACGAACGAGACGAAGAACGGCAGCAGCACCAGGAACAGGTAGGTCGAGCGGCGCCGCCCGCCGTGGAATGCGATCCAGTACGCCATCGGGTAGGCGAGCACGACGCACAGGACGGTGCAGATCCCGCCGTAGGCGAAGGACCGGATGAACTGGTCGGAGTACTGCCTGATCGCGTCGGGGTAGACCGCGAAATGGAAGGTCTGCACGAAGCCGTCCACGACGTTCCCGGTTTGCAGCGAGACCGAGAGCATCACCAGCATCGGGACGACGAAGAAGATGGCGAGCCACAGCCCGCCCGGCAGCGCCAGCAGGTACGGGGTGAAGGGCGAGCGCCACCGCGCGCCCCGTCGCCCGCGCCGGAGACCAGTCGCCCCTGGGGCAGGGGCGACTGTGGCCGCGGGCTCGGCGCTCACGACTGGTAGACCGGCTGGAAGATCTTGTTCCACTCGGTTTCCTCGTCGGTGGTGAGGACGCGGAAACGGTGGGTCTTCGCGAGGTCCGACTCGCTCGGGAAGATCAGCGGCGAGTCGGCGAGCGCCGGGGACACGTCCTGCTTGGCGGTCGGCACCGGGGTGATGTAGTTGATGTACTCAGCCAGCATCGCGGCGATCTCCGGCTTGTACACGTAGTCCATGTAGGTGATCGCGTCGACCGGGTGCTGGGCGGTGATCGGGATGCACATGTTGTCGGTCCAGAGGATCCCGCCCTCCTTCGGAACGATGAACCGCAGGTTCTTGCCGCTCGCGACCTGCTGGTACACGTCACCGGACCACGCCATGGAGATCCACAGGTCACCGGACGCCAGCGCGTCGATGTAGTCCTGCGTGTAGTACTTGCGGACGATGCCGTCGGTGCGCTGCTTGTTCAGCTTCTCGGCGGCCTTCTTCCAGTCGTCCGGGGTGGACTTCTCCGGGTTCACCCCCATGCCGACGAGCGCCAGGTTCGGCAGGTCGAGGTTGTCGCCGAACATGCCGACGTGGCCGGCGAACTTCGGGTCGAACAGGTCCTCGTAGCTGGTGATCTCCCGGCCGGTCTTGGCCGGGTCGTACGCGATGCCGGTGAGCCCGGACTGCCAGGCGACCGTGTACTTGTTGCCCGGGTCGTACGACGGGTTCTTCACGCTGGCGTCCGCGTTCGCCGCGAACGTGGGCAGCTTCGTCTGGTCGAGCGGCGCGAGGTAGCCGAGCTGGATGAACTTGTCCAGGAAGATGCCGTTGGTGATGACGATCAGGTCGGCGCCGATCGACTTCCCGGCGGCCAGGCTCGGCCGGACCTTGCCGAAGTACGACTCGTTGTCCTGGATGTCCTCGCGGTAGTTGACCTTGATTCCCGTGTCGGCCTTGAACTTGTCCAGCGACGGGTTGGACTTCCCGTCCTCCGACACGTCGATGTAGAGCGGCCAGTTCGAGAAGTCGAGCGTGTTGGTCTTGGTCTTGCCCGCCCAGAAGTCGCTGGGCACGACGCTGGCCGAGTCGTCCTTCTTCTCGCCCTTGACCCCGCAGGCGGCCAGCAGCGCGGCCGCGCCGGCGAGGCCGCCCAGCCGGAAGACGTCGCGACGGCCCAGCCTGGGCTGGGTCAGCCCGCGCAGGAGCGCCGGATTGACGGCGGGGGCGGGCGCCTGGTGCGCGCCGGGATGGTCCGAGCTGCCGTGAGTCGTCACAGTGGGGGTCCTCCGCGAGATGCAGTGGTACTAGCGTTGTTCGCTGTGCTTGGGCGGCCCAGGCGGTTCAGCCGGCGGTGGCCACCGGCTCAGTCGGTGCCTCGGCCGCGGCGGGATCGGCGCCACTGGGCGCGAGCGCGTAGGAGTGGTCCTCTCGCCAGGACAGCCACACCTCGTCGCCGCGACCCGCGAGGTCGTTCGCGTCCGCGCTGTTCTGCCAGAAGACCGTGATCTCGTCGCCGCCGGCGGTGAACACCGTGTACGTGGTGTTGGTGCCCAGGTAGACGACCTCGGTGACCCGGCCGCGCAACACGCAGACGTCACCCTCGGGCCGGGCGGCGGTCATATTGATCTTCTCTGGCCGCACGGTCAGCTCGACAACCGAGCCGGTGACCACCCCGCCCAGCCCCGAGTGCACCGGCACGATCACCCGTTCGTCCGCGCCGGCGTCCAGGATCGCGATCGGACCGGTCCCGTCGGTGGTCACCGTGCGCACGGATCTGCGCAGCACGTTGGACGTGCCGATAAAGCCGGCGACGAACCGGGTGCGCGGCCGCTCGTAGAGCTCGCGCGGCGAGGCGAGCTGCTCGATCTGGCCCTTGTTCATGACGGCGATGCGGTCCGACATGGTCAGCGCCTCGCTCTGGTCGTGCGTCACGTAGACGAACGTGATCCCGACCTCGCGCTGGATCCGCTTCAGCTCGATCTGCATGGTCTGGCGCAGCTTGAGGTCGAGCGCGCCCAGCGGCTCGTCGAGTAGCAGCGCCCGCGGCCGGTTGACCAGCGCACGGGCGAGCGCGACCCGCTGCTGCTGGCCGCCCGACAGCTCCCGGGGCCGGCGGTCGGCGAGTGCGCCGAGCTCGACCAGGTCGAGGATCTCGCCGACCCGCCGGCGCACCTGGCCGCGGGCGACGCCCTTGCGCTTGAGGCCGAACGCGACGTTGCCGGCGACGTCGAGGTGCGGGAAGAGCGCGTAGCTCTGAAAGACCAGGTTGACGTCGCGCTTGTTCGGCGGGACGGACGTCACGTCCTGGCCGTGCAGCAGGATCTGGCCGCGGCTGGGCTCCTCGAAGCCGCCGATCATGCGCAGCGTGGTCGTTTTGCCACAGCCGGACGGGCCGAGCAGGGAGAAGAACTCGCCCTCGGCGATCCGCAGGTCGATGGTCTCGACGGCGGTCACCGCGCCGCGGCGCGACATGTACTCCTTCGCGACGCCGACCAGCTCGATCGCGGGCGGTGCATCACCCGTTCCACCGGTGGGCACCGTCGTGGACACCTGGGCGGACACCGATCTCGCATCGCCCACCGCGTCCGCGGCGGACGCCGGCCCCTCGTCCGCGGTCACCGCCAAGCTCGCACCCGCCTTTCTCACTTTCTGTGACAGATCTGCGGCAACCTGTAGAAGTTGCGCACTGGCGCCGAGCCAGACTGACAGCGGAACGAGGCCTCGACAAGGGATCCGACGTAAAGGTTCGATTTCCCGGCCGAATCAGAGCCCACCGGCGCCTCGGACCAGGGATTCCACTCTCGTTCGTTCGTCACGCGACGGCCCTGCCGGAGGCGTCGCGGACCCGCCACCTGCGTGGACCGGGCCGGGGGGCACGAGGCACGGCCTCGGGACACCTTCGTGGCACTGCTCGCGTAGGGAAAGTGTCTGTACACGAACGGATACCAGCCGGCGTAGTCCTGACGTGGCACTGCCCCTTTGGTGGTCAGCGTACGGGCGGAGCGTGTCCAGCGAAGCTCCCGCGGGCGTCGGTGAGGCCAGGCCCACGCGTTGTGAGGGTGCTCCCCGATGCCCACCGGTGGTCAGCGCCTTCGGAGATGGTCCGCACGGTCAACAGTGCGCCACCCTGCCGGCGGAACCGACCACCGGTGGGCATCGTGAGGAGACGGCCGCGGGCGTGACACGAGCCATGGCCGCGGCGAGCGATGGCCGGCCCGCGACTGCCGCCGGCAGGCCATCGCGCGGCGGTTTCCACCGGGGGTCGCCGTTCTCGGGTGACGATCCCCGTCTCGCGGCCAGGAACGAGTCCTTGCCAACACTGCCCCTCTGATGGTCAGCGTTGGCAAGGGCACGTTGGAACGAGGTGGACGGTGTCCCTGTGGATGGGCAGCGTCCGTCCGTGGACGCGTGACCTCGCCGGTGTGGCTCTGGGGGTCTGGCGAGCGCCCAAGCCCGGCGACGACCGCCGGTTGGACGGACGGCGCGCGGTGGCCCATCGTGGGCTGGTGGCCACCGAGACTCGGCCCGGCACCCGGGAGCCAGGCATCCCGCCGTCCGCGCGGGAAACGCACGCCACGCCCGTCGGCTCCGGCTATGTCCCGTCGCCCATCCCCCACGACCTGCTCGCGGGGGCGTCCACCGGTCATCGGCGGCTGCTCGCCCTCGCCTCGGCCGCCGAGGACCAGGTCATCGCCCGCCCGTCGCTGCTTTCCGGCTGGACCGTGGGGCATGTGCTGAGCCACCTGGCCCAGGGCGCGGACACCCACACCAGGTTGTTCGAGGCCGCCGCGGCCGGCCTCGGCCTGGATCTCGACCCGGACGTGGACCTGGACGTGGCCGCCGGCCGGCCGGCGGCGGTGATCCGTGATGACCTGGCGCGGGCCATCGCGGCGCTCGAGCGCGCCTGGGACCGCACGCACGTCGACGTCTGGCGGACCGGGATCGTGCACCACGGAAGGGCACCGACGAGCCTGACCGACCTGGTCTTCGCGCGCTGGCGTGAGGTCGAGGTACACCTCGTCGACCTCGGGCTCATCGACAAGGGCGGCCCTGGCTGGGCCGACCTGCCGGCCGCCTACGTCGACGCCGAGTGGGCGTGGAGCGCGGCCCGTCTGTCGGAACGGTTGCCACCCGAGGTCACCGTGCTGCTGGCACCGGGCGACCGGCCGTCACGCGCGTTCGGCCGCGGCCCGCGGATGGTCACCGTGCGGGCCTCGACCCCGGAGACGTTGCGCTGGCTTCTCGGCCGGCTGCCCACGGCGGCCACCCCGACGGACTGGCCACCTCTCGCCCCCTCGAGCTGAGCGTCCCGGGAGCGCCTCCTTACTCGCGTACTCGCGCCACGACGTCCACCCAGGGACGGTGCCCACGCGTGGGCACCGCACCGTGTCGTGTCGGCATCCCCACCGCCTCCGACGCCGGTCCGTTCCTTCCTTCTGTCGGTCCTTCTGTCGGCCGGGCCTCCTTCGGCCGGGCCGGACGGGGAGGAAGGGCGGGGCCCAGGCCCAGCAGAGCCCGACCGTGGTCACCGTGGTCACCACGGATCCCCTGCATGGTCACCGTGCCGAACCAGGGCCCGATACGGGCAGCCGATGACCCTGGCAATGCGCCGGGTCGGGGTGGTAGGGAGACAATGGTCGGGTGCGCGCGCAACATGCCGGTTTGACCGGCTTTTCTGGCCGTCGGGGCCCCCGCATGCGCACGGATGTTCAGCTGCGCGGCTCCGCCGGTCCCGGGCGAAGGGGGCGCGAGAACGGCGAAGCCCCGCGCCGCCGGCGGACATGTGGCGGCTTCGGGCTGACACGGGCCGGGTGGGCGGCTCGAGGGGGCCGGCGTTGATCACAATGGCGCTGTTCAACAACAAGGGTGGCGTTGGCAAGACGACGCTGACCTTCCATCTCGCGCACATGCTGGCGCGCCAGGGGCACCGTGTGCTCGCCGTTGACCTCGATCCCCAGGCGAACCTGACCGCGCAGTTCCTCGACGAGGACGAACTCGCGACGTTGTGGCAGGAACAGGCCGCCGCCGTGTCGCCGGCGAACGCCAGGCTGGGCTCGACGGGGTCTTCGGCTCCGCGGCACCTCGACATCCTCGGCGGCGGGCGACGCCCGCGGATCGCTGCCGGCACGGGGACCATCGCCACGGCGATCGCGCCGATCATGGAGGGCGTCGGGGACGTCGCGCTGTTCGACCCCGTATCCGTCGACGACAACGTCTGGCTGCTGCCCGGCGACGTCGACCTTTCTGTCTTCGAGGACAAGTTGTCGGCGGCGTGGCCGAACAGCTTCCTCGGCAAGGACGTCGCCGCGCTGCGCACGACCACCGCGCTGCATCGGGTCGTCGACCATGGCGGGCGCGCGGTCCGCGCCGAGATCGTGCTCATCGACGTCGGACCCAACCTGGGCGCGATCAACCGGGCCGCGCTGCTGTCCGCGGACACTGTGCTCATGCCGCTGGGTGCCGACCTGTTCTCGCTGCGCGGCCTGCGCAACCTCGGCCCAACGCTGCGGGACTGGCGTTCCACCTGGCAGGGCATGGTGCTGCCGAAGGTGCCCGACCGCATCGCCGCGCCGCGCGCCCTGATGATGCCGATCGGGTACGTCATCATGCAGCCGGCCTCGGGCAGGGACCGGCCGGTGCGGGCGTACGACCGCTGGCTCGACAGGATCCCCGAGGTGTTCGCGACATCGGTGCTCGGCGCTCAGCGCGCCGACCCGTTCGACAAGTCGTTCGAGATCGCGAACCTGCCGCACTACCAGGCGCTGATGCCGCTGGCGCAGGACGCCCGCAAGCCGATGTTCGAACTGCGGGCCGGCGACGGCGCCCTCGCCGCGGCGCAGACCCAGGTCCGCAAGTGTTACCAGGAGTTCCGCGACCTGGCGGTGAACGTGCGCGAGCGGCTGCGCTACCTCGACCCGACGCTGCCCCGTCTGCCCGTTTCCGCCTCCGGCAACAGACAGTAGTCGCCGGCCGCACCAGCACCAGCACCAGCAGACAGGGATGCCGCGCACCATGCCCGCGCACCGCCGCTCCACTGAAGGGACCTTGATAGTCCGTTGTTGGTGGACGCCGATTCGCCCGGCTGGTCGGCGGTCATCTACCGCCATGTGGAACCGTGAGAACCGGTAGTCAGCGCCCAGGCACCGCGCTCCGCCGCCGTACGGCGCGCGGACCCGCGCGAGAAGTAGGCGACAGGGGCACGTCACGATGAGCGAAGCGGCCGCGGGGAGCTGGAACAACGGCGACGCGGGAGACGTGGGATCGGATTCGGCTCACGACGCCGTGACACTCCGCCCCGGACCGACCCGCGCCTCGTCCCAGGATGAGGCCGTGCCCCAGGACGAGGTGGCCCAGGCTGGCGCCGTCTCGCCGGCCAGTCCCGTGTCCCACATCACAATCGGCCCGGCGCAGCCCACGTCGAGGCCGTCCGCGAACACCGCCGACACCCATGGCGGCGCAGACAACGGCCACCGTGAACATCAACAGATCATCCCACTACAAGCGGCGGAGCGACTCGGAACGGACAACGAAACCCGGGTCACCTTCGCGACGCGGCGCCGCGCCGCGGGCGTCGCGGCCTTTCTCCGGTCCCGACGGACGCTCGTTCGCCCGCCCGCTCAGCACCCATTCGGGGCATCCCTCCCCGCTTCGAACGACCTCGCCCCCGGGGCAGACCCGCACTCGCCCGAGGACGACGCCGCCGACCCAGAAGCCACGCTGAAAGGGAGCGTCCCCCTCGTCCCTCTCGCCCCCGCGGACCCGCCCGCCTCCGAGGCCTCGACGCCCAGCCCAACCGAGGGCTCTCTGACCGAGTCCAAGCCTGACAGCGGCGGCCTTGAAACCCTCTCGCCACCCGAGCGACCGACCGTCGACGAGTCAGAGGCGGCCGGTGCGACCCGGCCAGGCGACGACGGCGGTGCGAGCGAGACCGGCGGCGGCCTCACCGCGGCCGACCTCGACGAGGTCGAGGACGCCTCCGCCAGCCAGGACGCTCCAGCCGATTCCGGCGCCTCGTCCGAGACCCATGCGGACAACGCCACCCCCGGATCCCTTGACGCAAGCGACGCGGCGCCGACGAGCACGGAACCCGATCCCGACGCCTCCGCCCAGGCCGGGGACACCGCGCAGGTCGAGGACACCGCGCAGGTCGGGAACGCCGCCCCGGCGGCGGAGATCGCTCAGGCCGGGAACATCACCGCTGACCAGCCCAACACCGCTGGCACCGCGGCCGACGCGGCCGGCGGAGGACCAACGGTCCACGGCCCTTCGCCAGTCGACGACTCGGTGGAGATCGACCAACGGAAATGGCCGGACGGGGCCGCCAACGGCTCCCTGCCCCTCGATGAGGACGAGATCCCTTACGGGACCGCTCGGCTCCTGATTCCTATCGAGCCCGCCGACGAACCTCGCGACCGCGGCCTCCGGGAGCGGGTGAACATGCTGCGCACGGGCACCTTCGTCCACAGCCCGATCGGCCGAACGACGATTGCCCTCGCCGCCGCGGCCGTTGTCATGATCGTAGGCGGCGTCGCACTACTCACTGTCGGTCCCGGTAGCAGCCGAGCGCCGTCCCCAAACGCGGGATTCCCCGCGGCGGATGGCACCGACCGCGTGCCCGCGACCTCGTCGAGCACCCCGACGTCGCCCGTGTTCCCAGGCCTGCCCTCGGCGACCCCGCCGCTCGGCGCCCAGGCGTCCGCGAGCTCGACGACCCTCCCGGCCCCGCCCCGCCGGCCCGTCACGGCCGTCCCAGCACCACGGCCCACCTCTACTCCGTCACCGGCACAGGCCCCGACGCCGCCCGCCGCCCCGTCGACCCGTCCCGCCTGCTACGACCAGCTGCCGCCGCTGCTCGCGTCGTGGCTGGATCAGATGGGCCGCTGCTGATCAGCGATCGCGAGCACGAGCCCCGATGCCGTAGGTACTTCGAGGCTCCTCACCTCGCGCCTGCATGTCGTACGCTTGGAGCCGCGCGCCGCTGCGCAGCCGCCGGACCGGCGGCTCCCGCCGGCCGCACGGTACGGGGGCGTAGCTCAACTGGCAGAGCACTGCCTTTGCAAGGCAGGGGTTAGGGGTTCGAGTCCCCTCGTCTCCACCACGATCTTCACATCTGAGCAGCGTCGATGTTCACATCTGGGTGTGACAGTCTGCTGGTGATCGTTTCTGGCTTGCTGGGGTGGTGGTTTCGGTCGTCTGCTGGCGCTGCCCCCTCGGCTACACCGTCCGCTTCGATCCGATCCCGGCGGCCGCCTGACCCAGAACGCTGTCACCTCACCTATTTTTCGGGTCAGTCGTCGCTCGGGAGCCTGGCCTCGCCTGCCGGCCGGCGAACCGCGGTCTCGACGAGCTTGCGGACTCGCGCTGCGGGAACGACGACGCCGGGTGTCCGGAGAGTCCAGCGAAGGAAGGCCTCGACGTTCATGGCTGGTGTTTCGCCGAGATAGGGCTGGACGTATACCGGTGTGTTCGGTTCACTGCGCCAGCTGGCGGCAAGTATGCCGATGTCCACCGCGTCATAACCGAGGACGTCCAACAGCCGGGTGGCCTCTGCCTTGGCCTCTGCGTCGTCGCCGGCGACGGGAAGGGCGCTGCGGTCCGGCGCACCCGCGGGCCGGGCGAGAGAGAACAGCTGGTGCGGGGTGATGTTGTTGAACGCTTTGATCACCTGGGAGCCCGTGAGGTGGCGCTGTACCAGAGCGCTGGAGGTCAGTTCGCCCGCATCCAGTTCGGCGAGGTGGCCGTCCCGTTCGGGGTAGTAGTTCGCCGTGTCCAGCACCGTCTTGCCGGCCAGAGCATCGGCGGGGAGCTGTTCGTAGGCATTCAGCGGGATTGCCGCCACCACCAGGTCTGCGGCGCGTGCTGCTTCTGCCGGTGTGGCCGCTCGGGCACGCCCGCCCAGGTCAGCGACAAGACCAGCGAGTGTCTCAGGGCCTCGCGAATTACTGAGGACGACCTCGAGGCCTGCCGCGGCGGCCAAGCGGGCAACGGAAGAACCGATCATTCCGCTGCCGATGAGTCCGAGCGTTTGGGGCACGGCTTCTCTCCGTTCGTTCGTGTGAATGCCGCAACAAGAGCCGGCGGGCGGTGAACGAGCGCGGCAAGGCCGCGCCGGTCGCGTGCGGGTGGCTCGCCAGACAGCGTGGAACCGCCGCGACCGCCCGACCAGGCCCGTGTTCTGCGTACTCACGACGTGATCACCCGCTGCACGCTCAGCCGTAGGGTTGACGCGTGGACGACCGGGCCGAGCTGAGCGAGTTCCTCAAGTCACGCCGTGCCCGCCTGCGCCCGGAGGACGTCGGGCTGTGGGACTACGGCGGAGTGCGCCGGGTCGCGGGCCTGCGGCGTGAGGAGCTGGCCGGGCTGGCGGGCGTGAGCATCGCTCACTACACGCGTCTGGAACAGGGCAAGGGCGACAGCGTCTCGGACGAGGTCTTGAACGCCGTCGGCACGGCGCTGCGCCTGGACGCGGACGAGTTGGCTTACCTGCACCGAATCGCACGGCGTCCCCTGCCGTGTGCGGGGGTCGCGGCCTCGTCGGACGTACCTCCGGGCTTGCGCAACCTGCTGGAGTCGTTCGTGATGACTCCAGCGCTGGTGGTCGGTCGGCACACCCAGCTTGTCGGCTGGAATCGGCTCGCCGTGGCGGTGTTCGGCGACTTCGCCGCGCTGCCGGAGAACCGCCGCACGCTCTCGCACCTGCTGTTCGACGAGCCCCACCTGCGCGAGCTGCACCGCACCGGTTGGGAGCGGGCGGCACGCGAGCACGTGGCGCATCTGCGCGTTCTGTTCGGGCGGTACCGCGGGGACTCCGGACTCGCGGCGCACGTCGACCACATGCGGGACCTGAGCGCGGACTTCACGCGGATGTGGGCAGAGCACCCGGTCGCGCAGGTCCGGTACCGGGTGTACGAGCTGCACCACCCGGTCGTGGGCGAACTGACGCTGCACGGCGAGCTCGTCGCGCTGCCCGACGAGCCGTCGTGCTGCGGGCTGGACCTGTTCGCCGCCGAGCCGGGCTCGGCATCTGAGCAGGCGCTGCGGATACTCGGGACCCTGTAGTTCATCCCCACACAGCGGACGGACCCCGGCATCCCGGCAACAGGCCGGGAATCGGAGACATCGCCGCATCGGGTGGCCCGGCTGCGTCGTTTCTGACCGAGCGGGTGGAAGAGCCAGCGTGGTTGCCGACCGTGAGGTGCCCGGTGCCGCGCGAAGGGGTCAGCTCGTCGGGTCGTCTCTGCCGCCCTCAATCCCGTCAGCCTGGTGAGGGCGGCCCGGTGCGCACGCGGAGGCGGCGAACCGGTCAGGACCTCCATTTGATGGAGCAGCCCATGCTGGGGGTGTGCGGCTCGGGTACCGGCTCGCCGACGAGCACGTGTACGAACGCCGCCTCCAGCAGGTCCCCGCGGACCGGTCGACGGTTGCCCGGCGTGGATTCGTCGAAGGCGCCGCGGTAAGCCAGCCTGCGGTGGACGTCGTACAAGAAGAAGTCAGGCGTGCAGGCGGCCTGGTACGCCCGGCCGACCGTCTGGTCGCCGTCGACCAGGTACGGGAAGGTCCAGCCCGCCCGCCTGGCCTGTTCGGCGAGCAGCTCGGGACGGTCGTCCGGATATGCCTGGGCGTCGTTGCTGCACACGCCCACGACCGCCAGGCTGGGGTGGCGGCCGAGCACTCGGCCCAGCTCGGCCTCGATGTGCCGCACGTAGGGGCAGTGGTTGCAGAGAAATGCGACGAGCAGCGCCGGCGCGGCGGCAAGGTCGTCGCGACGCACTGTCCGGCCAGCGGTGTCGGCGAGCGCGAAGTCCGGCGCCGCCGCGCCCAGAGGCACCATCAGGGACGAGACAGCCATGCCCGCAGGTTACGAGTCGGGCTCGACGGCTGCACGCGCACCACGATGATCCTGTCGCAGGCTTCGCCGCATGCCCTGCTTGCAGGCGGTACGCCCGCCCCTGCGGACGATCACGAAATTCCTGATGCTTCACAACCCTGCCGAGCTGTCACCGAGATCGATCTCGGGAAGGCCGACGACGCTCCGCTTGCTTACGCTCAACCAAACTGGTAACACCGCCGCAAATGAGTTCTGCCTACTGAGGCGACGCGTCCAAAAGTTTAGTCGATCAATCATCCCGACGCGCGCTCATCGGCAGAGGAGGGTGTTCGTGGAGGGTGCCGTTGGCCCTGGGTCCGTCTTGTTCGACGTCTCGTGCGTCGGCTACGACCTGGCCGGGCAAGGCGCTGATCCTGGCGGCCGACTCCCGCGCTTCCGCGGCTCGTCGGAGCCGTGAGTCCGTGCCGTCACCCCGGATCCCGGCTTTCTACTTCCTGGCAGTGTCCGCACAGGCATTCGCCGTACTTGGCGTACTCGTCGCTGTGAGGAGGGTAGGGCCCCTCCGCCCACAGCTTGCGCAAGGTCTCGTCCGCCCGCGCATTTGTTCGATGAGCTCGAGCTCCTCGGGGGTGTGCTTGTACGCTTCCATGCACTCATTGTGACAACAACTCGTCGTTTGCGTCATGTGGTCTGGTTGTCCCGCGATACGACCACGGACGTCGGGCGGTTCTGGCGGCCAAGTTCAAGGTGATCTTCCCGCATCTCGACGAGCGGCAGCGGCAGCCGTTGACGGCGGCGGAGGCGCGGTCGATCGGCCACGGCGGGATCAGGCTGGTCGCCCAGGCCGGGACCCGCAGCACGGCCCGGACGCCCGACCGGTCGCGGCGATCAGCGCGGTCGCCGAGCGCGTCCGGACCGGGACTTGGCCCTGGTGGGGTCGAGCCCCGTTTCCCGGTCGGGCAGCAGGTCGATCGGCCGACGGCGGTCCAGATCGATCAGGACCGTGCCGTAGACATGTCCAGCCACCCGCGGACTTTCCAGCTGGTGTGGGTGGCCAGGTGTCGGTGACGACCCGGATCGGGCCGCGGGGATTGGCTCGGGCCAGCTGGGTCAGCAGCCCGATCCAGCCGTCGCTGTTGTGCGCCGGGGCGCAGCAGATGACCTCGGTGCCGTCACGGATGCGCAGGCCGCCGAAGACCCAGATCTTCTCGCTGCCGCGGGAGTACTCCAGGGGTGCCTTGATGCGGTGGCCGTCGGGTGACCAGCCCGGTGCTGGCGGAAAGGTGCGCGGGATCACCGGGCCGAGTTCGTCGGCGCGACGGGCTTGAACGTGGTGCCCGAGCCGTAGGTGATGTGGAGGAGCTCGGCTTGATCGTCGACCTTTGCTGTATGCCAGGTTCCGCGTGGCACGACAACCGTCTGTCCGGGGGTCAGCTCGAGGGTCCGAGCTCCGCTCGGCGTCTCGAGGACAAAGGAGCACGCGCCGGTCCGACAGTGGACGACCTCGTCACCCTTGGGATGCATCTCCCAGTTCTGCCACGACTCAGTAAGCACGTAGGACGAGACAAGCCATCCGCCGTCCGCCGGAGAGAGCGCGGCATCGTTGGACGCCATGCGCCGCCAGAACGCTTCACCGCCTTCGAACCTCGTCGCCGTGTCTCCGGCGACGACGACGTAGGTGGTAGTGAGATCGAACAGGTCAGTCATCGGTAATGCCTTTCTGGTCGGGAGGAGCTGCTGGTGTCCATTGGAGGTGGGCGAGTTGCCAGGGGTCGCGTTCTTCCATCACCGCGGTGATGAAGGTGTGACGAGGGTGATCGTCGACCGCGGTCCCGACCTCGGCGTGGAGCGTGATCACCGTGGTGGCGGTCCCTAGGAGCTGCACGGTCGGTTCGGCCAGGAGCTGGTGTCGCTGGTAAGGGGGGTGGCTGCTCACGGACTGGATGCACCCGCGCTTGTCGATCGGCTCGGCGAGGCCCGGGAAGATCAGGACGGCCTCCTCGCCGAGGTGCCGTTCGAAGAACGACACGTCGCTGTCGGTGAGTGCGTCGAGGAACCCTCCGATTCGACCGACGAGCTCACGGGTGCGGGGGTGCGACACCGCGGCCGTCAGCTCCGCGCTCCATGTCGTGGAGCGAATCCAGTCGGCCAAATGCTCCAGCGCGGCCGGCCGGAGGCGGTAGGCGCGCCCGCGGCCGTCATCGGCCACATCCAGGCGCTCGACAACGTCCCCGTCGCGTAGGAGCTGAAGATGCCGGCTCACCGCCGCTGCCGACATCGACGCCGCTGCGGCGAGCTCGGAGGTCCGCAACGGTCCGGCAGTCAGGGCGTCGAGGAGTCGGACCCGGGTCGGATCCGCCAGTAGGCGAGCAGCTGCGGCTGTATCGAGCACGAAACCGACCTTACTCACTCATTAGTGAGTAATCAAGCAGATCATGAGTAATCGAGGTCGCGGACTCGGCCTTGGGCAGTCGCCAACGGGGATGTGAGGGCCTGCATCCGGCATGGATCCAGCATTGACGGTGGGGCGTTCCCTGCCTGTCTGGCACGAAGCGCGACTGGGAGGCTCGGTGGGCCGCTGGCCGGTCGGGTACGCGAGTGCGGCCGGCCCGACTGCGCGCTGCTGTTCGTCGATGAGAGCCGTGCGGGAGTACGTCGGTGGTGCTCGATGGACGACTGCGGTGCCCGGTCGAAGATGACGGCGTACCGGGCCCGCAGAGCCACAGGTACCGGCGATGGGGTGTGAACCGCGTCGCACAGTCCCCCGTGCCGCTCGCCCGAGGCCGCCTCCCACCCACCCGACCGACCGACCTGGGAGCCATTCGTACGTATCGCCCGAGCCGTCCACCTCGTGCTCACCGTCGCCGACATCGACCGGACCGTCGGCTAATACTCCCGCGTCCTGGGAATGCGGCCAGTTACTCTCGGCGACGCGGCGGCGGTACACGACGTGACCAGGGACGGGGCACCCGCCGGGCAGACCGCGCAGCACGCCGTCCGTCAGGGGGCCGCCGCCGGGCGCAACGTCGCCGCCTCGGTCGGCTACGGCACGGCGCGGCCGTACCGCCACCGTGACCTCGGGTTCGTCGTCGACCTCGGTGGCGCCGACGCGGTCGCCAACCCGCTCGGGATCCGGATTTCGGGCGTCCCGGCCGCCGCGGTCACCGTGCCTATCACCTGCTCGCCCTCGGCGCGGGCACCAACCGGGCACACGTGGCGGCCGACTGGCTGCTGGCCACGGCGGTTCCCGAACAGGTGGTCCAGCTCGGGTTTCTGCCCCCGCCCAAGGTGACGATCACCGAGATCGAGGACAGCTACCTCTACCCCGGGTGAGGCAACCTGCTGTGCCTGGACGGCCTCAGCGCGGGGGGGCGCCAGGGCCAAGGTCGATACCGCCGCCGACATGCGGTACTGGGCCAGATCGCCTAATCCGCGACTCGGTGGGCGAGCGCGGGGGACGATCGGGTCATGGTCCGAATCGCGGCAGTTGGAGATCTCCACGTCACCACCGGCTCCGCGGCCCGGCTTCGGCCTCTGTACGAGCGCGCGGCCGACGTGGCCGACATCCTCCTTCTAGCCGGGGATCTGACCGAGGACGGCAGTATCGATTCCGCCGCGGAGGCCCGCGACCTGTTCGGTGGGCTGGACCTGCCGGTGATCGCCGTTCTCGGGAACCATGATTACAACCGCGGCGAAGAGGCGGCGTTCGCAGAGATGCTGACCGGCGCCGGCGTGACCGTGCTGGAGGGGGCGTCAACGGTCGTCGACACCGCTGGAGGACAGGTCGGGATCGCCGGCGTGAAGGGATTCGCTGGAGGTTTCACCGGCCGCGCGGCCACCGCGCACGGTGAGCAGGAAATGAAGGCGTTCGCCCGGCATGCCGCGACGACCGCGCAGGCCTTGCGAGGCGCGCTGGAGCAGCTCGACGTTGACGTGCGGGTGGCGCTCACGCACTATGCGCCGACCCGGGACACCCTCGTAGGCGAGCCGTTGGAGCTGTACCCGTTCCTGGGCAGCCACCTCCTCGGCGCGGCGATCGACGGGGAACCCCCGCCCGGCGCGACGACCAGGACAGACGACGTTCATGGGACCGGGACGTCTGACCACCGGATAGGCGACGAACACCCCCGCGACCTGGTCCCAGGCGCCCGGCGCCAGGTCACGCTGGCCCTGCACGGCCACGCGCACTACGGGACCGAGGTCGGCGTGACGCCCGCCGGCACCGCGGTACGCAACGTTGCCGCGCCGGTCATCGGCGCCCCGTTCGCCGTCTACCA
The DNA here is from genome assembly GCF_032027725.1 of Pseudofrankia coriaricola. Classification (NCBI taxonomy): domain Bacteria; kingdom Bacillati; phylum Actinomycetota; class Actinomycetes; order Frankiales; family Frankiaceae; genus Pseudofrankia; species Pseudofrankia coriaricola. The sequence continues at coordinate 71,842 of NZ_JASNFO010000071.1, read as the reverse complement.
GCTTCCGGAGGCGGTCCGCATCGGGTGATGCGCGACGCCCCGAGCGGGCCGGCCGAAACCGCCGCCGTCGCGAACGTGGTCCGGCCCGGATCCGGACCGGACCCGGACGCCTGCTCGCTACAGGTGGGCCCCGCCGCCGTCACCGACGAAATCGAACAGCCGGATGTCGGGCCGGTACGGCAACGTCGGTCCGACCAGCCGGTGGGTTCCCACACCGATCAGGAAGCCGTCCTCGACGTCGAACCCCACCTCCTCGAACCCGGTCGCGGCGAACCAGGAGCGCACGGTGGGAGTGAGATCAGGTGAACGGCGATGACGTGTCCAGATCACGGTCGCGGCCGGCCGGCACAGCCGGGGCAGCTGCTCGACGGTGTGCCGCACGTCGGCGTCGCTGACATTGCCGAACACTCCGCAGACCAGGGCGATGTGCGCCGGCGCAATGCCCTCGTACGCACCAAGGTCCGATGCGTCCCCGACCACGACCCGTACACCATCCAGGCCGGCGGACCTCGCCGCCCGCTCCGCGTCGGTGGCAAGATCGGGGTCGAGCTCGACGAGCCTGGCCCGGACGTCGTCACGACGCTCATGGTCGACCAGTGCGCCCAGGATGTCGCGGCCCTGGCCCGCGCACATGCTCAGCACCCGGATCTGCCCCGGTGGCTGGTCGTCCAGCGCCTGCCGGATGCGCCGCTGGACCATGGCGAGGCGACGGCTCAGCGACGACCCCGTGACGTCGTACCGCCGGTGCCAGTCGACCCAATGACGCTCCGAAGCGGGACGATTCACAAGCTCCCACCGTAGCCAGGAAAGGGATCGCGCGGCTCTGGAACAGGGATCGCGCGGCTCTGGAACAGGGATCGCGCGGCTCTGGAATCCGGAGATCGCCGAGTCCGGGGATGGCCGGACAGCCGGAGGCGCGTCCAGGCGCTATGACGCCACTGGAGCCGTCTTGCGCAGGCCGAGCATGCGGGTCAGAAGGCGGTCCTTGGTCCGAGTCGGAAGGCGGGACAGCATCGCCGCGGCGCGGGCATCGGCATTGGCGAGGTAGTAGGCCTTCGGCTTCGAGGCCTCGATCGCGCGCAGAACGGTGTCGGCGACGGTCTGGGGCTTCGAGGTCCTCATCGCCGCCTGCGCGCCGGCGACGGCTTCGAGCTGACGGCTGTACAGGGCGACCTTGCCCGGGTCCGCGTCGCGCAGCGCGGCCTGCGCGGCGGCGTCGGCCTTGGTGAAGATCGGGGTCTCGATAGCTCCGGGGACGACGGTCACGACGTGAATGCCCCAGGGCGCCAGTTCGACGCGGGCGGCGTCGGAGAACGAGTCGAGTGCCGCCTTGCTCGCCGAGATCGGTCCGGCGAAGGGGATCGCGACGCTCGCGCTCGGGGCGCTGATGTTCACCAGGCGGCCGCGGCCCGCTCGCAGCAACGGAAGAAACGCCTGCGCGACCTCGACCGCGCCGAAGACGTTGACGGCGAACTGGCGTTCCAGTTCGGCGGCGGCGACCAGCTCGACCGGGCCGTGGACAATCACTCCGGCGTTGTTCACCACCGCTCGCAGACCCCTGTCCCGCCGCGCGGCGGTGACCTGCTCGGCCGCGGCGCGAACGCTGCCTCGGTCGGTGACGTCCAAGCCCACGATGTCGACGTTCGGAAGGCCCTTCAGGTGCTCACCACCGCCGCGCACGGCCGCGTAGACGTGGAGACCACGCCTGGCCAGCGTCTCGGTGATGGCCGTACCGATGCCGCCGGCGGCGCCGGTGACGAGGACCGCTAGGCGATCTGTTGGCTGCGACACGGAAGCCTCACATGAATGAAGTGACATGTTGGTTGAGACAGGTGCGAGCATCCACGTGGTGCTGCCGACGTGTCAAGGTGTACATGTGTCTACCGACGGGAGCGGGTGAGGGTGTCCCTACGACATGGGCTGCTTGGGTTGCTGGCCGAGGGACCGGCCAGCGGCTACGACCTCACCCGCCGGTTTCAGGAGACCCTCGGGCCGATCTGGCCCGCTCAGCATCCTCAGATCTATGCCGAGCTCGGCCGTCTGGCCGATGCGGGCCTGATCGAGGTGGAGAGCCGAGGACCGAGGGGGCGAAAGGCGTACGGCATCACCGGCGCCGGTCTCGACGAGGTCCGCCGCTGGCTCACCGAAGGCGAGGTCGACCACACCTTGCGCATTGAGCCCCTGCTACGTTCCGTGTTCTTCTGGCTGATGGCGCCCGACGACCTCGACGCCCATCTCGAACGGGAAGGCCGCTACTTCGCCGAGCAGGCGAACCTCTACCGCGAGCACACCACCGCCAAGGATCGCGGCGACTACGGTGACAGCCCGCAGACCCGGTCGATCCGCATCGCGGCCGAAGCCGGCGTCCGGCTCTTCCAGGCCCTGGCCGACTGGGCCGAGTGGGCCCGCGCCATGCCGCCGGTCAGCGACCCCGACCGCACAAGCTGACCGCGTCGCCTGGCAGCTGGCAGCTGGTTCCCCCGGCGGGCCCGCTCCGCGGTGACGGAGTCGTCCTCGACGGTCCGCCTGCCCCAGTTGACAATCGGCGTCGAAAATGACCAACCGATCATCTTCGGATGGTCCGCCTACGGGCCCGTTTCCGCGCTCTTTCACGGACGGCTGGCGATCATGGCCTGTGGGGGCGAGCCGGGGCGGCGGATCGACGGGCCCGTTTCTGGTAGTACCTACCTTGTGGATAAGGGGCTGCGGCGGGCGGCGTTGGCCGCGAAGGGGTTCATGCCGGAGGACGAGGGTGACGCGCTCTATGCCGCGGCGAGAACGGTGCCGGCGGGTGGGCTGATCCTCGAGGTCGGCTCCTACTGCGGGAAGTCGACGATCTACCTTGCGGCGGCCGCTCGAGAGGCGGGGGCCCAGGTCGTGACGGTCGACCACCACCGCGGCTCGGACGAGAACCAGGCCGGCTGGGAGCACCACGACCCGACGGTGGTCGACCCGCGCACCGGCCGGATGGACACGCTGCCCTTCCTGCGCCGCAACCTCGAGGACGCGGGCGTGGAGGACGTCGTCACCCTCGTCATCGGACGCACGGAGCAGGTCGGCGGCTGGTGGACGACACCCGTCTCCCTGCTGTTCATCGACGGCGGGCACGCCGAGTACCAGGCCCAGGCGGACTACGAGGCGTGGGCGCACCACGTCGCGCCGGGCGGCACGCTGCTCATCCACGACGTGTTCCCCGACCCCGCGGACGGCGGCCAGGCCCCGTACCACATCTTCTTGCGAGCGCTGGACGACGGTTTCAAGGAGCGCTCCCGCACCGGCTCCCTGCGCGTCCTCGATCGCGTCCCCTAGCGAGCCACCCGCCCGCCAATCCCCGACTGGCCCGGCTACCTGCTTTATTGCCAGTTAACTTCCATTAACTGCCACTGAACGGATACCCAAAGTAACGAGCCCATCTGGGCCGCCAGCGACCTCGCCATACCCAGCGACAGGGAACCGGCAACGCCACCACGGCCCAGTGGCAACAAATCAGCGCTGCGCCAACGCGGCCGCCCCATGGGTTTTGAGCCAGACGGGCCCGTGTCATACGCCTACGGGCCCGGATGTCCAGCCGCGATGGCCCGCGACACCGTCCCAGCGACCAGTAAACGGATCTCAGCCACACGTGGCGACAGCGCATCGGCGCAATGCCCGGGGTCCCTGCCGGATCGGCGAAGCCGATCTGGGAGGTCTGCCAGCCACGTCGTCAACCCAGTCCAAGCCCTGCCACCGCCATATGCCAGGGCCCGGAACCACGCGGGGAGGGCGCCCAGCGCCCGACACGGGGTGAGCGCGTCCAGCGCCTCACCCCGACAGGCGGGTGCTCTCGCGCCCGCCCTCGGTGAGGCGCTCGGCGAGCGGGCCGCTGGCCCAGGTGGCGAGCAGCGGGGCCGGCTCGCAGTCGCAGGCCAGTTCCAGCTGTTCCCCGCTACGCGGAAGCGGCGGGATCCGGCCCACCGGCAGGGCCGCGGCCCCGGGATGGGATCTGTCCCCGGGCTGGATGGGCTCCAGGATGGTCATCGGCTCGGGCAGGTCGTCGCCGCGGAAGACCGCCTCGCTGACGCCGCCGGCGAGCACGTCGACGGCGAGGATGACGGCGGCCGCCGTGTAGGAGCTGTGTTCCACCGGCCAGTGGCAGCCGGTCTCGAACTGCCAGCCGGTCCAGTAGGCGCCGTCGTCGTGGCGCAGGTGCTGCATGTCGTCGACGAGTGTGCGCGCCGCGGCCGTCTCCCCGGCCAGGTGCATCGCGATCGCGAGTTCGCACGTCTCGGCGCCGGTGACCCATGGCTCGTCGTCGACACACCGGATACCCAGGCCGTCGACGACGAAGTCGTCCCAGCGCTCGCGTAGCCGGGCCAGGCCCTCGGCGCCCTTGAGCGCGCCGCCGATCACCGGGTAGTACCAGTCCATCGACCAGCGATCGGTCGGCAGGAAGTACTCGGGGTGGGCACGCACCGCGTGCGCGAGCGCGCCGGTGGCCAGTTCCCAGCCTGGCTGCGCCTCGCCGACGAGGTTGGCGAGGCCAAGCCCACAGCGCAGGCTGTGCAGGGTGCTGGCGCATCCGGTGACCAGGGCCGCCGGGTAGTCGCTGCCGTCGGCCGACCGGGCCCACCAGATCTGGCCGCTGGGAGCCTGCATGTCGACCACGAAGTCCAGCGCGGCCCGGACCACGGGCCACATCCGGGCAACGAACGCGCGGTCGCCGGTGCGCCGCCAGTGGTGCCAGACCGCGGTGGCGACGTAGGCGCACTGGTTGCTGTCGGCGTGGTCCTGCTTGACGACGCCGCCCACCGTGCTGCCCGCCCACGAGCCGTCGGGGCGCTGGTTGCGCACCAGCCAGTCCCAGCCCCGCTGGGCCGCGTCCTGCCGGCCGCCGATCTCGAGCGCCATCACGCATTCGAGATGGTCCCAGGCCTCGGTGTGGCCGCCGGCGAACCAGGGGATCGCGCCGTCCGGCTCCTGCATGGCGACAAGCGCGTCGGCCGTCGCGACGATCTCGGCGCGGCTCAGCAACGGCGCGGGCCACGGCGCCGGCGCGGGCCGGGCCGGGCGATCGGGCCGCCTGATCTGTTCGGGCCAACCCGGCCGCTGACCGGGCCGGTCGGGCCGGTCGGGCATCGTGAGCCCGTCCGGCCGGAGCAGGTGCGGATCGGGCTGCTCAGCCGACACCACGCCTGGTCTCCTCCAGCTTCGTGAACGTGGCGACCGCCGCCTGAGCCTCCATCAGCTCCGACGCCATCCCGGCCGCGACGGGCAGTTTGCACAGGTAGAGCACCACGCTCTTCCCGAGCACCGGGTTGAGCGCCTGCTCGGTCCACCGGGTCAGCCTGGGGCGCTTCATCATGTCCCACACCAGAAGGCGGTGGTAAAGCTTCGTGGCCGGATGGTCGTCGTCGTGGACACCGACGAGACAACGTAGCCACCAGTACGGCGAGTGCAGCGCGTGGGCCTGGTGGCCGCCGACGTACTCCAGGCCGGCGGCCGTCAGCCGGCCACGCAACTCGCCCCGGCGGTAGATACGCACATGGCCGCCCTCGACGGAGTGGTAGCCGGTGGACAGGCCCCAGCACACCCGTTCCGGCAGCCAGGCCGGCACGGTCACGGCCGCGAGCCCGCCGGGTCGCAGCACCCGGACCAACTCGGCCATCGCCTTCTCATCCGCCGGCAGGTGCTCGAGGATCTCGGCCGCGATCACCCGGTCGAACGTCGCGTCCGCGAACGGCAGGCGGAACGCGTCGCCACGCACGGCGCCCGCCCTCGCTCGCTCCGGCACCTGGCCTTCGGCGGCCATCGCGGCGAGCATGCCGCCCACGGCCACCACGTCGCCGAACGAGTAGTCGAGCGCCACGACGTCGGCGCCGCGGCGATAGGCCTCGAACGCATGCCGTCCGGCCCCGCAGCCGAGGTCGAGCACACGCTCGCCGGGGCCTACCGGGAACTGGTTGAAGTCAACTGTCAGCATTGGTTACCGAAGCGCCGCGACTCGCTCGGCGTACCAGTCGGCCGTCGCGGCGCTCGCCACCTGCCAGGAGAACCGCTCCTCGACGCGACGGCGCCCGCCGGCGCCAAGGCGAGCCCGAAGCTCCGGGTCGCCGAGCAGCCGGCTGATGGCCACGGCCAGGGCGTCCGCGTCGCCCGGCGGCACGGTGAGGGCCGCCTCGCCGTCCGGGCCCGTCACCTCCGGCAGTGCTCCGGCGGTGGTCGCGACGAGCGGCAGGCCGCAGGCCATCTCCTCGACGGCCGGCAGGCTGAAACCCTCGTAGAGGGAGGGCACGGCCGCGACCTCGGCGGACCGCAGCAGGTCGACGAGTTCGGACTGTTCGAGGTTGGACCGGAAGGTGACCGCATCGGTCAGGCCCAGCTCGCTCACCTGGCGCGCGGCGGCGCCACCGGGACGGGCCTTGCCGACGCAGACGACGTGCGCGTCCTCCCGCTCGGCTCTGATCTTCGCCAGCGCCTCCAGCAGCACCAGAAGCCCCTTGAGCGGGACGTCGGCGCTGGTGACGACCGCGATCCGACCGGGAACCTTGGGAATAGACGGGTTCGGCGAGAACGCCTCGTGGTCGGTGCCGAGCGGAACGGTGTGCATCCGGTCGGACGTGAGGCCCATGTCCGCGATGATGTCGGTGCGCGAGCTCTCCGACGGGATGACAATGCCATCCAGCCGGCGGGCGACCCGGGCCTGCATGGGCAGGAACGAATACCAGCGACGGACGCCGAAGCGGGCCTTCGCCCCCTTCGTCGCCTCCAAGTGCAGCCGGCGATCGACGGTGATCGGATGGTGCACCGTCGCGACCAGCGGAACGCCGTGCGGCGCCAGTGCCTGGCGCAGCCTCAGCATCCCGTAGCCCAGGGTCTGGTTGTCGTGCACGATGTCGAACGGCGGCGGGACGCCCTTACGGGGCCGCAGCGCCTGGTACGCACGCAGACTGAACGCGAGCGGCTCGGAGAACTGTCCCGTCCGCATCATCACGAACTCCGTCAGCGAGGCCACGTCGCGCAGTTCACGCGGCGACGGCCAGCGGAAGGGGTCCGCCTCGCCCCACAGGTCCAGGCTCGGCAGCCGCTGCAGCTCGACCCCGTCATCCACGTCCGGGTACGGAGGCCCGCTGACCACCGTCACCTGATGGCCGAGCCCGATGAGCTGACGGGACAGCTGGCGGATGTACACACCCTGGCCCCCGCAGGTCGGGAGACTGCGGTACGACAGCAACGCGATCCGCAACGGTGCCCCTCCCATGGCTCAGGCTCCCTCTCGCCTACCGGTCGAGAGCAGCGCCGCTACTTGTCACATTAGGACAGATTCGCCCGATCTTCCTGCACATCGGACCTGCTCCCCGACCTCACCGACGGCTCGTAACGGTTCGGTCCACCACTGACGAACCGACCAGCCCGATTCCCTGTCCCCTCACCGACAGCGTCAAAGCACAAATACCCATAGTAGTTGCATATCACCTAAAGTAAGCAATCGGATAGTCGCTGAGCGCAGCCCCGCCTCGACTCCCCCGCTCGGCGATCGCTCGGAGCCCGAACTCTCCGACTCAGGCACCCCCTCGCGCTGGACCGACCGGCCTCGTCCCCCGCCGAGATGACCGGCGCCAGTAAGCGCCGGCACCTCGCGAACGGGCAGCCTCGCCCCCATCACGGTGGACGCGGCGACGATCACCCCACCAGCCTCACCCGCAGCCCCGTAAAGGCCAACAAACCAGCTACAGAAAAACAAGACAAGAAGAAATCCCGTCAGACGACGAAAAACTTCCACCCGAAATCCCAGAATCCCGCCCCCAACCAGGCCGTACAACCGGGCCCAGGCAGCGAACCCCTTGGCGCCCCGCTCCGCGGCTCGGCCCCAGCGCAGCATTACCGGCACCCAGAGAGCAGCCCCAACCAAAGCGAAGCCAGGGGGCAAGGGGCGAAGCCCCAGGCACGGGCCCCAGCCGAAACAGCCAGCAAACAGCCCCAACCAAAGCGAAGCCGCCAGGGGGCAAGGGGCGAAGCCCCCGGCACGAGACCCAACCCTCAGCCGAACAACCAGCAAGCAGCCCCACCAAAGCGAAGCCAGGGGGCAAGGGGCGAAGCCCCAGGCACGGGCCCCAGCCGAAACAGCCAGCAAACAGCCCCAACCAAAGCGAAGCCGCCAGGGGGCAAGGGGGCGAAGCCCCCAAACGCGGGATCAGCCTCACACAGCAGCCAGGAAGCAATCCGGCCTACGCGGGGGTCCAGGGGGCGAAGCCCCCTGGCGTGGGGTCCGGGGCTCGGCCCCGGGGCAAAATAACGGCCCTCGGCGAAGCTGACCAAGTCAGCGAGCAGGAGAGGCCGGCGCGTGGACCTAGGTGGACTTGAACCACCGGCCTCTTCCTTATCAGGGAAGCGCTCTAACCGACTGAGCTATAGGTCCAGATGCCACATCTATATAGCGAGCCTACAGGCCGGCCCCAAGGGGGTACGGCCTGCCGGTGCCAAGAGTACAGGATGGCGGCGCCGCTGTGGGCGGCGCCGCCGGCCGCCACTAGCGGTCGCTGAGGGTGACCTCGATGCCGCCGATCATGTCGGAGCAGAGGTTGTAGAGAAGTGCGCCGAGGGTCGACAGCAGTGTGATCAGGATGACGTTGATCGCGCCGATGAGCAGGCTGATCTGCATGGCGCGGCCGAACGACAGCCAGGAGCCGACGTTGCTGCTCTCGTCGGTGGTCAAGGTGCCGGCCGCCTCGACGATGCTGTCGAAGACACCGATCGAGTTCAGGACGAACCAGAGCACCGCGATGGCGACCATGACGACGAGGAAGACGCAGAGCGAGAACGCGAACGCCAGCCTGGTCACGGTCAGCGGGCTGACCCGGGTGAGCCTTAGCTTGGCCCGCCGACCAGCCCGGCTGAGGTCGTCCTCGCCGCCCAGGTAGTCGTCCTGGTAGTCCTGGCGCACCGGCTCGGGCCGGTCGTACCGGCCAGGCTGAACCGGATGGGCGGGATGTCCGGGACGTCCGGGGGGACCGGGGGGACCGGGGGGACCGGCGACGCCGCCGGGCTCCTGCCGGTCGGCGCGCGGCGGCCTCGCCCACTCCTGGTCGGCGGCGGGCCGGCCCCGGTCAGGCCCCGGGCCACCGGCAGGACCGAGGGGGCGGGAGCCGGAGGTTGGTGCCGGCACGCGTTCGGCCGGGACGGCGGGCCCACGGGACGGCTTGGCCAGGTCGGGCTTCGCCGGCTCGGCGCGGGTCCGGTCCGGGTCGGGGCTGGGGGCGGCCACGGCGGCGACCTTACGGGTATCGGCGCCCGTGGCCGGACGGTCGGAGCGTTCTGGCCGTGGCGCGGAGCGCCCTGGCCGGTCCCGCTCCGCACGCTCGGGAACATCACCACCGCGGGCACGGGCATCCCGGCTGGTGTCACGCGCCTTGTCCGGGCCCCGGGCTGGGTTACGCACGATGGCCATCGTGTCGGGGTCGCGCGGAGGTTGCGCCTGCTGGTCCGCTCCGGCCGGTTTGGCCGGCGCGCCACGGCCAGTCGCGGCATAAGGCTCCGACCGGTCGGCGCGGTGCGAACCACCCTTGTCGACGAGCGGAGGGGGTGCGACCGGAGTAGCGACAGTCGTGGTGGCCGCGGAGGCCGGTGGCGCCTTCGCCGGCGCCGTGTCCAGAGTGGTCGTTTTCGCCGCGTTCTTCTTCGCCGTGGCCGGCGCCGACGACGGGGCGACGGCTCGCACCACCGCGGTCTTGTCATCCTCGGGGCTGCCCGAGCCGGCCCCTGGCGCCGTGGGTGTCTTCGTCGCCGTCCTGGCAGGAGTCGCGTCGGCGGCCGGCCGGCCGGTGTCCGCGTCCGTCTTGCTCCCCTGCCGTTCGAAGAACGGGTTGCCGGCGCTCGGATCAGGGTTCTCGCCGTCGGTGGCGGTCCCTGGGAGCGCGCCGGACCTGCCCGGCCGTTCGTCCTTGTCGCTCACGCGTCTCCCCTCAGCTCCCCGTCAGCCCCGCAGGTCAGCCGGCCGCCGGCTCGTCGCCATCGACGTCCTCGGCATCAGCATTACGCGCGACACCCACGACCTGCACACCGGGCTCAAGGTCGATCAGCTTCACGCCCATCGTCTGGCGCTGTGCCCGACGAACGTCCTTGGCCACGGTACGCAACACGCCGCCGTTCGACGCGATGGCATAGAGCTGATCGTCAGGCTCGACGACGAGCGCGCCGACCAGGTTGCCACGGCTGGGAACAATCTTCGCGGTAAGCACGCCCTTGCCCCCGCGGCCCTGGATCGGGTATTCGCCCAGCGGCGTCCGCTTGGCGTAGCCGCGACTGGTCGCCACCAGCAGGTCGGCCCGCAGGTCCGCCTTGACCACGGCGATCGAGAGCAGCTCGTCGGTGGCGTCGAACCGCATGCCGATCACTCCGGCGGTGGCGCGGCCCATCGGGCGCAGCTGCTCGTCGTCGGCGTGGAACCGGATCGACTGGGCGTTGCGGCTGACCAGCAGCAGGTCGTCCTCGGCGCCGACGAGCCTGGCACCGATCACCTCGTCGTCCTCGCGCAGGTTGATCGCGACGAGGCCGCCGGTGCGGTTCGAGTCGAAGTCGACGAGCGCGGACTTCTTGCACAGCCCGCGCTTGGTGGCGAGCACCAGGTAGGGCGCGGCCTGATAGTCCTGAATCGCCATCACCTCGGCGATGCGCTCGTCCTGGCCGAAGGCGAGAATGTTCGCCACGTGCTGGCCCTTGGCGCTGCGAGCCTGCTCGGGCAGCTCGTGCGCCTTGGCCCGGTACACCCGGCCCTTGTTCGTGAAGAACAGCAGCCAGTGGTGCGTGGTGGTGACGAAGAAGTGCTCGACGATGTCGTCCTCGCGCAGCGCGGCGCCCTGCACGCCCTTGCCGCCGCGCCGCTGCGAGCGGTACAGGTCGGTCTTGGTGCGCTTGGCGTAGCCGCCCCGGGTGACCGTGACGACGACATCTTCCTGGGCGATCAGGTCCTCGATCGACATCTCGCCTTCGAACGGCACGATCCGGGTGCGCCGCTCGTCGCCGAACTTGTCGACGACCTCCTTGAGCTCCTCGCTGATGATCTCGCGCTGCCGCTGCGGCGAGGCGAGGATGGCCTCCAGCTCGGCAATCCGAGCCTCCAGCTCGGCGGCCTCGTCGATGATCCGCTGCCGCTCCAGGGCGGCGAGCCGGCGCAGCTGCATGTCCAGGATCGCAGTCGCCTGGATCTCGGAGAGCCGATAGTCCTGGCCAGGAGCGACAGTGCCCGCCATCTGGGCGTATTGACCAGTGGCGTATTCACCGTTCATCAGCTGCTGCCGGGCGGCGTCGGCCGACTCGGCATTGCGAATCAGCGCGATCACGGCGTCCAGATGATCGAGCGCCATGAGCAGACCCTTGAGGACATGCAGACGCTCTTGGGCCTTGCGCAGCTGGTAGCGGGTCCGCCGGACGATGACGTCGACCTGGTGCTCGACGTAGTAGCGGATCATCTGGTCGAGCCGCAGGGTCCGCGGCACGCCGTCGACGATCGCCAGCATGTTGGCACCGAAGGTGTCCTGCAGCTGGGTGTGCTTGTACAGGTTGTTCAGCACGACCTTGGCGACGGCGTCGCGCTTGAGGTCGATGACCAGGCGCTGACCGATGCGGGCCGAGGTCTCGTCCCGGACGTCGGCAATGCCGGAGACCCTGTTGTCGCGGACCAGCTCGGCGATCTTCTCGGCGAGGTTGTCCGGGTTGACCTGGTAGGGCAGCTCGGTGACGACGAGCTGGGTGCGGCCCTTGTTCTCCTCGACGTTGACGATGGCGCGCATCCGGATGCTGCCGCGGCCGGTGCGGTAGGCGTCCTCGATCCCGGAGCGGCCGACGATGAGGCCGGAGGTCGGGAAGTCGGGGCCCTTGACGATGCCGATGAGCGCCTCGAGCAGTTCCTCGTCGGTGGCGTCCGGGTGGTCGAGGGCCCACTGGACGCCGCCGGCGACCTCGCGCAGGTTGTGCGGAGGGATGTTCGTCGCCATGCCGACCGCGATGCCGCCCGCGCCGTTGACGAGCAGGTTCGGGAACCGGCTGGGCAGGACCAGCGGCTCCTGGGAGCGCCCGTCGTAGTTCGGCGCGAAGTCGACGGTATCCGCGTCGATGTCGCGCAGCATCTCCATGGCCAGCGCGGCCATCCGGGCCTCGGTGTACCGCATGGCGGCCGGCGGGTCGTTGCCCGGCGAGCCGAAGTTGCCGTTCCCGTCGACGAGCGGGTAGCGCAACGACCACGGCTGCGCGAGCCGCACCAGGGTGTCGTAGATCGCCGTGTCGCCGTGGGGGTGGTAGTTACCCATGACGTCACCCACGATGCGGGAGCACTTGAAGTACCCCCGGTCCGGGCGGTAGCCACCGTCGTACATGGCATAGAGCACCCGGCGGTGCACGGGCTTGAGGCCGTCGCGGACCTCGGGCAGGGCGCGCCCGACGATGACCGACATCGCGTAGTCGAGGTACGACCGCTGCATCTCGACTTCGATGCCGATCGGCTCGATCCGGTCGCCAGGCGGCGGTAGTACGTCGACCACGATGTCCTTCCAGGGCAGTACGGAACCTGTCGGTTATTACCCCGACAGCACGGAACTAGTCGGTTAATACGCTATGTCGCAGTTAGTGCCATCAATCGTGGCCAGCGTGCTTGCCAGCCAGCCGCCGTGGAGGTCCAACCGCCCCCGCGTCAGCGGTCCCCTGGTCGACGCCCCTCGTCGGGCGAAGCCCGACATCGGGGGTTCCAGGGGGTCGCCCCCCTGGGCAGACATGATCTGATCGGCTACGGGAAGCCGCCCGAAGGGCGGCGAACAGGGTTCGCCCCGATCAGATGTCGAGGAAGCGGACGTCCTTGGCGTTGCGCTGGATGAAGCTGCGACGGGCGTCGACGTCCTCACCCATCAGGACGCTGAACAGCTCGTCGGCCACGGCGGCGTCGTCGAGCGTGACCTGCAGCAGGATGCGCTTGTCCGGGTCCATGGTGGTGTCCCACAGCTCGGTCGCGTTCATCTCGCCGAGACCCTTGAACCGCTGGATCGCGTCCTTGGGCAGCTTGCGACCGGTCTCGACGCCGCGCTGGACCAGCCCGTCGCGCTCCCGGTCGGAGTACGCGTACTCCCAGTCCTCGCGACCCCACTTGATCTTGTAGAGCGGGGGCTGGGCGAGGAAGACGTGGCCCGCCTCGACAAGCGGGCGCATGAACCGGAACAGCAACGTCAGCAGCAGCGTCCGGATGTGCTGGCCGTCGACGTCGGCGTCGGCCATCAGCACGATCTTGTGATAGCGCAGCTTGGCGATGTCGAACTCGTCGTGAATGCCGGTACCGAGCGCCTGGATCAGCGCCTGGACCTCCGCGTTCTTGAGCACCCGGTCGATGCGGGCCTTCTCGACGTTGAGGATCTTGCCACGCAGCGGCAGGATCGCCTGGAACTTCGAGTCGCGCCCGCCCTTGGCGGAGCCGCCGGCCGAGTCGCCCTCGACGATGTAGACCTCGCAGCGCTCCGGGTCGGTGTACTGGCAGTCGGACAGCTTGCCGGGCAGGCCGGTGCCGCCGAGCAGGCCCTTGCGCCGGGTCAGGTCGCGGGCGGCGCGGGCGGCGATCCGGGCGCGCTGCGCGTCGAGCGACTTGGAGACGATGGCCCGTGCCTCGACCCGGTTCGCGTCGAACCAGTCCCGCAGCGCGGAGTAGCACATCTCCTGGACGAACTTCTTCGCCTCGGTGTTACCGAGCTTCGTCTTCGTCTGGCCCTCGAACTGCGGCTCGGCGAGCTTGACGGAGATGATCGCGGTAAGGCCCTCACGGATGTCGTCGCCGGAGAGCCGCTCGTCGGCGTTCTTCGCGCCGGCCTTGACGGGCTTGAGGAGGTTCTGCTCCTTGGCGTAGACGTTCACCGCGCTGGTGAGCGCCGCCCGGAAGCCCTCCTCGTGCGTGCCGCCCTCGTGCGTGTTGATCGTGTTCGCGAACGTGTAGACCGACTCGTTGTAGCCGGCGTTCCACTGCATCGCGAGCTCGGCCTCGATGCCCTTGCCCTTGGCGTCAAGCGCGATGATCGTCTTGTGGATCGGCTCCTTCGTCGCGTTCAGGTGGGTGACGAAATCGGCGAGGCCGTTCTCGTACATGAACGTGACCTCGACCGGCTCCTCGCCGCGCTCGTCACGCAGCGAGATCGAGATGCCCTTGTTCAGGAAGGCCATCTCCTGCAGGCGCCGGTAGAGGGTCTCGTACTTGTACTCGAGAGTCTCGAAGATCCCCGAGTCGGCCCAGAAGGTGACCGTCGTGCCGGTGCGCTCGCTCCGCTTCAGCGGCGCGCCCTTCTCCAGCGGGCCGGGACGCTGCGCGGTGTACGTCTGGGCCCAGGCGAAGCCGTCGACCTTGATCGCGACATCGAGCCTGGTCGACAGCGCGTTGACGACGCTGATGCCGACGCCGTGCAGGCCGCCCGAGACGGCGTAGGACTCGCCGTCGAACTTGCCGCCGGCGTGCAGCTTCGTGAGCACGACCTCGACAGTGGGCCTCTTCTCGGTGGGATGTATGCCGACCGGGATGCCGCGACCGTTGTCGACGACGCGCACGCCACCGTCCGCGAGCAGCGTCACCTTGATGGTGTCGCAGTACCCGGCGAGCGCCTCGTCGACGGAGTTGTCCACGACCTCGTAGACGAGGTGGTGGAGGCCACGCTCCCCGGTGGACCCGATGTACATGCCTGGCCGCTTGCGGACCGCGTCGAGACCCTCGAGAACCTTGATCGAACTAGCGTCGTACGCCACGCACTGGGTCCCCTCGTCAAGGCCCCTCGTTATGGGCCGAAGTCCTCATCAGTCTACCTGGCAACCCGCCACAACAGACGCAGGGTGACGCCTGACGTCCGCGTAGCGACCCGAGGGAGGCCTGGCCGAACCCCCCCTACGCGAGGGGTGCCCCGCGCGCTGTGGCGCCGATCCACGCCGGTTCCCGCTCTCGGAGCCTGGCCGCGGGCCAACCGCTCGCCCGTCGGCACACCGCCGGATCACACCGTCACGATGCGAGACAACCGAGGAGATCGGTGCGAGCGACGCCTCCGGTAACGGCCGGCCTGGCCGTTACCCGTAGGTGTCGCGAGGACCTCGGCCGCCGGGCATCTGGGCGGGCCCATGCCGCCACGACGGCGCCGACGGCCCGCGCACGTTGATCCGGGTGACGACGTCCGGGCCGAGCTCACGGCGCAGCTCGCCGAGGATGCGGCCGGCCAGGAAACGCAGCTGGGTCGCCCAGGCGGTCGACTCCGCGGCGAGCTCCAGCACGCCGTCGCGCAGCGAGACCGGGGTGGCGTGCGCGCTGATGTCCGGGCCGACGATGGCGTCCCACCGGGCCAGCACCGTCGAGTCGGCCGCCTTCGCATGCCAGCCGCGCGCCGCGAGCATCCGCGCGACGGCGGTGCCGAGGGAGGCGGGCTCGCGCCACTCCCGCCCCGGCGCGGCGATTCCCGGCAGCCTCGGCCGGCGCGGTGGGTCCCGGTCGTCGTCACCGTCCGGCCCCCCGGGACCGGGGCCGGGCCGCGAGGGGTGCGCGCCGCCGGCGTCCCCGTCCGGGTTCCGGCCCGCTTGCCCGCCCGCGCGGCCACCCGGCCGGGCACGGGCCCTGGCATCCGCTTTCGCGGCGGCAAGCACCTGGCGAGCCAGATCGGCCCCCCTGGGCGCGGCCGCGCCGGTCGATTCCGCCGGCCCGGGCCGGCCGGCCGTCGCTGGATCTCCTGGCTGTTCGCCCGGCTCAGTCGGCAAGGCTGACCTCCCCCGTCCGCACGGTGAACCGTGGCCCCCCCAGCTCCGCTGGCACGTCCGCGTCGACGGCCGCGGTGATCAGCACCTGCTCGGCCGGCGCGACCAGCTCCGCGAGCCGGCGGCGGCGGTGCGTGTCGAGCTCGGCGAAGACGTCGTCGAGCAGCAGCACCGGGCCGCGGTCGTCGGCGCCCAGCAGCTCGAAGGCGGCCAGCCGCAGCGCGATGGCGAGCGACCACGACTCGCCGTGGCTCGCGTAGCCCCGGGCCGGGCGGCCGCCCACCGACAGGACCAGCTCGTCGCGGTGCGGGCCGGCCAGAGTCACGCCGCGCTCGACCTCCCGCGGCCGCAGGGTGGCCAGCTCGGCGAGCATCGCGTCCGCGATCGCCTCCCGGTCGGCGCCCTCGGGCAGCGGCACCGAGCACCGGTAGTCGACGCCGACGGGCGTCGACGTCTCGGCTCCCGCCACCGCCGCGTAGGCCGCGGCGATCTGGGGGCGCAGGTCGTCGACGAGCGCGAGCCGGGCGGCGAGCAGCTCGGCACCGTGCCGGACCAGCGACTCGTCCCAGGAGTCCAGGGTGCGCAGGTCGCCCCTGGCCCGCAGCAGCGTGGTCCGCTGACGCAGCACCCGCTCGTAGTCGGCGATCACCCCGGCCAGCCGGGGAGCGCGCGCGACCAGTAGCTCGTCGAGGAAGCGGCGCCGTTCGGCCGGGTCGCCCTTGACCATCGACAGGTCCTCCGGCGCGAACAGCACGACCGACAGCAGACCGAGCAGATCACGGGGCCGGGGGAGCTGGCGACGGTTCAGCCGGACCCGGTTTGCCCGGCCGGGGACGATCTCGATCTCGGCCAGCGCCGCCCGTTCACCGCGCACGACCCGGGAACGGATCACGGCGCGCTCGGCGCCCTCCCGGATCAGCGGCACGTCGCCTGAGACCCGGTGGCTGCCCAAAGTCGCCAGGTAGCCGACCGCCTCGAGCAGGTTCGTCTTGCCCTGGCCGTTGGATCCCACGAACGTGACCACCCCGGGCGGGAGGGTCAGCTCAAGCGACGGGTAGGACCGGAAGTCGACCAGTTGCAGGTGCGTGACATGCACGTCACCCGGTCAGCCGTTCAGCTGGATCGGCATGAGCAGGTAGCGGTAGTCGGGGGCCTCCTCGCCGCCGGCGCCCTTGCCGGTGAGGATCGCCGGCTTCTTCGCCGCGACCTCGGCGTCATCGGCGCTGGCGAAGCCGAACTCGACCTGATCGGAGTCGATCGCGTTCAGCGCGTCCTGCAGGTAGGCCGGGTTGAACGCGACCGCCAGGTCCGGGCCGGAGTAGGTCGAGGGCAGCGTCTCGGACGCCTGGGCCTCGCCGCCGTTGCTGCCGGCCTCCAGCTCCAGGTGGTCCTCGGTGAACGCGAGCTTCACCGGCGCGGTCTTCGGTGCCACCAGCGCGACCCGCTTGACCGCCTCCAGCAGCGGGGCCTTCTCCACCGAGGCGATCAGCGGGCACGAGTCGGGCAGCAGTTTGCGGTAGGGCGGGAACTGACCGTCCACCAGCCGGGTGGTGGTCTGCCGGCCGTTACCGGCGAAACCGGCCAGCGCCTCGCCGGAAGGGCCGGTGCCGAGCGCGATCGCCACCTCGACCGAGCCGCCGGACAGCGACCGGGCCGTGTCGAGCAGCGTGCGTGCCGGGATGAGCGCGACACCAGCCGCGTCGGGGCTTTCCGGGCGCCACTTGAGGGTGCGCACCGCGAGCCGGTAGCGGTCGGTGGCGGCGAGCGTCAGGACATCGCCCTCGATCTCCAGCCGCACTCCGGTGAGCACCGGCAACGTGTCGTCCCTGCCGGCGGCGACCGCCACCTGGGAGACCGCGGCGCCGAACGCGCCGCCCTCGATGTAGCCGGTGATCGGCGGCAGCGGAGGCAGCGCCGGGTACTCCTCGACGGGCATGGTCCGCAGGGTGAAGCGGGCGTTGCCGCAGGCGATCACCAGGCCGTTGCCCTCGGTCCACACCTCGACCGGCGCGGCGGGCAGCTGCTTGGTGATCTCCGCGAGCATCTTGCCGGGCGCGAGCGCCCGGCCCTCCTCGGAGATCGTCGCCTCCAGCTTCGCCTGTGCGGCCACCTCGTAGTCGAAGGCGGCAACCACCAGGCCCGGCCCGCTCGCGTCAAGGAGCAGGCCGGTAAGCACCTGCTGCTGGGCCGCGGTAGCCGTGCGACTCGGCAGGCTGCGCGCGGTCCAGGCAACCGCCTCGGTGAACTCGTCCCGTTCAACCCGGAACCTCATGCCTGCCTCCCTCTGGCGGCGACGAACCGAACCAGCATCGCAGAGCCCTCCGACAGCTCTGCGAGCGGTCCAGCCATTCATGCAAGCAGACGATCACACAGAGCAACCACTAGCGGCGGCCGGCCTGGCGGAGGGCACGGCCACCTCCGGTCCGGGCAGGAAGCGTCCGCAACCAGACGCCGCGGCCGTCAGGCCCGCCACCTCGCCAGCCCGGCTCCAGTCTCACCGGGGCACGACCGGCATGGGCACCGACATGAAACACCTCAGCCAGCGGTGAAGGGCCAACGACGGACGCCCGGCCGGTACCTCCGCTGTGTCCTCGTCGAAAGGCGTGTGGGACTCGCCGTTGGGGGGTAAGCGTCCCACAGTCGGTGCTGGCAGCAGCGGCCTCGTCCGCTTCGGAACCAGAGTGGCCCCGCCGTGTGGGCATTGCCGCTGCGCCTGGGTGGCAGCCGGTGTTCGAGCGGGGCGAGGCACCGAGCGCTTCATCCCCAGGCCCTAGCTCTTCAGACTTTGATCTCTCTGAAAATTTAAATGATCGTCGTAGTAGTAGGGGCTGTGGAAACTGGGGATAACCAGCGTTTGCGCAGGTCAGAGCCCCCGGAGCCCGGTGGAGAGCATGTGGGTGGAGCTGTGGGTCAACCCGGTCGTCGTCCACAGGGCCGTCTTGTCCCCAGGCGCCATGCACCGTTCATCCACCGGTTGCCCCCACGTCGTCCCCAGGCTGCCCCCCAGTTCTCCACAGCCTCACGGCCCGGTTGTCCGCAGGTCCCCCTCAACTCGTCCACAGGCTTGTCCACAAGCTGTGGGTGAATACCACCCAAGTGGTCTCGTGGCAGCTGAGAGCGCTCGGCGGTTTGTTCCACACGGTGTGGGCCGGTTGCGGGAGAAGTGCCTCGTTCGACGGATCGCTGGGAGAAGTAATGAGTACGGCGCCCATCCGACCTGGGTGGACTAGTCAATCGGAATCAGAGCGGACTAGTCATATTCGGCCCCGCCACTGGATAGCCAGGCCAAGGCCCGTGGCCTTGGGATGCCTGTCGGGCGCTTAGGGCCCTCCACTGTGGCCCCCGAGTCGGGGTGTACGCGGTGAGGGTCAGAGGTGGCGGGTCTCGGCGCGGATGCGGTTGGTCAGCTCGGTGACCTGGTTGTAGATGGCGCGGCGCTCCGCCATCAGGCCGCGGATCTTGCGGTCGGCGTGCATGACCGTGGTGTGGTCACGTCCGCCGAACTGCTGGCCGATCTTCGGCAGCGACAGGTCCGTCAGCTCACGGCACAGGTACATCGCGATCTGGCGGGCGGTCACCAGCACCCGGCTGCGTGACGTCCCGCACAGGTCCTCCATCGAGACCCCGAAGTACGCCGCGGTCGCGTTCATGATCGAGGTCGCGGTGATCTCGCTGCTGGTCGCGTCCGGAATGAGGTCGCGCAGCACGATCTCGGCCAGCGTGCGGTCGACGTGGGACTTGTTCAGGCTGGCGAACGCGGCCACCCGTATGAGCGCGCCCTCGAGCTCGCGGATGTTGCGCTCTATGTGGGTGGCGATGTACTCGAGCACGTCCGGTGGGACCGGCAGCCGCTCGGTGGCCGCCTTCTTCGACAGGATCGCGATCCTGGTCTCGAGGTCCGGCGGCGTGACGTCGGTGATCAGCCCCCACTCGAACCGGCTGCGCAGCCGGTCCTCGAGTGCGGAGAGCTGCTTGGGCGAGCGGTCCGAGGAGATGACCAGCTGCTTCTCAGTGTCGTGCAGGACGTTGAAGGTGTGGAAGAACTCCTCCTGCGTCCGCTCCTTGTTCTCCAGGAACTGGATGTCGTCGACCAGCAGCACGTCGATGTCCCGGTAGCGCCGCTGGAAGGCCTGCTGCCGGTCGTCCCGGATCGAGTTGATGAAGTCGTTGGTGAACTCCTCGGTGCTGACGTACTTGACCTGGGAGTCCGGGTAGAGCTTCAGCGTGTAGTGGCCGATGGCGTGCAGCAGGTGGGTCTTGCCCAGCCCCGAGTCTCCGTAGATGAACAGCGGGTTGTAGGCCTTCGCCGGCGCCTCGGCGACCGCCACCGCGGCGGCGTGCGGGAACCGGTTGCTGTCCCCGATGACGAACGTCTCGAAGACGTACCGGGGGTTGAGCCGGGCCGGTTCGGACGGCCGCGGCTCCGGGTCGCGGCCGAGCCCGGCGGCGACCCGCTGGATCGGCGGCGGCGACGCGTCGAGGAACCGGTCCTGGGCTCCGCCCCCGCGGCCGGCGCCATCGTGGCTCGGGTCCTCGCGGTCGCGCGCGACCGCCACCGGCGGCGACGGCAGCACCATCGGGCCGGTCATCGGCTCGGGATCGGGCAGGTGCTCGACAGTGACGGCGACCCGGATCTCCCGGCCGTACGCGGCGGTCAGCGCGGTGGCCAGGAACGGGCGCAGCCGGGAGTCGAGCAGATCCTTGGTGAACTCGTTCGGGGCCGCGAGCAGCGCGGTGTCCTGGACCAGGCCGAGTGGCCTGGTCAGGCGCAGCCAGGCCCGCTGCTGCGCGGACAGAGTCCCGTCGGCCACCCCGGCCACCGCCTGCCGCCAGACCGCGTGCAGGTCAGGGTCGTCCCCCAGCGGCAGCTGGCGCTGAGAACCCGTGACGGAGGGCGGTTCGCGGTCGGTCACGGGTGCTCCTTGGCGGGTTGGCCAGGTCGGCGGACGCGGCGTTCGGGAGCGCGACGCGGGTCGCGCTCCCCTCGGCCAGCGCACGACGAGTGGACTCGGTGGGACTCAGGCGGGACCACGACGCGCCGCGCCGGGTTCTCCACATCGTCGTCCACAACCTGTGTACGGACATGACACCGCATCCGGCGTGCCGCCGGCACGGCAGCCCCTATCCCACCGACTGCACCTTCCCCACCGACTGGCTAGATGGGACCTTGACGCCAATCTGCGCGTTCGGCGCGGATCCCACTTGGCAGCCAGTCGGCGGGGACCCCGCGGAGGGGCTAGGGCGGAAGGCACGTCGGTGGTTGGTGGCAGTCGGATCGGCTGGTGGGGCCCCGCGCAGGGCCTGGAGCGGGGGAGGCACGTCGGTGGTGGTCGGAGTCACCGGCGATGGCGATGAGCGCTGGCGTGGAAGAGCCGAGGGCGAAGAGGAGGCGCCGGAGGCGGTGGGCGGATCGCATGCGGGCGGATGATGACAAGGGGGACGGCAGGGGCGGTCGGCAAAGGGGATGCTGGCGGCTGTGTAAGCTGGAGCGTCGCCAGCGGTTTCGTCCCTAGCTGGGCCAGCGCGCGTCCACCGGATCGCTCGAGGGGTACCTCGAGTACGTCCATCGGGCGTGTGGCGCCCTCTACATCGATGCGTGCGTCGAACTGGGGACGCCACTGGCGTAGCCTAAGTACGGACAGCGTCTGCCTGTCGCGTCCCTGACCGCCTGTTACCCGGAGTCGTCACGTGAGCAAGCGCACCTTCCAGCCGAACAACCGTCGGCGGTCCCGCACCCACGGGTTCCGGCTGCGGATGCGTACCCGTGCCGGCCGCGCCATCATCTCCGACCGTCGCCGCAAAGGTCGCCGCGAACTGTCCGCCTGAGGCGGACCTCGCCGGCGCTCGGTTACCGGCTCCGATGCTTCCCGTCCGTTCGCGTGTGAGCTCCCGGGAGGAGCACGCCCGAATTGGGCGGGAAGGCCGCCGGCTCAGCTGTTCGCCGCTGATCGTTCACGCTCTCAGCACCCGTGACTCCGGCCCGGCCAGGGCCGGTTTTGTGGTGAGCCGCAAGGTCGGTACGGCGGTGACCCGTAACCAGGTCCGTCGTCGCCTGCGGGAACAGACCCGTTCCCGGCTCGCCTCGGTGCCGCCAGGCACCCTGCTGGTCATCCGCGCGCTGCCGGCCTCGGCCGAGGCCAGCTCGGCCGAACTGGGCAGCGCGTTGGACCGCGGCCTCGCGGCGATGCGTGCTGGCCGGACCCGGTCCGGCCAGGACCGTTCGGCCCGGGCTCGCGCGACGACGGCGAAGCCGCGCCCGGTCGCGGGCCAGTCAGGTAGTCCGGCCGAAGGCCGCGCCGCCATGGCCAAGCCTGGCGCGACCGTCGGCGTCCCGGATGACACAGCCGTGAGCCCGCCGGCGGGCTCGGACGAGCGGCGACGGAGCCGGCGATGAGTGGCCCCGCCTGCGCGCTGTGCGTGCTCGGGGTGTTCACGCTCCTCGATCTCATGCTCGCGTCCGCCGCCGTCAGCCGGCGGCTGCCGCGAGTCGCGCGTGACCGTTCCGGCGCCGTCCGCGGCCCGTTCGCGTGGCTGCTCGCCGCCCTTGTCCGCGGCTACCAGCTCGTCTGGTCGCCCCGGTCGGCCGGCGCCTGTCGATTTGAGCCGTCGTGCAGCGCCTACGCGCTGTCCGCCGTTCGTATGCATGGTGGGGTACGCGGCGGCCTGCTTGCCTGCTGGCGCCTGATGCGCTGCCAGCCGCTATCCCGCGGTGGGTACGACCCAGTACCTGTACAGTCCGCCCGAGGGGCCTGGAGGAGTTAGACCGGTGCTGGATCCGCTTTACCATCTCGCGGCGAACGCGATTGTCTTCTTCCACAAGGGCTTCGGGCCGATCTTCGGCCAGGACAGCTTCTTCGCCTGGGCGTTCTCCGTCGTCCTCCTGGTCGTCTGCGTCCGCATCCTGATCTTCCCGCTGTTCGTCAAGCAGGTGAAGTCGCAGCGGACGATGCAGCTGATGCAACCCCGGATCAAGGAGATCCGGGAGAAGTACGGGCATGACAAGCAGGTCATGCAGCAGAAGATGATGGAGCTGCAGAAGGAGCACGGGAACCCGCTGCTCGGCTGTCTGCCGATCTTCCTGCAGATCCCGCTCTTCCTCGCCCTGTTCCACGTCTTCACCCACCTGTCGCCGATGAACGAGGGCGATGGCGGCGCGCTCATCTGGCGGCCGCGCGTGGGCCTGAGCGCCGATCAGGTCGAGCAGATCGCCTCGGCCAAGGTGTTCGGCATCTCGCTCGCGACCTCGTTCACGTCGAAGCAGAGCCTGCTGGACTTCCTGCACGCGAACGGCACGAACGTCAAGATCGTCGCTGTCGTCCTCATCGTGCTGATGGGCGCGACGACGTTCTTCACCCAGCGCCAGATCATGTCCCGCACCGGGCCGGTCGACCCGCAGCAGGCGATGGTCCAGAAGGTCCTGCTCTACGGCTCGCCGGTCATGCTGGCCATCTTCGGCTTCCGGTTCCCGATCGCCGTCCTGATCTACTGGCTCACCACCAACCTGTGGAGCATGGCCCAGCAGTTCTATGTCATCAAGCGGATGCCGCCGATGACCCCGGACGCCTCCGGCCGGCAGCCCGGCGCGCGTCCGGCGACCGCCGCCGCCGCCGCGGGTGACCGCCCGGCCCCGTCGCGGCCGGCTCCGGGCGCCAAGCCGGCTCCGGGCGCCCGCGCCAAGGGCAAGGGCACCGCCGCCGGCACCCGGCAGACCTCCATGACCAAGGCGACGCCGCCGGCTACCGCGAACGGCGCGGGAACGAAGCGGAACGCGACACCCGCGAACGGCGCCACCGCCGCCAAGAGTGGCTCCGCTCCGGCTGGCACCAGGTCGCCGCGCGGTGGCGCGTCGAACCGGGCAGCGCAGCCGTCCGCCGGCGCGAAGGATGCCGGCGCGAAGGATGCCGCCGCGAAGGACGCGGGCACCACCGGCCCGGAGGCCTCGCCATCGGCGAGCGCCGCCGCCGCACCGGCCCCCGTCCCGGCTGGCGTCACCCGGCATGTCGGCGGGTCACGCCCGGCCGCGAAACGCAAGAGTGGCGGCAAGGGGAAGCGTCCCGGCGGACGGCGGTGAGCGATCGTGGTTCCTCCCCCGGCGGCCGGCCTGGTGTGTCCTGAACGAGGGACCGCCGCCGATGGCGGCCCACCTACCCATGGAGTTGCGCTGATGAGCGGTTCCGACCTCGCCGCCCACGTCGATGAGGGCCTGTCGCAGGCAGACGAGTCGACGAGCACGCAGGAGCGGCTGACTGCCCTGGAGCAGGAAGGCGAGATCGCCGCCGACTACATCGAGGGTCTGCTCGACATCGTCGACATGGATGGCGACCTGGACCTGGACGTCGAGGGCAGCCGCGCGGTCGTCGCGGTAGTCGGCGACGGCCTCGAGAAGTTGATCGGCCCGAGTGGGGAGACCCTGGAGGCCCTGCAGGAGCTGACCCGGCTCGCCGTGCTGCAGAAGACGGGCGAGCGCAGCCGGCTGATGCTCGACGTCGGCGGCCATCGCGCCCGCCGCCGCGCCGAGCTGCGCGAGCTCGCGGCGGAGGTGGCCAGGCGGGTTGCCGGCGGGACCAAGAAGGAGAAGCTCGCGCCGATGACCCCGTTCGAGCGCAAGGTCATCCACGACGTCATCGCCAGCGTCGACGGCGTGCGCAGCGAGTCCGAGGGCGAGGAGCCCGACCGCTGCGTCGTCGTCATGCCCGTCTAACGGGTCAAAGGGTGCGCGATAATGATCTTTCTTCGTGCGTCCGGCGGCCGTTGTTCGGGGATCACTAGAGGCCAAAGGGTGCGCGATAATGATCTTTCTTCGTGCGTCCGGCGGCCGTTGTTCGGGGATCACTAGAGGCCAAAGGGTGCGCGATAATGATCTTTCTTCGTGCGTCCGGCGGCCGTTGTTCGGGGATCACTGATATGGCGCCCGCTCCCCTGGCCGACGCGGCGGGGACGCGGGCCGAGCCCGGCGACTCCGCGCGCGCCGTCCGTGCATCGGACGGCGCGCGCCGTCGTTGGACGGCCCGCGTCGCCCGTACTGGGAGAAGCGACCTCTTGTGGGCCGGCGGGGTCGGCCTGGCGCTGGTCGCTCTGGACGTCGTGCTGCGGGCCTACCTGCGGCGGCCGTTCTGGTACGACGAGATCTGGCGGGGCCATTTCGTCAGCGAGCCACTCGGGTCGTTCTGGTCGGAACTGGCGCGGGCCAACACCCCGTCGGCCGTCGGCTGGGTGGTCGTAGAGCGCCTCGGCGGTGACCTGCTCGGCTGGCATGCGTGGGTGCTGCGCCTGCCGGGGTTCGTCGCGTTGCCCCTGCTGGGCATCGGGATCGTGCTGCTCACGGCCCGGTTCGCCGGCCCGGTGCCGGCGGCGTTCGCCGCCCTGTGGATCTGCCTGAACAGCACGCTTCTCGACCTCGGCACCCAGCTCAAGCCCTACACCGTCGAGATGCTCGCCGCCGTCGTCGCGGTCCTGCTGTGGATAGGCGACGAGCGCGGGACCACCCGTGGCGCCGGGCCCGGCGGTGTCGCGGACGGGCGGGGCGGCGGTGGTCTGGACCGCGGGCGGCTGGCCCGGCGGACGGCTGCCGGCCTCGTGAGCCTGCTCTCCGTCCCAGCCGTCTTTGTCATCGCTCCGCTCGCGGCGGCCGACGTCGTGACCGCGATGGTCCGCGCTCGCCGGGCTCCTCGGACGGATGCCGGCGGCACTCTCGCGGCGGGCGGGTGGCGGGCGCTGGAGGCATTGCCCGCCTTGGCGCTCACCGGGGCGAACACGTTGTTCTTCGTCGGGCATCAGTCCAGTCAGCGGCTGGGGCACTACTGGGACGCGCAGTTTCTCGCCGGGCGGGGGCTGGGCGGCGGTCTTTCCTTCATCGGCAGGCAACTGCGTGACTTCGTGACCGGCACGCCGCCCGGGATCGACCGCTACGACCCCAGCCTGCTGCACCCGCCGACCGACGGGACCTGGGTGTCGCTCTGGCTGCTCGCCCCGGTCGTCGTCCTCTGCGGGCTGGCAGGCGTCGTGCTACTCGCCCGGCGGCACGACGGCCGGCAGGTGCTCGCCGCGCTCGGCGGCGCGCAGCTCGCGATGCTCACCGCGAGCGCGGTCCGGTTCTGGCCCTTCGGCCCCACCCGGACCAACCTCTTCCTGGTCCCACTGATCGTTCTCGTGGTCGTCGCGGGTGCCACGGACCTGATTCGCCGCCTGTTGAAGATCGTCAGGACCGGTACCCTTACCCCCAGCCGACACGTAGTTGGAAAGTCACCATCAGTGACAATCTCGGTGAGGGACGTCCATTCCCTGACACGACAGATCCCTACCCAGGTAGACCTGGCTGCCGACCGAGGCGCTCTCCCGGCGGGTGACGGGCGCGAAGCCCGGATCTCGGCGGATCCCGGCGCCGACAGGGGCGAGGCCGCGCCCGGCCGGAGGCTGCTCAGCCGCGCGGCGGGGGTCGTGGTTGTCATGGCGCTCGGCGCCGCCGGAATGGGGGCCCAGGTGTCCTCGGCGGCTCGTGACGGCCGGCTCTACGAGCAGCGTGACCGGCTGCGCGGCCTGGACCTCACCGTCGACGCCGCGATCGCGGCCCGCCGGCTCTACCGACCAGGCGACCTCATGGTCGTGGGGGGTCGGCTGATGCGCCCCGGCTGGATCTACGCCATGGAGGCCAGCGACGACGCTCCCCGCCGCCCGGCCGCTCTCCCCGCTCGATCCACCGAGGACGAGGCCGCCCGAATACCCCGAGCGGACACGCTGTTCTTCTCCCAGCCCGGTGAGGGGGAGGTCGCCCGTGACGTCGCGGCCCGCTCGCCCGGTCCGCGACGCATCCTGCTCTTCGTCTTCGAGCCGGATGTGGCGGCCACTCGCGCGGACCTGGTCGACCTCCACCGCGCCGGCTGGTGCCCGAATGAGGCTCGGGTCTTCCCGTTGACCGGAACGCTCACGACACTCATGCGCTGCCACTGACCATTCGCGACGAGAGCCGGGCGCGTCGTGGATGCTTGGTGGGTGCGGCGTTTGCGTGGCTGCCTGGCGGCCTGTCCTCTGTCCTGGTCCCTGTCCAAGTTCTGGCTCCCCTGCGCGGCGGCCCGGTGAGCGAGGTCGTGGCCCCTCCGCCGATGGCGGCCGAAGTGTTCGGCGAGTCGCTCGATCGCGCGGTTCGGTATGTCGAGTTGCTCTCCACGGTGGGCGTCGAGCGTGGGCTGATCGGCCCGCGTGAGACCGACCGGCTGTGGGACCGGCACCTGCTCAACTGCGCGGTGCTCGCCGAGGTCGTTCCAGTGGGCGTGACCGTGGTCGATGTCGGTAGTGGCGCTGGGCTCCCCGGGGTGCCGCTGGCGCTGGTCCGGCCGGATCTCCGGGTGGTGTTCCTCGAGCCGATGGAGCGCCGGACGGTCTTCCTGCGGGAGGTGGTCGCCGCCTTGGACGGCGCGGACCGGATGTCCGTGCTACGCGGGCGCGCACCGGATGTCGGTGTCGGGAAAGACGGGCTACGGTGGGATGTAGCCGTTGCGCGAGCGGTGGCGCCATTAGAACGGTTGGGCGGCATGCTGCTTCCGGTCGTTCGGCCGGGGGGTGTCATGCTTGCCATGCGCGGTTCGCGAGTCGACGAGGAGCTTGCCGAGGCGCGAGACGGCCTGCGTTCGCAGGGATGGCGGGATCTACGGGTCCTGATGTGTGGAAAAGATCGGCTAGCTGAACCCACTCGCCTGGTCTCTGCGAAACGAGCGACCGATGGGGCGGGGCGACCCGGCGTCGGAGATCGGCACGATGGCAGGCAGCGTGAACAGCAACGGGGACAGACGACACGAGAGCAACGGCGGGCACGCGGACGGACGTGTTCCACGTGAAACAGCGTCGGCGGGGCTGGGGCTGGACCCTCTGGACCCATCGACCCCGATCGGAGCGGCGGCGGCAGCGGCGGTGGAAGCACTGACTATGGAACGGCGACGACCCTTCCCACGACCGACCCGACAGCGAATCTTCGCGGTCGCCAACCAGAAAGGCGGCGTCGGCAAGACCACGACGACCGTCAATCTGGCGGCGGCCCTGGCCATGCACGGCGTCAGCGTGCTGGTCATCGACCTCGACCCGCAGGGCAATGCCTCGACGGCGCTCGGCGTGGAACACCGCTCCGGGGTACCGTCCATCTACGAAGTGCTGCTAGGCGATCGACCACTGGACGAGGTGATCGCGAAGTCGGGCGAGGCGGAGGGCCTCTTCGTCGCCCCCGCGACGATCGACCTCGCCGGCGCCGAGATCGAGCTGGTCTCGATGGTGGCCAGGGAGGGCCGGCTGCGCCGGGCGATCGCGTCGCTGACCCTCGAGGTCGACTATGTCTTCATCGACTGCCCACCGTCGCTGGGCCTGCTGACCGTGAACGCGCTCGTCGCGGCCAAGGAACTGCTCATCCCGATCCAGTGCGAGTACTACGCGCTCGAGGGACTCGGCCAGCTGCTGCGCAATGTGGACCTGGTGCAGGCCCACCTGAACCAGGATCTGCGGCTCACCACGATCCTGCTCACCATGTACGACTCCCGGACGCGCCTGGCCGACCAGGTCGTGCAGGAGGTCAAGGAGCACTTCGGTGACCGGGTGCTGGGCACCACCATCCCTCGCAACGTCCGGCTCGCCGAGGCCCCCAGTTATGGCCAGTCGGCGCTGACATACGACCCGGTCTCCCGCGGGTCGCTCTCCTACCTCGCGGCGGCCCGCGAACTCGCCGAGCGCGGCGTCGAGGCGCCGCACGGAACGGTGAACCGGTGAGCCCGCCGGCCCGGCGGGTCGGTGGGCTCGGCAAGGGGCTCGGCGCGCTCATCCCGACCGCGCCGGAGGGCCGCTACGACAGCTACTCGGGCAACGGCGGCGCGAACGGCTCCCGGATCGGTGCCGATCCGGTGCCTGTCCACGGCGCGGTCTTCCGGGAGGTTCCGGTGGACTCGGTGACGCCGAACCCGCGCCAGCCCCGGACGAACTTCGACGAGGAGGCGCTCGAGGAGCTCTCCGCGAGCCTGCGCGAGGTCGGGCTGCTGCAGCCGATCGTGGTCCGCGAGGTGCTGCCGGACCAGTACGAGCTGGTCATGGGCGAACGCCGCTGGCGCGCGTCCAAGCTCGCGGGCCTCACCGAGATACCAGCCATCATCCGGGACACCGCCGACGAGGCGATGCTGCGCGACGCGCTCCTGGAGAACCTGCACCGCCAGCAGCTCAACGCGCTGGAGGAGGCGGCCGCCTATGAGCAGCTGCTGCGGGAGTTCGGCGCCACCCACGACCAGCTGGCCACGAAGCTTGGTCGGTCCCGGTCGCACGTCACGAACACGATCCGGCTGCTCGGCCTGCCGCCGGCGGTCCAGCGGCGGGTCGCGGCCGGCGTGCTGTCCGCGGGCCACGCCCGGGCACTGCTCGCGCTCAGCGATCCGGCCGCCCAGGACCGGCTCGCCACCCGAATCGTCGCGGAGGGGCTCTCCGTGCGGGCGGTCGAGGAGATCGTGGCCCTCGGCGACGAGGGCCCGCGCAAGCGGGCGCCCCGGGCACCGCGCCAAGCCCCCCCAGCGCTCTCGCAGGTGGCCGAGCGCCTGGCCGACCGGCTGGACACCAAGGTAAAGGTCGATATGGGCCGCAACCGGGGCAAGATCACCGTCGAGTTCGCCAGCCTCGAGGACCTGGAGCGCATCGTCGCCGCCATGGTTCCGACGGAGTAACTGTATTTCTGGTTCGCTGTGTTGCTGGTTCGCTCCGTGCGGGCGGCGCGCTCCGGCCCCGTCCCTTGCTTCGCGCTCAGGCGGGATGGGTTGGCGGGATGGTCGGGGTCGGGGTCGGACGGGGTCGGGCGGGAAGGTTGTTGCCGGTTCGCTCCGTCCGGGCGGCGCGCTCCGGCCCCTTGCTCGCCTGGCGGCTCGCAAGGGACCTCCGCGCGCCGTCCTCCTGCGCTCACGGGCGCTGCGGCGACCTCGCTGCGGCCCCCCTACATCGCTTCGCTCGTAGGAGGGCCTCCGCGAGGCGCGCCTCCGCGCCCAGCTCGGTTGCGTTCCGCTGTACGTCACGAAACCGAAGACAATCCCGGTCGCGGGGGCACTTCGCTTCGCTCGTGGCCGGGTCTCTGCGGAAGTGCGCCTCCGCGCCAGCTCGGTCGCTTGCCGCTTGAACGGCACTAGTCCAAGACCAGCCCGATCCGGGCCGGTCCCTTTGCGGGAACCACATCGCTTCGCTCGTGGAATCTGGACTGTACTGATCGCGTTTCGTACACCGATCAGGTGCGAAGGCCGCCCCAGGGCGCAGCGAAGTGAGCCCCCGCACCAGGGGCCGGACCTGGTCTCGCAACCGTCAAGCGGGTCGCAACCGCGCTGGCGCGGAGGCGTGCCTCCGCGGAGGCCCGGCCCACGAGCGAAGCGAAGTGGGTTGGGCCGCAGCGGAGGTCGCCGTAGCGCACGTTCGCGGAGGAGGACACGGCGCGGAGGTCCCTTGGGAGCGAAGCGAGTAAGGGGCCGTAGCGCCGTGCCCGCACGGAGCGAACCATGTCAACCTTCCCGGCCAACCCCAGGCTTGTTCCGGGCCGAACCGGCAACACCTTCCCGCCCGGCCCGGAGCTTGTTCCGGAGCGAACCAGAAATACAGGCCTACGCCGGCGCGGGGGTCGGGGAGGGCGTGCCGCCGATGGGGCGGAGGATGCCCTCCGGGGTCATCGAGCCCAGGAGGCGCTCCAGGGCGACCTCGACGTCCTCGCGCCACGTGACGGCGTTCTTCACCTCCAGCCGTAGCCGTGGCCAGCGGCGGTGCGGCCGGACGGTCTTGAACCCCACCGCCAGTAGGTAGTCGGCCGGTACGACGCAGCGGGTGCCCTCGTCCTGGCGGAGGTCGCCGAACGCCTCGATCGCCCGGTAACCGCGTCGGATGACGTCCTTCGCCATTGCCTGGATGAGAACGCGCCCAAGCCCTTGCCCGGCGAACTCGTCGACGATTTTCGCCGTCATCAGGAGAACGGCGTCGGAGCTGACGGGGCTGGTCGGGAAGGCGATCGAACGGGGCACGTAGGCAGGCGGCGCGTACATGGCGAAGCCCGCGGGTACGTTGTCGACGTAGATGACTTTCCCGCAGCTTCCCCATTCCAGCAGCGCCGAGGAGACCCAGGCTTCCTTCTCCAGATCGGTGCCGCCGGCCTCCTCGGCCCGGCTGCGGGCAACCGGGTCGAGCTCCCAGAACACACACCGGCGACACCGCTGGGGCAGGTCGTCGATGTTGTCGAGCGTTATGTTCGCGACGCGACGACTCATGGGTGGCGCTCCGCACGTCGAGGGATCCAGGTAGCTGGCTCTAGCCTAGGCGCCGTGCCAGGAATCTTCCTGACGGGGCGGCGGTGGGCGAGGCGCTCCACGCCCTATCCGCGTTTCACGTGAAACGCGGATAGGGCGTGATGGCCGAATCGTTCAGCCGGGATGACACGCCTCGGAGCCAGGCTCCTCGGCCCAAGGAGCCTCCGGGACGCGGCGTCGTCCGGACGTCCCGATCGCGCTGGCGCCGGAGCGGTGAAATCGCCGCCTGTTTCACGTGAAACAGGCGGCGTGAACTCAGGGGCCGGTGGCGACCCGGGGAACCCGGAGCTGACCTGTCGGCGCGTCCTGCTCTGGCGGCAGATACAGCCGCTGGATGGCGGTGAGGACGGCCTCGGCGATTGTCGCGCGGTAATCCGCCGAGCCGAGAGTGGCGGCGTCGCGGGGATTCGTGAGGTAGCCGACCTCGATCCGTACCGCCGGCATCGCGGTCCGGCGCAGCAGCTCCCAGGTCTTGGGATGCGTCCAGCAGTCGAGCATGTCGGTGCGGGAGACGAGCTCTTTCTGGATGAGCATCGCGAGGCGCTCGCCCACCGCGGACGAGCCATGGGCGTTACCGAAGTAGTAGCAGGAGACACCTTCGGCCTTGGATGAGTCGCTGGCGTCGGCATGCAGCGAGATGAGCACGTCGGCGCCGCGCTCGTTGGCCCGCCTGGCCCGCTCGGCGTCGTCCGGCGCTTCGTCGTCGGCGTGCACCCGGAAGGTCTCCAAGCCAGACGACCGCAGCCGGGCCTCCAGCCGGCCGGCGAGGTCCGCCATCACGTCCCGCTCGTTCAGCCCGTGGACGACGGCGCCGGCGTCCTCGCCCCCATGGCCGGCATCGATGGCGACGACCGTTCCGAGCAGCGAGGGCCCCCGGACAAGCAGCCGCGTCGACTCGCGCAGCACGTCCGGGCGGCCGCCAGTGACCGTACGTTCCAACCGCTTGAGTTCGCTGAGGGTCTGGGGGCCACAGCGCCCGTCCGGCTCGAGGCCACGGTTGCGTTGGAAGTCGCGGACGGCTGCTTCCGTGCGCGGGCCGAAGATGCCATCGCTACGGCCGATGTCGAAGCCCATGCTCGACAGCCGCGTCTGCAGCGCGGCGACGTCGTCGCCGACGAACGGCCGGCTGGCCACGTAGTAGAGCAGCCTGTCACCCAGCCGGTGACGTGCCTCGTCGAGCGCACGTGTGGTGTCCGGCCCGATGATCCCGTCGACAGACAGTCCGCGGCTCTGCTGAAACGCGCGCACAGCGCGGTCCAGGCTCTCGTCGAACAGATCTGCGCCAGGTCTCTCCGAGCCCTCCCCACTGGGCTGCCGAGGGGCCGCCGGTAGGAAAGACAGATGGGTCAGGGCCGCGCGCACATCGGCCACGCCCGGACCGCGGTCACCGAGCCGGAGCAGCTTCACGGGTCACCAGCGTAGGCGATGCGGCTGGCCTGCCGGGGGTCGCGGGTGTGACCGTCCCGCTAGTTCCTCTCGCCTGCTAGCTCCCGCTCGTCCTGAGTCCACCCGACCCCACCGCCGCGGTCCGTTCTGGGCATGGATCGGCCGGCAGTTCCGCTGGGCGGCGGTTCGATCGCCGGACGGAGCGGCCGCAAACGGGCTCGGCCCGTCGGCGCCTCCACGAGGGGTGACGTCGACGGGCCGAGGGGGCCTGGTAGCCGGGACCGGCACGGAGGCCATGCAGCGGTGCGAGATCAGATGTACTCGGCGAGGTCGTTCAGAAGAGCACGCTTCGGCTTCGCGCCGACGATGCTCTTCGCGATCGCACCGTCGACGAACACGGCCATTGTCGGGATCGACATGATCTGGTAAGCGCGCGCCGTCTGTGGGTTCTCGTCGATGTTGAGCTTGACGACCCGCAGCGAGTCGCCGTGGGCCGCCGCGATCTCCTCCAGGACGGGGGCGACCATCTTGCATGGCCCGCACCACTCGGCCCAGAAGTCCACCAGCACGGGCTTGTCACTCTTGAGCACCTCGGCGGCGAACGTCTTGTCCGTCACCGGGGTGGTGGCTCCTGCCATCGGTCTCTCCTCGGGGGTTGTGTGTGGGGGGTGGTGTCGTCTCAGGCGGCCGGCACGGTCGAGCTGTCGCCGGTCTCGTGGTCGGCGATCCAGCGCTCGGCGTCGAGCGCGGCGGCGCAGCCCGTGCCGGCGGCGGTGATCGCCTGCCGGTAGATGTGGTCGACCACGTCGCCGGCGGCGAAGACGCCGTCCAGGTTCGTCCTCGTCGACGGGGCGTCGACGAGGACGTAGCCGTCATCGTCGAGCGTCACCTGGCCGCGGAACAGCTCCGAGCGCGGTATGTGCCCGATCGCGACGAACATGCCCGTCACGTCCAGCTTGTCGTCCGCGCCGGTCACCGTGTCGCGCAGCCGGACGCCGGAGAGCTTGTGGTCGCCCTCCAGCCCGGTCACCACCGCGTTCCAGCGGAACTTGATCTTTGGGTTCGCGCGCGCGCGGTCGGCCATGATGGCGCTGGCGCGCAGCTTGTCCCGGCGGTGAACGACCGTCACGGAGTTCGCGAACCGGGTAAGGAAGGTGGCCTCCTCCATCGCCGAGTCGCCGCCGCCGACCACCGCGATGTCCTGGTCGCGGAAGAAGAAGCCGTCACACGTCGCGCAGGCGGAGACACCTCGGCCGAGCAGCCTGTCCTCTTCCGGGACGTCGAGCTTCCGGTAGGCCGAGCCGGTGGCGATGATGACCACCTTCGCGTAGTGGACCTCCTCACCGACCTTCACGACCTTCGGGGTGACGGTGAGGTCAACCTCCGTCACATCGTCGGGGACCAGCTCTGCCCCGAAGCGTTCCGCCTGCTTGCGCAGGTCGTCCATGAGCTCGGGGCCTTGGATGCCCTCGGGAAATCCTGGGAAGTTCTCGACCTCGGTGGTGGTCATCAGCGCGCCACCCGCTGAGACGGCGCCTTCGAACACCAGCGGTCGGAGGTTGGCGCGCGCTGTGTAGATGGCGGCCGTGTAGCCCGCCGGCCCGGAGCCGATGATGATGACGTTCCGGACTCCGCTGTCCTGCGCTGTCACGCGCTGCTCCCTTCACATCGCGGCCGAAGCCGCTGTCACGCTAACCGCGCCGGGTTACCAGAGATTCCTGCCTGTACCGCCAGATGGAGGGCGACCTCAGTGTCCGTATCGTCTCAGGCCCTGGTGGCGGTGGCGGCATACCAGGTGGAGCCGGCCAGGTGGCTGACGTCGCAGCCGAGGTCGACGACGGTCAGCTGGACCCGGTCCCGGCTGGGCGGCACCGCGCCTGGCGCCGCGGCCACCGCACCGCCCTGGGCCGCGGGCCCCATACCCGACGTCGCGGGGACGCTCGGTGTGCCCGATGTGTCCGGTACATCCTGAATGTCCAACACGACCAGCACGGCATCGCGGCCACGGTAGCTGACTCGGTCGATCGCCAGCACCGCACCGACGCTGGTGGCGAGCTTCTCGTAGCAGCCGAGCAGATCAGGGGTGACGACCGCCTGCCATGCGGCCGTGCCGCCGGTGGCCGTGCCGTCGGCCACCACGGTCATATCCAGGCTGGTGTGGCCGGCGACCGGTATGCGGCCGGCGAGCAGGTCCTTGGCGTGCTGGGCCACGGCGTCCGGACCCAGGACGGCACCGCTGTCGGCCACATCTATCAGGTTGTCGGCGAAAAGTGCCTGCGCCGTCGGCGCGAGGGCGCGCTCGCCGCTCGCCGGGGTGGCGGCGCCGGCGCCGGCCGCGCTGTCGGCAGCGGACATGTCGGCGCTCGAGGCCGCGTAGCGGTCGGAGGACGCGCTGTCGTGCCCCCAGACGACGAACAGCCCAGCTCCGGCGACCACGACCAGCAGACAGGCGGCCAGCAGCGCGAGCCGCTCGGGCCGGACGGACCGGGGAAGAACTTGCGACCGGGCAGGCGGGGCCGTGAGCTGCCTGGCAGCTGCGCTGTGGGTCGGTGGCCGCCGCACCCGGCCGGGCGCGCGTCGTCCGGCGTGGCGGTCACGGCTGTCGTCCGGACCGGCGCGGTCGGGCCGCGGGGCCGCTGGCGTCGGGGCCGCCGACAGGGTCGCCTGGATGCGGCGGGCGACGTCCGGCGGCATGGTGATGGGCGCGAGCCGGGACAGCTCGACGCGTACGTTGCGCAGCGCGACCACGGCCCGCTGGCAGTCGGCGCAGGCCCGGACATGACGGTCGACGGAGGCCGGCGTGCGCTCGCCGTCCGCGTACGCGTCCAGCAGCTCGCCGTCGGGATGGCGCGGCATCGGCTCGCCGCGCGCGTCAGGCCCCACCGCCCATCACCTCCCCCCTCTCCAAGACGGAGCGGACGGCCTGGTGGTTCCCCGGACGGAGATAGCCCAGCTGTTCCGCGAGCCGCGCCCGGCCGCGCGCGGCCCGGCTCTTGACCGTCCCGACCGGTACGCCTAGCGCCGCCGCGGCCTGCGCCACGGGCATTCCCTCGATGTCGACGAGCACGACGGCGGCCCGCAGCGTCGCTGGCAGCCTGGCCAGAGCGCTCTCGATGTCGCGGCGAAGCTCACCCTCGGCGTGCGCGTCGCGCGGGTCGGCGGGCTCGTGCTCGACCCCGTCCGGGCTGGTGGGCATCGGCACGGTCATCGGGCGGGCGGCCCTGCGCCGCAGGCGGTCCAGCGCGGCGTTCACCGTGATCCGGTGCAGCCAGGTGCGCACCGTCGACTCGCCGCGGAACCCGGCCGCGCGGCGGTGGGCGGAGAGCATCGCCTCCTGGACCGCGTCGGCCGCGTCCTCGGCGTCGTGCAGCAGCCGGTAGGCGACCGTCCACAAACGGTCGGCGTTGGCTCGGAACAGTTCGGCGAACGCCGCCGGGTCGCCGTCGACATGCCTGCGCAGCAGCTCCGCGTCCGGGTCGGACAACCACGCCGAGTCGGCCAGTTCAGCCGGTTCGGCG
The DNA here is from genome assembly GCF_032027725.1 of Pseudofrankia coriaricola. Classification (NCBI taxonomy): domain Bacteria; kingdom Bacillati; phylum Actinomycetota; class Actinomycetes; order Frankiales; family Frankiaceae; genus Pseudofrankia; species Pseudofrankia coriaricola. The sequence continues at coordinate 35,922 of NZ_JASNFO010000071.1, read as the reverse complement.
TGGTCGGCCCGTTCGTCCGGGGGCGGCTCCGACGCGGCCGCCGTGCTCTGAGCCCCGCCGGACACGCTGGATCTGTCGGGAGAGCTGCCTGGTACGGATTCGCCGGTCTGGTCAGGCATCGCATGTGGCCGGGACGGTGCTCGCCGACACCCAGGTCAGGACAGGAACTTGATGTCGGCGATCGAGGCCTTGAACCCGTCCGGGGGCAGCTGGGTGATCCAGAGCACCCAGTACTTGGCCGACGTGCCGGCCGGGATCTGGACGGGCACGTCCTCGTTGGCCTGCCCGGTGACCTGCTGACCGACCACCGGGTACGCGTTGTTGACGTCCAGGCTCTCCGTGTCGCCGGCGCGCAGTTCGAACGTGACCGGCCCCAGCGAGCCGACGGTCACCACAACCGAACTCGGATGCACAGGCTCCGCGAACGAGACCCTGAAACCGACCCCGGACTTGAGACCACCGAAGGCGGCGGACTTATAACTCTGGGTCGTCCACTGGGTCGATGGGTTGCCGTCGATGGCGTTGCCGACCGTGTCCTCATTCTCTTTCTTGTCCGGATCACCGGTCAGCGGGTCGTAGGAAATGACTCCCGCCGGCGTGAGGGCAGACCCTGCCGTCGCCGTCGGGGACGAGATCGGGCCGTCGGCCGTGTTGTCGCCATCGCCGCCGCCGAGCTGGAGGGCGAGCACGATCCCGGCGGTAAGAATCGCGACCACCACGATCGCGATGATGATCGGTAGCGCGCGTCGTCGGGGCTGCTGTCGGTTGACCGGGGCCTGGCCCGAACGTGGCCGCTGGCCGCCGGTTCCAGCCGGCGGGTAGCCGCGCTGCTGCGGCGGATAGCCGTTGTCGTCGTAGCCGCCGCCGCGCCGACCGCGGTCGTAGCCGTCGTCGTAGTCGTCCTGGTAACGCCCGCCTCGGTAGCCACCGTCGTCATAGCCACCGCGGCCGTAGTCGTCCCGGCCCGGCGTCGCGAATCCCGCCGTCGACGGCAGGCTCGCGGTGTCGGGACCGTAGCCGTCCGGGCCGCCGTAGCCCGGCATCATCGCCTCGGTGCCCGGCGGCTCGTCGCCGAACGTCATCAGGCCGGTGTCGTGCAGCGCCTCGACCGGGGTGACCGCCTCCAGCTCGGCGATCAGGTCGGTGGCCGTGGTGATCGGCTCGCCGGCTGACTCGTCGCCGCTGAGCGCGGCCATGGTGATCGCGTCCAGGTCGCGCGGGACCGCGTGGTTGAGCTGGCGTGGGCTCTGAAGGCGGCCGTACGTGCCGTAGGAGGCCGGCGGCAGGCCGGTGTCCCCGGACAGCGGCCAGGAGCCCGTCAGGGCGGCGTAGAGCAGCCCTCCGAGCGCGCGCACGTCGGCGGCCTCGGTGCCGGCGCGGTCCTCGCTCTCGGTCGGCCCCGTTCCGTCGATGGTCGCCAGCACGGCACCGACCTCGAGGTCGATGACCTTGACCGTGCCATGGCTGGAGACGATCACATCGCCGGGACGCAGCCCACCGTGGCGCAGCCCGCGCTCGTGCGCGGCGGCGATCACGCGCGCGGCGCCGAGGACGACGGCCGAGGCCTGCTCCGGCCGCAGCGGGCCTTCCTGGGCAAGCTGCCGCAACGTGCGGCCGTCGACCCATTCGGTGATGACGTAGGAGACCTGGCCGTTGTCGGTGGTCGTCACGGTCGCGTCGTAGGTGGACGCGGCACCCGGATGGACCAGTCGACCGGAGTTCACCGCGGCCGACAGCAGCGACTGGGCGGCCTCGTGGCGCGCGGGGTCGTCGTCCACGTGCTCGACGACGCGGACCGCGACCGGCCGGGTCAGCACCGTGTCGTCGCCACGCCAAAGCGTGACCGGACCGCGGGAGCTCAGTACACCGATGAGGCGGTAGCGGCGGTCGAGGACGGACTCCGCGAGCAGGGTGCCGCCGTCGGCCGCGCCCGCGCCGGATGAGGCGTTGACTGTCACGTCGTTGTCGACGTCCGCGGACTGCGGCCGGTTGCCTGCCTCGACCACAACGCCTCCGTCGTCCCCGGATCCGTGGCACCGTCGCCACTGTGCTCGCCCGGCCAGCGGCGGCCGGCGCCCGCGGGCAGCGCCTCCTGATGGCGCACCCGATGGCCTCGTCCTCCCGCGCCGCTCGCCTTGGCGCCACTCGACCTGAGTCTGGCGCACCCGCGATGGCTCTTGCTGGCCGTTTGGCGATGTTCCTAGATTAGTTTACGGGGATCGCCCCGATGGTTTCTCTCAGCCCCGGCGGAAACGTCGGGAGACCATGCGGGTCAGCGCCCTGACCTCGGGGATGCCCATCCGCGTGACCGTCCCGACGAACAGGGGCAGACCGACCAGCGCGCCGGCGAACACCGCCGTGAAGGAGCCGAGGAGCCCGTCGCCAAGAACGTCGCGCACCCCGTGGGCGACGGCGCTGGCCACCGCCGCCCCGATGCCGGCGGCGACGCTGATCCGGGCCAGCGTCGCGATCACTCGATCGCCGTCCATCCCGCCGAGCCGGCGGCGCAGCAGCGCGACCGTCACGCACAGCCCGGCCAGGTAGCCAACGTTGAAGGCGAGCGCCAGCGCGATCGCCCGGTGCTCCGGCGGCAGGAGATGGCTCAGCGCCACCGCCGCCAGCACGTTCACCGCCACCACACCGATGTTCACCAGCGATGGCGTTCGGCTGTCCTGATGGGCGTAGAAGACCCGCAGGTGCAGCTGGAACACCGAGAACGGCACCAATGCCACGGCGAAGGCCGAGAGTGTGTCGCCAATGGCGACCGCCGAGTCGTGCTCGACGGCGCCGTGGTTGAACACGGCCACGGCGATGGGGCGGCCCAGCGCCAGCAGGAACAGCGCCGCCGGCACGATCGCGGTGAGGCTCAGCCGGGTCGCCGTCGACAGGTCGTCAAGCACCAGGGCGCGCTTCCCGTCGGCGGCGTGCGCGCTCATCCGCGGCAGCAGCGCGGTGATCACAGACACGCCGATGATCGCGTACGGGAGCTGGAAGAGCTGGTAGCCGTAGGCGTAGATGACGTTGGCGGTGACGGCGGTCGACAGCCGGGTGATGACCACGTAGCCGAGCTGGCTGACGATCACCCACAGGACCGTCCAGCCGGCGAGCCGCAGCGCGTTGCGCAGTCCGGGGTGGGACAGGTCCAGCCGCGGGCGGTAGCGGAAACCGACCTTGCGCAGGGATGGCAGCAGCGCGATCGTCATCAGTACGACGCCGAGCGTCGTGCCGCCCGCGAGCACCGCGGTCTGTGTGCCGGTGATCGTCTTCGGGCCGTCGATCTGTGGCGGGCGCGGCCCGGAGATCACATAGGTGAAGGCCACGCACGTGGCGATGACGGCCAGGTTGTTCAGGACGGGCGTGAACATCGGCGCCGCGAACGAGCCGCGCACGTTGAGGATCGCGCCGATCGTCGCGCCGATGCCGTAACAGACGATCTGTGGCATGAACCAGCGCAGCATCTCCACGCCGAGGTCACGCTCCGGACCCGGATGGCCGATGTAGGGGGCGACGATCTGGGGCGCCAGGATCATGCCGATGACGGCGGCCCCGCCGAGCAGCAGGATCATCAGCGTCAGCAGCGACGAGGCGAACCGGTCGCCGCCGTCCGGGTCCTCCTTGGACGCCCGGACCAGCACCGGCACGACGACGCTGGTCAGGATGCCGCCGATCAGCAGGTCGTAGACGATGTTCGGAATCGTGTTCGCGACGTTGTAGGCCTCACCGACCGCGCCGGTACCGAGCGCGACCGCGACCGCGACGGTGCGCAGGAAGCCGGTCGCGCGCGAGGCGATCGTGCCGAGCGCCATCACCCCGCTGGCCCGGCCGAGCCCGCCCTTCCTCGGACCGCCCGCCGGCCCGGCGGACCCCGCCTGCCCGGCCTGCCGCGCGGGGCGCGGGCCCGTGCGCCCGGTTCGGGGGACCACCATCGTCTGGTCGGCCATCCGGCCGGCGGCGCGGTCGGTCCGCGCTACCGGCCGGTCCGGCGGCACCGGCCTGGGAGGTCGGGCCGGTCGGACCGGTTCGTCTCCGCGCTGGCGCGGCTGGCGCGGCGGCTCGGGCGGCGGGGTGCCGCGGCGGCCACCGGAGCGGTGCGCGCCGAGCGGCCGCCCGTCGCGGCGCGAGACCGGGGTGGTCGGGCGTGCCTCGGCCGGACGCGGCGTGCCCGGCGGCGGCGTGCCCAGTGGCCCCGGCAGCCGGCTCGTCGGGCCCTGCGGTGACGCCGGGGGCGCCACGGGGGGTGGCACGGGTGGCCTGGACGGCGCCGGCGGCGGTACCGGGGGTACAGAGGGCCGGCGTGGCCGCATCGACGGCGCGGGAGACGGGGGAGGCGCCGAGGGCCGTCGCGGCTGCACAGCCGGCGGGGGTGGCGGGGGTGGCGGTACAGACGGCGGCGGTACAGACGGTGGAGGCGTCCGCGGCGCGGCCGGCAGCCGGCGAGTGGGACCCGCCGGGACGTCGCCCGGATACCGGTCGTCCTGGTACGGGTCTTCGCGGTACCGCTCGTCGGCGCGACGAGGCCCGCGGTAGCCATCGTCCGGGTGGCGCTCGTCCCGGTACCGGCCTTGGTGCTGGCCCTCGCGGTAGCGCCCGTCCCCGTACTGGTCGTCCCGGTATTGGTCGTCCCGGTACCGCGCGCCGGGGCGGCGGGCGTCTCCGTAACCGGCATCCGGGTGCTCGGCGTCGGGGTACTGGTCGTCCCGGTAGGGCTCCTCGCGGTACAGGTCATCCCGGCGGGTCGGGCCGGTCCCCCGGCGGTGCCGCGGCCCGGAGGGGCCGTCGGGACCGTCGGCCGGGCTCACGGCTCGCTCGGGTTGGCTGGCACCCCGCCAGCGTAGGCGCGTTCGGACTGGGTCCGTTGTGTTCCTGCCGCGTTCGCCTGGATCCGGCGCACAGGTGTTGTCACACGGTCGGTGACCTGCGCCGCGTCCGGGTCCGTTCGGGTGCCGTCGGCCATCGTCGGCGGCTCACCGATCGGCGGACCGCCGGCCAGCGGCTCGCCAGGTCCATCGCCGCCGTGGGGCCCCGCGCCGCGGCGGCGACGCCGACGGACCAGGCGCAGCAGGACCGCGGCGGCGAACAGCCCGACGGCGACGTAGGTGATCGCGGTGGCGATCGTGCCGTAGGCGGTGGAGCGCACCAGGATCGGCGCCGGCGGGGTCGTCAGCCGCTGGCCGTCCGGCGTCAGCACCTGGATGTAGACGGGGAACGATCCGGCCGAGTCGGAGCTGACAGAGATCGCTTCTTGCGCGACACCATGCGGCTGGACGGTGACAGAAATCTTGGACGCCGAGCGCAGCCTGGTCTTGTCGTTGGATGACAGGCGCAGCACGACGGTCATTGAGAAGGCGTTGCCCTCGTGGGTGTCGCTGATGTTGTTCACGGTCAGCGGCACCGTGCCGTCGCGGCTGGTCAGGGTGACCTTGGAGGAGGCGACAACCCGGATGCTGCCGCGGATCAGGCCGATCCGGCCGTCGACCTCCTGGCTCAGCCGGACTGCACCGGTGCGGTCGTCACCTCGCCAGCGCACCGACAACGCGGTCAGCAGCGTGTCCTTCATCGGTTTGACGACGGCCTGGTACTGATCGCATTTGTCAGGCGGGGTCGTGGTGATCCCGGCCGGGCCCAGTTCGGGTGCCTTCTTGGAGCACAGGACTGGGCCGAGCAGGTCCGCCTCGCCGCGTAGCTCCTCGACAGCCTTGACGTAGGACGTCGGGATCTCGCGGGCCGCGGCGAACTCGGGGTAGACGAGCCCACCGCGCGCCATCCCGGCCTCGGTCGTCGTGGCTGCGGTCGCGCCGGTCGGCCCGCCGACCATGCCCGCCGCGTCCGCGGCGCCGGCCTTGTCGACTGGGAGCGCGACCGGCTGGAAGAGCTGCTGGAAGGTGGTGTCCGCGCTCGACGGGGAGCCGAAAGTGTCGTTGCCCAGCAGCAGGCTGGCCCAGCCGGCGGGCGGGTCCCAGTCGCGAGGCAGCGCGAGCACCGCGAGCGCGGACTTCCGGCCTAGCACCTGCCGCTCGACAGTGATCATCGCCAGTTCGGCGAGCACGTCGCCATACGTCTGCCACTCACCCGGGCCCGTTCCGTCCGGTCTCGGGGCTTCGACCAGGTCGGCGAGCTTCGAATCGGCGGCGAGTGCGTGGATCGGCCCCGCCGGCGTCTGCTGGGTCGTCAGCGCCGTGGGCGTCTTGACTGGGCTTGAGCTGGACACCGGCAGCTGCCGGTCATCCAGGATGACCGTCGACATGCCGTTCTTCGGGTCGGCCAGGAACGCCAGCGTCGCGCTGTCGGCGAACCCGTCACCCGGGTAGGCGACCGTCGCGAGGCCATCGGCGTTCTTGTGGCCAAGGGCGTCGGCCACGACCACCTGCCCCGTCTTGACCGCCCAGTTGGCATCGCCACCCTCATCCGCGCGCAGCAAAGCCGTGAGATCCGCGTCCCCCCAGGGCAGCGCGAAAACGATGTTGCCCGGTGTATCGGCGAACGCGCGCAGCTTTTCGAGGAAGGTGTGCGCGTCCGTGTCCGCGTTCGCCGGCCGCTCCTGCGGGCCCTTCGGGCTTGCGAACCGGTAGCAGGGCGCCGGCACGATCGTGCACTTGGTGGCCGCCTTCGCCTCGGCGTTCTCACCGGCCATCACCTGCAGCGCCCTGAGCAGTGTCGGGTCGAGGGCCAGCGCGACCGCCGACTGCTGGCCACTCGTGGGCTTGACCGCCTCGAGCAGCCTGAACAGCCGGCCGTTGGGCCCCTTGATGTCGCCCGCGAGCGTGTTGTCGGTCAGCATCCAGTCCGACCGCAGCTTGGGCAGCGCGGCGATCGGCAGCACGGTCGTGATGTACGTCGGCGCGGTGTTCGCCGTCGCCGTCGCCGTCGCGGGCTTCGGCGCCCAGACGAGGAACGTGTAGGCGGCGGCGATCAAGGATCCCGGCTGACCGTTCACCGACTTGTAGACGGCAATCCGCATCGGATAGATCGTCAGCTGGGGCTTGGTCAGCTCGGGTTGCGCGTCGAACGTGAAAGTGTGGTCGGGCTCGACGGGCACCGGGTTGCTCAGCGGGTAGTCATATTTGACGCTCGTCGGGTTGGCCCGCACCCGTTCGAGCCCGGCGCGGTTCTTGACGCCACCGGTTACCACCCGCGCCTCAACCACGAGGTCCTGCCCGGGATCCGGGGGCGCGAGGTCCACGTGCCCGCTCAGCGAGAGCGGCACCCCCGGAGAGGCGACCGGCATGTAGCTGTCCAGGACGACGCTGGTCCGCGGCGCCGCCGACGCCGAGCCCGCTGCCGCGCCTGCCCCCGATGTACCGGGAGAACTCGAGGCACCGGAGGCCGGCGCGGCTGTCCTACCTGTGGATGAGGCTGTGGACAACCCTGTGGATGCTGTGGATGAAGCAAACGACGGAACCGACGGCAGTCCAGTCAGCGCCGCCGTCAGCGCTACCGCGACCGCCAGATATGCGGGCCTTCTCACCCGCCGCGGGCTGGAGTGGGTCACGCGCCTGCCGCCAGGAGCGCGGGGACGTCCTGCAGGAGCCGCCGTTCGTCGGCATAGGCGAGCCTTCCGGCCACCTGGTCGAGGGGGACCCAGGCGACGGCGCTGACCTCGACGTCCGCGTCGGAGAGCTCGCCGGCGGTGCGCAGCAGCAGGTAGTGGTGCACGGTTTTGTGGACACGCGAGCGGCCGGTGACGAACCAGAAGTCGATGGTGCCCAGCGCCGCCACGATCTCCCCGGTCACGCCGGTCTCCTCGGCGACCTCACGGACCGCGGCCTGTTCGTTGGTCTCGCCGCCCTCGACATGCCCCTTCGGCAGGGACCACAGCAGCCGGCCACGTCGGTCCCGCCGGGCGATCAGAGCCGCCTTCGCGTAGTTGGAGCGGGCGTCAAGCACGAGACCACCGGCCGACGTCTCCTCGACCCGACGCAGCCGGCGACGGCCACGGGGGGACGACGACGCCGGCATAAAACGATCGTACGAGCATCGGATGAGCCGTCCCCGGCGACTGTCCGGCTTGTCCGGATGGGGCGTGGGGTGGGCACTGCCTGGTCGCGGGGTTGGTGCATATGGCGGGCGTTGGTGCCGGTTCGGGGTCGGTGGGGGGTTGGGTTGGCGCCGGAGGGCAGGCGTGGGGCGCCCGGGCTGGCCCTGGTGAAAGCCCCGGCCGGGCCCGTGAGAACAGCGCGATCCGCGTGATGCACCGGTCCTGGCCATGATCGGAAAACTGTTGGGGGGTGCCGGTAGTGGCCGCTACCCTGGTCAGGTGTCTGTGATCAGTCTCGACAACCCGCGCGACTCGGCTGAGCGCGTGGTCGCCGGAATGCTGAAGGTACCGCCGCTCGCCGACGAGCTCGGGCGGATCTTCGCGGCGCACGGGCACGCGCTGCACCTCGTAGGCGGCACCGTCCGCGACGCCCTGCTCGGCCGCCTGACCGCGGGTGGCAGCACCGGTGGCGCCCCGGACCTGGACTTCACCACCGACGCGCGGCCCGAGCGGGTCCTGGAGATGACCCGGGGCTGGGCGGAGGCGACCTGGGAGGCCGGGATCGCCTTCGGCACCGTGGGCCTCGCCCGCCGCGGCGCCCGCCTCGAGGTGACCACCTACCGCGCCGAGAACTACGACCGCGACTCGCGCAACCCGACCGTCTCCTACGGCGACAGCCTCGAGGGCGACCTGGTCCGGCGCGACTTCACCGTCAACGCGATGGCCGTGTCGGTCCCCGACCACCAGTTCGTCGACCTGTTCGGCGGCATGGCCGACCTCTCCCGCGCGGTGCTGCGCACCCCCGGTCCGCCTGAGGTCTCCCTCGACGACGACCCGCTGCGGATCCTGCGGGCGATCCGGTTCGAGGCGCAGCTCGGCCTGGCCCCCACCCCCGAGCTGGTCGACGCGATGACGGCGCGCGCCGAGCGGTTGAAGATCGTCTCGCCGGAGCGGATCCGGGACGAGCTGCGCAAGCTGGTCATCTCCGCCGACCCGGTCGGCGGCCTGCGGCGGCTGGTCGACGTCGGTGCAGCCGCCGTCACGCTGCCCGAGCTGCCGGCGCTGCGGATGGAGATCGACGAGCATCACCAGCACAAGGACGTCTACGCGCACACCATGACCGTGCTGCGCCAGGCGATGGACCTGGAGGACGACGGCCCGGACGAGGTGCTGCGCTGGGCCGCGCTGCTGCACGACATCGGCAAGCCGCGTACCCGCCGGCACGCGCCCGGTGGCGGCGTCTCGTTCCACCACCACGAGGTGGTCGGCCGGGACATGACCCGCAAGCGGCTGGTCGCGCTGCGCTTCCCCAAGGACGTCACCGACGCGATCACGCTGCTGGTGTTCCTGCATCTGCGTTTCCACGGCTACGGCACGGGCGAGTGGACCGACTCGGCGGTCCGCCGGTACGTGCACGACGCGGGGCCACAGCTGCGCCGGTTGCACAAGCTGGTGCGCTCGGACTGCACGACCCGCAACAAGCGCAAGGCGGCGATGCTCGCCCGCCACTACGACTCGCTGGAGGAGCGGGTCGCGGCGCTGGCCGCCCAGGAGGAGATCTCCGCGATCCGCCCGGAGCTCTCCGGCGACGACATCATGGAGATCCTCGGCATCAGGCCGTCCCGGCTCGTCGGCGAGGCGCGCCAGCACATGCTCGACTTCCGATTCGACATGGGCATGGTCGGCCGCGACGCGGCCGTCGCCGAACTGCTGCGCTGGGCCAGCGTGCGCGGCCTGGAGATTCCGGGCCGGGCCGCCGCCGACGCGCCGGCCGCGGGCGAGGGCCAGTAGCCGGGCGGGTTACTGCTGACGGCCGGAGAGCGGCCCGTCGAGAACGTCGGTGGCGGGACGGGCGGCGGGCGGTCTCGCTGCCGTCTGCCCCACCGTCGTCTGCTCTACCGCGGCCTGTCCGACCGGCACCGAGGCGGCCGGGGACGCGTCCAGGGACAGGTCGGCCGGCGTGCCGACGGCTCGGATCCGCATGTCGACCGAATGGCGGCGAGCGGCGTGGTAGTAGACGACGCCGGCGAGCAGGTAACCGAGGCCGGCGGCGATGATCGTCGGCGACGAGCGGCCGTTCGCCGGGACCACGACGGCGGCCAGGGCGGCCGCGGCCACGAAGGCGACGTTGAACAGAAGATCGTAGAGAGAGAACGCGCGGCCGCGGTAGGCGTCCGCGACCTCCTCCTGGACGATCGTGTCGACGCAGATCTTGCTCGCCTGCGCGGAGAAGCCGAGCAGCAGGCCGGCGGCGACAAACAGCGGTGACGAGAAGGGCAGACCGAGCACGATCTCCACCACGCCGCCGCAGACGAGCACGGTCATGATCCAGCGGGCCTTGGGCATCCGGCGGGTGACCCTCGGGGTGACCACGGCGGCGGTCACCGTTCCGACGCCGCTGGCCGCGACGGTGACGGCGAGCCCGCCAAGGCCGCCGCCAGGGCCGGTGAAGTAGTTGCGGTACAGCAGGATCGTCATGACGAGCACCAGCCCGTAGGCCGCACGGGAAGCGGTCAGCGCGGCCAGTGCCCGCCGGACGGGCCCGGTGCGCCAGAGCACCCGCGCCCCGTCGGCGAGGTCGAGGGCCACCTGGCGGAACTGTGTGGTGATGCCGGCCCAGCCGATGATCTTTTCCGGCCCGAACATGTGCCGGTTCGCGAGCCGCGCGGCCGTTGTCGCGGCGCCCAGATAGGCGAGGCCCGCGAGGCCGGCTACCAGCGCGACGGATGAGTCCCGGCCGCCCGTGAGGCTGCGCAGCCCGCTTCCGGCGCCCGCGCCGAGCAGCGTCACCACGGTGCCCGACGTGACCGACAGCGCGTTCGCGCCCATCAGCCGGTCGACATCGATCACCATCGGCAGGCCGGCGGAGAGCGCGGCGAGTACGAACCGGTTGACGCTGACGACGGCCAGCGCCGCGACATAGAAGTCCGCGCCGGTGTGGCCCGCGGCGATCAGCACGACCAGGATCGCCAGCAGCGCGGCCCTGGTCAGGGAGCACACGACCAGTACCCGTTGGCGCGACACCCTGTCGAGCACGATTCCGGCGAACGGCCCGATGACGCTGAACGGCAGCACCACGATCGCCAGCGAGGCGGCCAAGGCCCCCGGAGACGCCGCCCGCTCCGGCGAGAACAGGACGTAGCTCACGAGGCAGGCCTGGAAGATTCCGTCCGCGGTCTGCGACGTCAGCCGGGCGGCGTACAGCGCCCGGAACCCGGGCACGCCCAGCAGCTCCCGCAGTTTTCCGGCCCACGCCATAGCCCAGCAGCCTAGAAGCCATCCGGGTCGGAAACGTGCGGGAGGTGCTGGTTGGGCACCTGTTCAGCGCCCCGGGCCGCCGTTGGTCGGCGGGATCCGAGCCGCTGAGATCGCTGGCCGCGCGCTCGTTGTGGACAGATCGGGCGACGGCGCCACCCTGCGTCGTCATGAGCCGGCTAGCGGTCGTTCTACGTCAGGAAACTGTCACGAAACGTGGCCCACGGGCGGGAACGATGGCCCAACTATGTCACAACGTGTGGCGAGGTTCGCGATGATCCTTCACTATGCGTTATGTTCGGCCTCTCGTCCCCGGTGGGCCGCGGTCACGCCACACAGTGGCGGAGCCTGGGTGACCGTGGACCCTCAGCCGATGTAGCCCGCGGAGGTCCGACCCGATGACCGACGCACGTCATCGTCCCCGTCATCGTGGCGCGGGCGAGCGCTCCACCGGGCGGGCAAAGATCCTGATTCCGGCGCTCGTGGTGCTGCTGTTGGCGGGCGGGGGCTACGTCGCCAGCACCCGGCTGTTGGGCGGCAACGGGTCGGACGCCGGCTGCCAACAGACGATGTTGCTCACGGTGCGTACCGGGTCGAGCCTGACCACGGCGCTGACCCAGGCCGCCACCGGCTACAACGGCCAGCGGCACCAGGTGCTCGGCAAGTGTGTCCGGGTGAAGGTGGAGACCGTCGACAGCGGCCAGACGGCGAGCGCCATCGCCGCCGGCTGGACGGACGCCGCCTACGGCTCGGCGCCCGACGTGTGGGTGCCCGAGTCGGCCGACTGGGTGGCACTGGCCAGGACCGGCGCCGCCAGCGCCAAGATGCTCGGCGCGGATGGGACGACGGTGGCGAGCTCGCCGGTGGTGCTCGCGATGCCGCGGCCGATGGCCACCGCGCTCGGCTGGCCGGGACGCCAGCTCAGCTGGTCCGACCTGCGGGCCAACGAAGGCTCGGCGTCGTTCTGGGCCGATCGCGGGCATCCGGAGTGGGGTGCCTTCAAGATTGGAATTCCCAGTCCGGAGACGTCGTCCGCGGGGCTCGCCGCGGTTCTCAACGTCGTGGCGAGCAACGTCGGCCAGCCGGCGTCCGCATTGACGGCGGCGCAGTTCGCCGGTGACCTGAACACCAAGGGCGCGATTCTCACCTTCGAGCGTGGCACCGACCTGGTCGCCGAGTCCGACACCGACCTGGTCTCCGCCTACATCGGCTGGGGCAAGGACGCGCCGGCGCACATGTCCGCGCTCGTCCTGCCGGAAAGCCTCGTCTACCAGGTGAACATGGGCACCGGCGTGGTCTCCGACGACACGACCGAGGCCGCCCTCCCCGGCGGGCAGTACGGGCACGGCCCGGCGGACGTGCCGCTCGTCGCCGCCTACCCGACCGACGGCCTCGTCGTCGACGAGGCGACCTACCAGCCGCTGGCGCTGCCCGCTGGCTCCGATCGCGCGACCGCGGCCCAGGACTTCCTCGCCGACCTCACCGGACCGTCCGGGCAGGCGACGCTGGCCGCGGCCGGCTACCGCTCGCCCGACCGGACCAACTCGAGGCTCACCGAGAAGGCGGGGCTCGTCCCGGCGCTGCGGACGACTCCGCGCACCGCTCTCGACGGCCAGACGATCGACGGCGCGCGGCGCACCTTCCTGGGCATTCACCAGCGCGGGAACACGCTGGCCGTCCTCGACACGTCCGGTTCGATGGACCTGGTGGTGCCGGGAAGCGGCGGCAAGACCCGGCTGCAGATCGCCGTAGCGGCGGCGAACGCGGCGGTCCCGCTGTTCGCCAAGGACAGTCGTCTGGGTCTCTGGCAGTTCTCGACGGGCCTCGACGGCGCCAAGCCCTACCGCGAGCTGGTGCCGGTCGGGCTGATGAGCGACGCGGTGGCCGACGTGCCCCGTGAGCAGGCGCTCCTCACGGCGATCAGCGGGATGAGCGCGAAGGGCAGCACCGGCCTCTACGCGACCGCCCTTGCCGCGTTTCGAGCGCTGTCCGCGCAGTACGAGCCGGAGAAGCCCAACCAGGTGGTGCTGCTGACGGACGGGCAGAACGAGGACAAATCCAGCACGCTGACCCTTGCTCAGCTGATCCAGACCCTGAAGGACGAGTACGACCCGAAGAGGCCCGTCCACATCATCACGATCGGCTACGGGGCGGACGCGGACCAGAGCGCCCTGCGGCAGATCTCCGAGGCGACCGGCTCCAAGACCTACCCGGCCCAGGATCCCAATTCGATCTTCCAGGTGATGGTCAACGCCCTCACGGACCGTTAGCGCCCGTCGCGCCCATCAGCTCCCGTCCGGCGCGGCGCGGCGGGCGGAGCGCCGGACCGGTGGGCCGCCGGTGCCGATGGTGTAGGTCGTCACGAGGTGGTTCCAGCCGCACGAGGCGCACACCTCGACGACGTAGATCTGTAGATCGCTGAACCGGGCCGCCAGCTCCGGGAGGTCACTCGACGCCCAGGCCCGTCCGGCGGTGGCACCAAGCTCGTCGCCGTAGCTGTACGTGACATGCACGAGTGGGTCGCCGGGCTTCGGGTGCTGAGGGTCGCCCGCGTGGCAGACCGGGCAGCTCTTGCTGGTCGGCTCACCGTGGTGACGGGCGGCGCGCAGCAGGTACGGGTTGGCGTCACAGACCTCGTGCTGGGAGACCCGTCCGGCGTGCAGGTCGGCCAGCGTCGCCCGGCGGACGAGCGCGTAGTCGATGACCGAACGCGGTCCCATGCAGTCACGGTACCCCCGCACCCCCGGCGCTCCGCCAGAGTCGAAATGCGCGCTTGTCGGGGCGAGGCGCTGGGCGCGCTCGCCCCGTGTCGGGGCGAGGCGCTAGGCGCGCTCGCCCCGTGTCGGGCGCTGGGCGCCCTCCTCGCGTGGTGTTGGGCCCTGGCATATGGCGGTGGTGGGGCCTGGACCGGGCTGATGACGTGGCTGGGTTGGCGCTGCGCCGATGCGCTGTGACCGGGTGTGGCTGAGGTGCGCTTACTGGTCGCTGGAACGGCGTCGCGGCCCGCCGCGCGGCTGGACATCCGGGCCCGTGGGACGTCCGTTGGAGCCGCCCGCGAATCTCCGGATCGGCGGATCTCCGGGTCGGTGAAGCCGACCCGGAGATCCGCGGGCAGGCATCCCGCCTGGCCGGTCCACCAGGAACCTTGGGTCGCCGCGCCCGACCGGGCCGCCCGCCCGGCGGCCGGATCGCGTCACCCGCGTGCCTCTGGCCGGACGCCAACGAGACATCCCCTGTTGCCATGGTCGTCCCGACTCGTCTATGGTCGATGTATCGCCTCGATATGTTCGGACGACATGTTGAGCCGACATGTCGAGCAGAGATGTCGGGCCGAGATGTCGGGGCGAGAGATCGAGCAGGGTGTCCGGGCCGCTCATGGCGGGTCAGGCAGTGGCGGTGACGCGGAGGGAGGGCGGCGCGGTGTTGGAGCTCGCGGTGCTCGGGATCCTCGCTGAGAGCCCGATGCACGGCTACGAGCTGCGCAAGCGGCTCGCGGCCGTGCTCGGCGCGTTCCACCGTTTCAGCTACGGCTCGCTGTACCCGTGCCTGCGCAAGCTGCAGGCCGAGGGCTACGTGACCTCCGACGACGCCGGCGCGGCGAGCCGGATCGGCGGGCGCAGCCGGGTCGTCTACACCCTCACCGCCGAGGGTAAGGAGCGGCTCGCGGAGCTGCTCGGCGAGGGCGGGCCGTCCTCCTGGGAAGACGAGATGTTCGGTGTCCGCTTCGCCTTCTTCGGCAAGACGGACGCCGCGGTGCGGCTGCGCATCCTCGAGGGCCGGCGGAACCGGCTCGAGGAGCGGCGCGAGAAGGTTCGCTCCGCGCTCGCCCGTACCCGGGAGCGGTTCGACACCTACACGCTCGAGCTACAGCGCCACGGGCTGGAGTCCGTCGAGCGCGAGGTTCGCTGGCTCACCGAGCTGATCGAGACCGAACGCGCCCAGGCGCAGCCGGGGATGGCTGACCTGGACCTGCCAGGGCCAGGGCACTCCACCCTGCCATCGGCACCTCGGCCGTCCGCTCCGCCGTTGACGCCACCCCCCACAACGTCCCAGGACCCCGACGGTGAGGTCCCAGGGGCCCGGTGAGTCTCGCCTACCGGCGCGGCGCATCCGGTCCTGCACACATATTCCCGAGTAGTCAGAAGGAGCAGACCGTCATGGGTTCGGTACGTGTCGCCATCGTCGGCGTGGGCAACTGCGCTGCGTCTCTCGTCCAGGGGGTCGAGTACTACCGCGGCGTAGACCCGACCGACCAGGTGCCCGGGCTCATGCACGTGAAGCTCGGCGACTATCACGTCTCCGACATCGAGTTCGTCGCCGCGTTCGACATCGACGCGAAGAAGGTCGGCCGTGACCTGGCCGAGGCGATCGTCGCCAGCCAGAACAACACGATCAAGATCGCCGACGTCCCGCCGACCGGCGTGACCGTCTTCCGCGGCCACACCTACGACGGCTTCGGCAAGTACTACCGGGAGACCGTCGAGGAGTCCGACGAGCAGCCGGTGGACGTGGTCGAGGTCCTGCGCTCGACCCGGGCGGACGTGCTGGTCTGCTACCTGCCGGTCGGCTCCGAGGACGCGGCGAAGTTCTACGCCCAGTGCGCCATCGACGCGGGTGTCGGCTTCGTCAACTGCCTTCCCGTCTTCATCGCCGGCGTCCCCGAGTGGGCCGAGAAGTTCCGCGCCGCGGGCGTGCCGATCGTCGGTGACGACATCAAGTCCCAGGTCGGCGCCACCATCACCCACCGGGTGCTCGCCAAGCTGTTCGAGGACCGGGGCGTCATCCTGGACCGCACGATGCAGCTCAACGTCGGCGGCAACATGGACTTCAAGAACATGCTTGAGCGCGAGCGGCTGGAGTCCAAGAAGATCTCCAAGACCCAGGCGGTCACCTCCCAGCTCTCGCACGACCTCGGCAAGGACAACGTCCACATCGGCCCGTCGGACTACGTCGCCTGGCTCGACGACCGCAAGTGGGCCTACGTCCGGCTCGAGGGCCGCGCGTTCGGTGACGTGCCGCTGAACCTGGAGTACAAGCTTGAGGTCTGGGACTCTCCGAACAGCGCCGGCGTCGTCATCGACGCGGTCCGCTGCGCGAAGATCGCCCTCGACCGGGGCGTCGGCGGCCCGATCCTGTCGGCGTCGAGCTACTTCATGAAGTCCCCGCCGGAGCAGTACCGCGACAGCGTCGCCAGGGACAAGGTCGAGGCCTTCATCGTCGGCGAGGAGTAAGTAAGTAGTCGGCCGCGCCCGCGGCCTAGGCGTTGCGTTGGAAGGCCCAAGCCTTCAACCGCGACGGACGGCGACGAGGGCCGGGCATCCGGAGGGGGATGCCCGGCCCTCGTCGCGTCTCGCCGAGAGTCAGCGCCGTGACCGACGAAACCCTCCCTTGGGCAACCTCCCGACGGTTTGGCGCGTCTGGCTGGCAGGCGCCCGGTGCCGGGTGCCTGCGTTTTCGGCTCCAGGCCTGCCGCCTGGAGGGGCGATGACCGGGCCTTGGGACGACACGCGGTAGAGGCGAGCGGGCGGGACAGGGGTGCCTGACGGGGCGGTCGGGCCGGCATGAGACGCTGGACTGCCATGTACCGAACGCGACCGAACCTCCCACCTTGTCCCGGTCGCGGTGCGGGAAGGACGGGACGGCTTTGAGCCTGCCGAATGATCAGGAACCGGTCCGTCGGCGCCCGGCGCCCCCAGCCGGAGGCCCCGCGGGCGATGCCGCCGGTGGCCCACGCGGCTATGACGACCGTACTCAGGTTCCACGACCTGACCGGTATGACCGGCCGGACCTCGGCGAGCGGCCGGACAGGCCCGAGCGCGCCGACCGACCAGCCCGGCCCGAGCGGCCGGCCGCCGGCCGCGGGCCACGCCCGAGCCAGACCGGCGGCCCGAGCCAGACCGGCGGCGCCACCGCCACCTCCACCGGCCGCCGCCCCGTCGCCGGCCGCGGCGACCGGACCGGGGCGCGCCCCTCGGCCGGCGAGCCGTCGTCGGACCGTCCGTCATATCACCCGCGCGCCACGGCCAACCGCGGGCGCGGCGGGGCCACCGGTTCCGGCGGGGCCGCCACCATGGCCGTCGGCGGCCGGACGCGGGGCATCTCCGACCGGGGCCGCCGGCCGGCGCACCCCGCCGAGCGGGATGCCCTCTACGACACCGTCGACCAGGCCGCGCTCAGCCGGATCGAGCTGCGCGACCGCGACGAGCAGGCCACCACGTATCGCAGGGTCTCCTCCGACGGCGCGACTCAGGTGGGAACGCGCCGTTCGACAGGTCCTGGCGGCCGCCGGCGCCCTGCCGGCCCGGATGGCCTGGACGGCACCGGTCCCAGACGTGCCGCCGCGGCCGAGGGTGTCAAGCCGGGGCGCAAGATCGGCAGCCACGGGCCGAAATGGTGGCGGGCGCGGCCGCTGTGGCTGCGCCGGCTGGTGGTGTTCGGCTTCCTGTCCAGCGTGCTGCTGTTCGTCGCGGGGCTCGCGATCCTGTATACGGCGACCAAGGTGCCGTTGCCAGACGAGATCAAGACTGGCGACCAGACCTCGGTGATCTACTACGCCGACGGCCAGCACGAGCTGGCCAGGATCGGCACGGTCGACCGCCAGAACGTGCCGCTGTCGCAGATCTCCAAGGACGCCCAGCACGCGGTGCTCGCCGCCGAGGACCACAACTTCTACAACGAGCCGGGCATCTCGTACCGCGGCATCGCGCGCGCCCTGGTCGCCAACGTGAAGGGCGGCGGCGTCCAGCAGGGCGGCTCGACGATCACCCAGCAGTACGTCAAGAACGCCTTCCTCACCCAGGACCGCACGTTCTCCCGCAAGATGAAGGAGATCGTGATGGCGGTCAAGCTGGACCAGAAGTACTCCAAGGACCAGATCCTCGAGTTCTACCTGAACACGATCTACTTCGGGCGGGAGACGAACGGCATCGAGGCCGCCTCCCAGGCCTACTTCGGCAAGCCCGCCAGCCAGCTCACCGCCGCCGAGGGCGCGGTCATCGCCGGCCTCATCCGCTCGCCGAACAACCTCGACCCGAAGAAGAACCCGGACGCGGCGAAACGGCGGTGGAACGAGGTCATCAACACGATGATCTCCCAGGGCTGGCTGAAGGAGAAGCCCGCCTACCCCGCCGACGCCATCCTGGACAAGAAGAACAACTCCAACAGCTCCGACCAGGGCAGATACATCCAGGACCAGGTCATTCGCGAGCTCGAGGCGCACGGCATCTCCGAGGACCAGGTCAGCACCGCCGGGCTGCGGATCACGACGACGATCGACTACGGCCGCCAGACCGCGGCCTTCAACGCGGTCAACAGCGTGATCGGTCCCGTCTACCCGAAGCTGTCGAACCTGAAGACAGGCCTGGTTGCCGTCGACCCGAGAACCGGGAAGGTACTGGCCTGGTACGGCGGCTCGCTGTACGGCAAGAATCCGGCGACCGGCCAGGAGCAGTATCTGGACAACGTCTCTGGGGCGGCGATCCCGTCCGGCTCGACGTTCAAGGCCGTCACTCTGGTGACGGCGCTGAGTAACGGCGCGAGCCTGAAATCGGTCTATGAGGCGCCGGACGAGGTGACGTTGAAGGGCACCACCTCGGAGGGTGACTACATCGTCCACAACGACGAGGGCGATCCCAACTACCGGTACACCGATCTCGCCACCGCCACCGCGGCATCGCTGAACACGGTGTACGTGCCGCTCGGCCAGAACATCGGCGTCTCGAAGGTCATCGCGATGGCGAAGAGCCTGGGCGTCACGTCCTCGCTGGACAACGTCGCCGGTGTCACGCTCGGCCAGGACTCGGTGCGCGCCACCGAGATGGTCTCGGTCTACAGCACGCTGGCCAGCGGTGGTGTGCGCACGACCCCGCACATCGTCGACAAGGTCCTGAACAATGACGGCCACGTCATCTACCAGGGCCAGTCGGACGCGGCGACCGTCCTCGACGACCACGTCGTCAAGGACGCGACGTACGCGCTGGAGCAAGTGATCGCGAGCCCGAACGGCACCGGCAAGACGAACGCGAAGCTCGCCGACGGCCGGCAGGCCGCCGGCAAGACCGGCACCGTGCAGGAATACCGCTCCGCCTGGTTCTGCGGCTACACGGCGGGCTCGAACAACATCGCGGCCTGTGTGAACATGTTCCGTGGAGACGCCAAGGTCGACAAGGACGGCCATCCGCTGCCGGACCAGTCGCTCGGGCACGTCGCCGGCGCCATCACGGGCCAGGGTGTCTACGGTGGCGACTGGCCGGCGAAGATCTGGAAGGTCTTCATGGACGCGGCGCTCAAGGGCCAGCCGCTGGAGAAGTTCGACCCGCCGGCCTACGCCGGCGAGATCACGAATGCCTCCCCGTCGCCGACCCCGACGCCCGACCTGCCGGCCACGCCGACCGACGGCAATATGCCCGGTTTGCCCGGCTTTACCTACGACCCGCTGGACCCGCTCGGCATCAACCGCGGCCGCAACAACGGCGGCACTAGCGGCGGCGACAGCGGCAATGGCGGTGGCGACGGCGCGACCGAGACCCCGACCCCATCGCCCAGTCCCACGCCCGGTAGACAGGGCGGCATCCTCAACCTGGGATGAGGAGCCTGACCAGGGACCCCAGCGGGCTGACCAGGGGAGCCGGTGGCGGCGGTCCTCCAGAGGCGGTGGCCGACGGGTCCAGCGATGACATGGACGGGCCCGCCCGCTCTCGTATCAGAGTCGTCTCCCGTGTCGGCGTTGTCGGAGTCGGGGCGGACCGGAGCGTGTATGACAATGGGCGCATGACAGCGGGGCGCGGATGAGGCGGCCGGTATGACGACGCCCGACGCACCGGTCACCGACCGGGCTAAGACGACGGACGAGGCGGTGAGCCCGAGCCTCGAGGATCCGGTGGCGCGGGGCGCGAGCGAGCTCATCGGCGGGCCGCCGGGGCGGCACGCCGTGCTGCCCGACCGGCGGACCTGGTGGACGCCCGTGCGGGTGCTGCTCGCGCTGACGATCGTCGTCTGCGGCCTTGGCTACGCGCAGAAGTCGACCTGCCGCGACACCCGGAACTGGACGCACGAGTACCAGTACACGCGGATGTGCTACTCGGACGTCGTCGCGCTCTACTCGCAGGAGGGCCTGAAGGACGGCAAGGTCCCCTACCTGGACTACCCGACCGAGTACCCGCCGCTGATCGGCGCGACCATGGAAGTGGTCGCCGCCGTCTCCAGGGTCGCCCCGCCGCAGAAGCCGGTCTACCGGACCGAGAACGGCGAGCAGGTCATCGACCACTGGACCATCGACGCCCGCTCCGCGCTGTTCTACGACCTGACCGCGCTGCTCTTCCTCTGCTTCGCCTGCGTGGCCGTCGTCGCCGTCGCGAAGACCGCCGGCAGGCGGCGGATCTGGGACGCGGCGCTGTTCGCGCTCGCGCCCACGATGGTGCTGCACCTGCTGACGAACTGGGACATCGTCGCGGTCGCGTTCGGGGCCGTGGCCGTCTACGCCTGGTCCAGGCGGGCGCCGGTGGCCGCCGGCATCCTGCTCGGCCTCGGAGTGGCCACCAAGCTCTACCCGGTGTTCTTCCTCGTCGCGATCGGCGTGCTGTGCCTGCGTACCGGCCAGCTGCGTGCCTTCGGCCGTATGGTCGCCTCCACCGCGGTGACCGTCGTCGCCATCGTGCTGCCGACTTACCTCGTCGCCGGCTACTTCATCGGCGACAAGAAGTCGCACGGCGGCATCCTGTCGACGCTGGGTTCCGGCGGCTGGTTCGGCATGCTCGACGGGCATGCCGACGGTGCCCAGAACGCGGTGGTGCGTTTCTTCGACCTCAACGAGCACCGCCCCGCTGACTGGGACTCGCTAGCGTTCGCCGTGCAGTGGCTGGCTGGGGCGTACGACCCGGGCTGGTTCGGCGGCCCGCACCTGATCGTCATCGTGCTGGCCACCCTCGGCCTCGCCGCCGTCGCCGCCGGCCCGTGGGTACGTGCGCGCTGGGCCGAGGCCGGGGACGACGACGCGGCGGATGACCCGGCCGGCGGCATGGGTGGCGCCTTGACGGGTGTGGTCGGCGGCGTCCGCGGGACGACGTTGGCCGTGGGCGCCGCCAGTTGGCTGGTCGTCGTCGTCGCCACGCCGGTCCTGCTGACGGCGGTGCGCGACCACGGCATACCCGTGTCGGTGCTGAACGCCATCACCATGGTCGCGTTGCTCGCCTCGATCGCCGCGATCGCCGGACTGTGCTGGTTCGCGCCGCGCCGCCCGCGCCTGCCGCAGGTCCTGTTCCTGCTCGTCGTCGCGTTCCTGGTGACCAACAAGGTGTTCTCGCCGCAGTACACGCTGTGGCTGCTGCCGCTGTACGCGTTGGCGAGGCCCAGGTGGCGTGCCTTCCTGGTCTGGCAGGCCGCCGAGGTCTACCTGCTGTTCATGCGGTTCATGCATTTCATCTACAACGACACCAACGGCGTGCGCGGGGTCTCCCGCGGCTGGTTCGTCGGCGCGGTCGCGCTGCGTGACCTCGTGCTGCTGGTGCTCGCGGGCCTGATCGTCCGCGAGATCCTGCGTCCCGAGCTCGACGTCGTGCGGGCCTCCGGCGTGGACGACCCGGCCGGTGGCGTGCTGGACGGAGCCGCGGACGTGTTCGGCCCGCACCGCCGGCCGCCAGTCCTCGTCGGTGAGGTCATCGACGGCCCGTCCGGATCCGGCGGCCTCTGGGCCGACGCCGCGATGGGTACCGCCACGACGGGTACCGATGAGCGCGGGCGACCCGACGGGGGTGGCGGCGCCGGCGGCGCGCCCGACGGCGACGTTCTGGAGCCGGGCGCGTTGTTCCGGCCGCGCCGGGCTGATCCCGAACCCCAGTGAGGCCCCCGCACTCGCCGGGTCCGGTGAGCCCACCGGCCCGGCTGGTGTCGTCCGCGAGCGGGCTGTGGGCTCGGCTGCCGGAGGCGGCACGGGCGACGCTGCCACTGTGGCTCGCCAGCCGGGTGGCGGTCGCGCTGCTGTCGCTCGCCGCCGCGCGGGTAGCGGTCGAGGGCGCGATGGGCAACGTGCCCCGCTTCACCGAGCTGTGGGATCGCTGGGACGTCGGCCTGTTCACCAAGGTCGCGCGCTACGGCTATGTCTCGCCGCATTACTCCGACAAGACCGAGGTCGACTTCCCCGCCTTCCCGCTCGCCATCCGGCTGGTCCATTTCGTCGCGCCGAACTGGATCATCGCGGGACTGATCGTCGTGTTCCTGGCCGGAGCGGTCGCGGCGGCGGCGATCTGGCGGCTGGCCGCGGACGACGGCGGCCCGGCCGCCGGCCGCGCGGCGGTGCTGGCGATGATCTTTGCGCCGTACGCCGTGTTCCTGTTCGCCGGCTACTCCGAGGCGCTGTTCCTGGCGTTCGCGAGCACCGCGTGGCTCGCGGCCCGGCGCGAACGGTGGTGGCTCGCCGGTGCCCTCGCCGCCTGCGCCACCGGGACCCGGGTCACCGGCATCCCGCTGTGGTGTGGGCTCGTCGTCCTGTACGTCGTCGAACGCCGGCGGGCCGGCGCGCCCGTGATCGCGTGGCCGGCGCTGTCGCTGGCGCTCCCGCCCCTGCCGGTGTTCGGCTTCCTCTGGTACCTGCACGGCAAGACCGGGGAATGGAACGCCTACACGGCCGCGATGCGCGAGGGCTGGCACCGTTGGGTCGACTGGCCATGGTCGGGCTGGAGGACGACCTGGGGGTCGGCCTTCCCCGGGGCGGACGGCTCGACGACCTTCACCTGGTTCTGGCGGGCGGAGCTGCTCGCCGTGGTCCTGGGCGTCGTGGTCACGGTTGCGTTGCTGTACAGCCGCCGATGGGCGGAGGCGACGTTCGTCGGCACGGCGACGCTCCTGATGGCCGCGACCAACTACTACGCCTCGGGCGTGCGCACGATGTTGGTCGCGTTCCCGGTCTACCTGCTGCTCGCGCGGCTCGCCGCCCGGTTTCCCAGGGCGGCGCCCGCCTACCTGTGGCTGTCCGGCCCGGTGATGGCCGTCTTCGTGATCGCCTTCACCCAGGGGCGCTGGGTCGACTGACAGCCCATGCCGACACGCGGTGTGCCTGTCAGGCCGGTCAAGGCAGGTCAGGGCCGATCGGGGACCGGAGAGCCACTGCACGAGCCGGTCTCGGCGCCACCGCGGGCAGCCGTTCCGGCGGCGGGGGCCGCGTCGCCGGCCCGCGGGTCGGCGCGGGCGCGGGCGCGGCGGACGGTGGCGGCGGTACGGCCACCGTCGACGCCGGACGCCGCGCGAGCTGGTCGGAGGCCTCGGTGCCCGCGTTCGCCGGTGCCAGTGCGCCACCGGCCACCAGGACGAACCCGACTACGACGACCCCGGCGAGCAGCGCGGCCACGGCCTGTGCCGAGTGCGGCATCATCGGCGCCTCGTCCTGCGCGGGTGCCGGCCGCAGCCGGTGCGAGGTCACCACCGCCGTAGCCACCCCTTACCCGCGTCGTCCCGGCCGCCCGTGCCGGTGTCGCGCGGACGGTAACTCACAGTGACGGTCATCTTGGGGAGCGCCAGGTACGCGAGTGGTCCGGGAGCCATCGGTCTGACGGCGCGCCCCGCCGATACGGCCACGACGAGGCGGATCGTGCCGCGAGTGCGCCAGGATGGGGACGATGAGTACAGGCGGCGACCCAGAAGGCCCCCCGGCCGGCGACGGCGACGGCGAACGGGCCTCGAACGCGTTGGCCTATCCGCTCGCCGGCGGGGCGGCGGCCGCGATGCTGTGCGTCATTGTGCTGGCGGCCGTCGACCCGTCTCCCGGACGGCACCTGCGCGGCCTGCTCGTCCTGCTCGCGCTCGTCGTCCTGCTCGCGGTCGCCTGGGGGTGGGCTCGCACCGTGTGGCACGGGCCGGTGGCGGACCGCCAACCCACCGGCCGTGGCGACCTGTCCGGCGGGGCCGCCGAGCACGTCGAGTAAGCTCAACGCGGCACGGTGCTCGCCATATGGCGGGCGCCGTCGGCGCGTTCTTCTTCGCGGCCCACTACGGGTTCCAGTACCAGGGATGTTCAGTACCGGGACGCAGCAGTAGGCCGCGGAGCCAGGAACGCGCATCATTTTCCCTCCTGCCACGGGCGAAGCCCGTGGCCGCCGAGTCCACAGGAGGTGGGTTCAGCCTTGGCACGCCACTACGAGCTGATGGTCATCCTCGATCCAGATCTTGAGGAACGCACCGTCGCGCCGTCCCTCGACCAGTTCCTCTCCGTCGTCCGCAATGGCGGCGGCGCGGTGGAGAAGGTCGACGTCTGGGGCCGCCGCCGGCTCTCCTACGAGATCCGCAAGAGCCACGAGGGCATCTACGCCATCATCGATCTGCACGCCGAGCCGGACGTCGTCGCCGAGCTCGACCGTCAGCTCACGCTCAACGAGTCGGTTATCCGCACCAAGGTCATCCGGCTGCCCGAAGCGAAGAAGCCGCGCGCCGCCCGTCGGCCGGCCGCCTGACACACCCGCGGGACAGGGGGCACATCCCATGGCCGGTGAGACCGTCATCACTGTCGTCGGCAATCTGACCAGCGACCCGGAGCTGCGGTTCACCCCGAACGGGGCGGCTGTCGCGAGCTTCACGGTCGCATCCACGCCGCGCACGCTCGACCGGGCCACCAACGAGTGGAAGGACGGCGAACCGCTGTTCCTGCGCTGCTCGATCTGGCGGCAGGCGGCCGAGCACGTCGCGGAGTCGCTGACCAAGGGCGCTCGCGTCATCGTCCAGGGTCGGCTCAAGCAGCGCTCGTTCGAGACCCGCGAGGGCGACAAACGTACCGTCATCGAGCTCGACGTCGATGAGATCGGCCCGTCGCTGCGATACGCGACCGCCAAGGTCGTCCGCGCGGCGCGCGGTGGCGGTGGCGGCGGCGGTGGCTACGACGGCCCGCCGGACAGCGGATACCGCGGTGGCGGTGGTGCCAGCGGTAACGGTGCCAGCGGTGCCGGTGCCGGTGCTGGTAGCGCCGGCGGTGGCAGTGGTTACCGCGGCGGCGGCGGCGGTGGTGGTAGCTCCTCCTCTTCCGGGGGCGGCTACTCCGGCGGCGCCGTCGACGACCCCTGGTCGCAGCCGGCCGGCGGGTACTCCGACGAGCCGCCCTTCTAGCCCCGTTCGTGGTGCCCGGGCGTTCGCGCCCATTGCGCGCCGACCCGGCCGACCCTGCCCGCCGCCCTCTGGGCGGCCTGCTCGGGGTCACGATGCCGTCCGGGGCCGGCCCGGACCTCGATGGCGCTTCGCGCCCTCGAGGGGTATCCGGGACGCTCATCTGACTTTGTCTGAAATCTAGGAGTGCACAACCATGCCCAAGGCGGCTGTGCGCAAGCCGAAGAAGAAGGTTTGCGTCTTCTGCAAGGACAAGACCGACTACATCGACTACAAGGACACCTCGCTGCTGCGCAAGTTCATCTCGGACCGCGGCAAGATCCGTGCCCGTCGGGTCACCGGCAACTGCAGCCAGCACCAGCGGGACGTCGCCATCGCGGTGAAGAACAGCCGCGAGATGGCGCTGCTGCCCTACACCTCGACCGCGCGCTGAGGAGGGTGACGCCGACATGAAGCTCGTTCTCACCCAGGAGGTGCCGGGCCTCGGCAGCCCCGGCGACATCGTCGAGGTGGCCGACGGCTACGGCCGCAACTACCTCGTTCCCCAGCAGTTCGCGATCATCGCGACCCGCGGCATCGAGCGCCAGGTCGAGCAGATCAAGCGGGCCAGGTCGGCCCGGGAGGTCCGTGATCTGGGGCACGCGCAGGAGATCGCCGAGCAGCTCAAGGCGCTGTCCGTGACGCTGACGAGCCGGGCGGGCAAGGAGGGCCGGCTCTTCGGCTCGATCACCGCCGGCGACGTCACGGACGCCGTGGCGAAGGCGGGCGGTCCGTCGCTGGACAAGCGGAAGGTCCAGCTGACCTCGCCGATCAAGGCTGTCGGTCAGCACACCGTCGCGGTGCACCTGCACCCCGACGTGACCGCCCAGCTGACCGTCAGGGTCGCCGCGGCCTGACTCGCGGAAGCGGTCGCACGGTCGCCGGACCGGCGCGGTCTCGTCTGACCCCCGGCTGGATCTTCGGGTCCGGCCGGTAGGCAAACGCCGGATCGGGCCGGTGTGTACCGGTAGGCATCGACCGAGGTGTCTGCGACGCAAGCGCGGTGTAACCGAGTAAGCGGCGAGAAGTAACCATAGCCATACACCTGCCCGGTGTCCCGGGAAAGTCCGGGGCACCGGGCATCGCCGTCTCTGGGGCCGGCCTGCCTGCGTCCTCGGCCTCACTGCCGGCTCCCTCGGGCCTCCGAATCGACGCACCACATGGGCCACCGGTGGTCCCCGTAAGGGCTCGCTTGTCTGGTGAGGGCTTCATTCGGAGACTTGGGCGAGCTTTTTTTGTGTCCACAGGGCGTCCGGAAGGATGCCCAGCCTGACAGCCGATCCCGGGCGGTACCGGGCTAGTCCATCCACAGTTCATCGGCCGTCGTCCCGAGGTCCTCCCCAGGCTGTACCGGAGTTGCCCACAGGTTATCCACACATCCCTGTGGATAACTTTTTGCCGCACAGTGCCCGCGTTCCCTAAAGTCAGCCATTCAGGGGTCGCCACGGAGTGCCGAGCGCGATGCGCGAGGAAGGTGCACGTACGTTCTCTACTCGACGTGCCCGTGGCCATCCCGACGCTCCTCCTTGACACCGGCCAGCCATCTGATCGAACATATGTTCGAAGGACGGCTCTGGCCTGGACCGGCAAGGACTGGACCGGCAAGGAGCGGACCGGCAAGGAGCGGCGGGGAGCGGTGCGAGGCACCGTCGGGCCGTGCGAGAAGATCGTGGACGGGGGGGTGAGGCGAGTGACGGTCACTGACATCTCGCGCAATGGCGGCCAGCCCGTCGAGTTCGACCGGACGCCCCCGCACGACATCCTGGCCGAGCAGAGCGTGCTCGGCGGCATGATGTTGTCCAAGGACGCCGTCGCCGACGTCATCGAGGTCGTGCTCGCCGGCGACTTCTACCGGCCGGCGCACGCCACGGTGTTCGAGGTCGTCGGCGACCTCTATGGCCGCGGCGAGCCGGCCGACACGGTCAGTGTCGCCGCGGAGCTCGGCCGGCGTGACCTGCTGGACCGCGTCGGCGGCCCCGCCTACCTGCACACGCTGATCTCCAGCGTGCCGACCGCCGCGAACGCGGGCTACTACGCGAGGATCGTCGCCGAGAAGGCCGTGCTGCGCCGGCTCGCCGAGGCCGGCACGCGAATAGTCCAGCTCGCCTACGGCCCGGCACAGGATGTCGACGAGCTGGTCGACCGCGCCCAGGCCGCCGTCTACGAGGTCACCGAGCGCCGTAGCACTGAGGACTACGCGCCGCTGGGTGACCTGCTCAACCCGGCCCTCGAGGAGATCGAGGCGATCGCCGGCCATGAGGGCGCCCTCACGGGCGTCCCTACCGGCTTCACCGACCTCGACGAGCTGACCAATGGCCTCCACGGCGGCCAGCTCTGGATCGTCGCCGCCCGGCCCGCGGTCGGAAAGTCGACCCTGGGCCTCGATTTCGCGCGAGCGGCGTCCATCAAGCACGGAATGGCGTCCGTCATCTTCTCGCTGGAGATGAGTCGGATGGAGATCACCATGAGGCTGCTGTCGGCGGAGGCGCGGGTCTCGTTGCAGAACATCCGGACGGGCCGGCTGACCGACGACGACTGGGCGCGGCTGGCCCGGCGGATGGGCGAGGTCGCCGAGGCACCGCTGTTCATCGACGACAGCCCGCACCTCACGATGATGGAGATCCGGGCGAAGGCGCGCCGGCTGCGCCAGCGCCACGACCTGCGCCTGGTCATCCTCGACTACCTGCAGCTCATGTCGTCGCCGAAGAGGGTGGAGAGCCGCCAGCAGGAGGTCAGCGAGATCTCCCGCTCGTTGAAGCTGCTCGCCAAGGAGCTGGAGATCCCTGTCGTCGCGATCTCACAGCTCAACCGCGCCTCCGAACAGCGCGCCGACAAGCGTCCCCAGGTTTCTGACCTGCGCGAGTCCGGCAGCCTGGAGCAGGACGCCGACGCCGTGATCCTCCTGTACCGCGAGGACACCGTCGAGAAAGAATCGGCCCGGGCCGGCGAAGCCGATCTGATCATCGCCAAGCACCGTAACGGTCCGACCGGTACCGTCACGGTCGCGTTCCAGGGCCACTACTCCCGCTTCGTCGACATGGCGAACTGACCGCCTTCGCGGAATCGGTCGGGCTACTCCGCGGGGCGCCAGAGGCGGGTGGACGTGTCGCCGGCGGTGGCGAGGATGTCGCGGGTCGGGGAGAAGGCGAGCGCCCGGACGGTGCCGACATGGCCGGTCGCGAGCTGGCCGAGTGGCTCCGGGATCGTCGGGTCCTCGACGTTCCACAGGCCGACGGCGGCGCCGATGCCGGCCGCGGCCGCGAGAGTGCGGCCGTCGGCGGCGAAGGCAACCGCCCGGACCTGGCCGCTCTGCCAGCTGGTCAGCTCGGCGAGGCCCGACGGACGCGCCGGGTCGGTCAGATCCCAGAGGCGGACGGTGCCGAAGCCGGCCGCCGCGGCGAGGGTGTCGCCGTCGGGTGAGACGGCGAGCGCCTGCACGTGCCAGCGGTGGTCGGCGAGCGGCGGGCCGAGCGGGCGGGGGACCGACGACGTCAGGTCCCAGAGCAGCGCGGTGTGGTCCGTCCCGCCGGTGGCGAGGATCTGGCCGTCCGGCGAGAACGCGACGGCGAGGACCTTGCCCCGGTGACCGGCGAGCGGCCGCCCGAGCGGGCGGACGGCGTCCCGGCCGACGGCGTCGAGGTCGAGCTGCCAGAGCCGGACCGTCCCGTCGAGGCCGCCGGTGGCGAGCAGCCGGCCGCGCGGGGCGAACGCCACCGAGGTCACCTGGTCGGTGTGGCCGCGGGCGATGGCGAGCGGGCGGTAGCCATGGCCGTCGACGGTGGCGGGATCCGCCTCGCCGGGAGCGGTGGCCGCCCGCAGCCAGAGCCGCGCCGTGTGGTCGCCGCCAGCGGTCGCCAGCGCCCTCCCACCCGGCGAGTAGGCGACGGCGAGCACCCGCCCCTCGTGGCCGCGCAGCGGTTCACCCAGCTGGGACGCGGCGTGGCCGGCCTCGTGGGCGATACGCCAGACCCGGGTGGTGCCGTCCGCGCTCGCCGTAGCGAGCGCCAGGCCGTCGGGGGCGAACGCGACCGACGTTACCTGGCCGGTGTGGCCGGTGAGCGGCCCGCCGAGCGGGGCCGCGTCGACGGCCGGTCCGAGCCCGGCCAGGCCGCCGCGGCGCACGCCGAACCGCCTGGCCTGCCGTCGGTGACCGGTCGGGTCCGCGACGCCCCCGGCCGCGGGGCGGCCGTCGTCGAACCGGTAGGTGTCGTCGGGCGCCCGCGTTCCGCCGGCCAGATGGGGTGGAACGAAGGTGGTCGCCTCCCGGGTGGGCGGATCCGTCGTCACGGCCGGTCGGGCCGGGGTCGCGGGCCGGCGGGGATCGGCCGGCAGCGCCCGGGCGGTTGTCTCCTCGCCGCCGGCGTGGGCGTTCGGACCGGCTGGGAACACGTCGGCCGCCCGAGGCCCCGCCGGTGTCGCCCGACCGGCGTCGATGTCCCGGGCGATGTCCGCCGCCAGCGCCAGCGCCTCCTCCATCGCCGATGGCGTTGCCGGTCGCCGAGATGACGCGGACGGGGAGACCAGGCCGGCGGACGGCCCGGACGGCCCGGACGGCCCGGACGGCCCGGATGGGTCGGATGGCGACGCCTGCCGGGGAGACAAAAGGGGCCGCGGATCGGGTTTCGCGGTCGCGGCGACGGGGGTGTTCGGCTCTTCGTCGTCGAGCTGGGTGGCGCCGACCAGGAGCAGGAGCAGGTCCTGGGCGGTGGGGCGCCTGGCCGGGTCCTTCGCCATCGCCCGGGCGACGAGCTGGCGCAGGCCCGAGTCCAGGCCGGTCAGGTCGGGTTCCTCGTTGACGGCTCGGTAGAGGACCACCGGGCTGGGGCCCTCGCCGTGCGGCAGCCGGCCGGTGGCAGCGAAGATCACGACGCCACCCCAGGCATAGATGTCGGCCGGCGGGGCGACCACGCCGCCGAGCGCCTGTTCGGGTGCCATGAACGCGGGCGTGCCGATGCCGGCGTGCGTGAACGTGGTTGTCGCGTCCAGCGCCCGGGCGATGCCGAAGTCGATGACGCGGGCGCCAGACGGCGACAACATGATGTTGCCTGGCTTCAGGTCACGATGAACCAGACCGGCGGCATGGATCGCTGTCAGCGCCGAGGCGACCGCGACCGCCAGCCGTTCGACCTCCGCGCTCGGCAGCGGCCCGTCCTCACGGACGACCGCGGCCAACGTGCGGCCATCGATGTACTCGGTCACCAGGTAGGGCCGACGCGCCTCGACGTCCACGTCCAACACCTCGGCGGTGCAGAAACGCGCGACCCGCCGGGCCGCGACGGCCTCCCGCCCGAACCGCTCCCGGAACTCCGGCTCGCGCGCCAGGTCGGGCCTGATCATCTTGACGGCGACGAGCCGCTCCGCGTCAGGCTCGCGGACGCCATTCCGGCCCGGGGCGTCCTCATCCACACCCGTTCCGCTGGCACCGGCCATGTCGGGGCCCGCCCGGCGTCCGAGGAAGACTGTGCCCATCCCGCCCTGGCCGAGGCGCCCCAGCAGCACATAGGGGCCAAGCCGTGCCGGGTCGTCCTCATCGAGGGGTTCCATCCCGCCGCCGACCGCGCCGCCGACCGCGCCGTCTCCGACCACCATGCCGACGCCCCTGTCGCCCGGGAAACCCGTGGCTCCGAGGATATTCGGCGCCACCCCCCCGTTTCTCCCGCTTCGACAGCACGCGGGATGTCTGACTCGGCGGCGGCACCGACGCGGGGAGTGCCAGACTTGCGGCATGAGCGCATCCGGGCCGGCCACGGGCAGCACCCGCGACACGGAGTTCGCGGTCACGGAGATCGCAAGGTTTAACGTGAAACCAGGGACGGAGAGCGACTTCATCGCGGCGTACCACACGGTCCGGCACGAGATCGCGACCTCGCCCGGCTGCCGGTCGATGCGGATGAGTCGGGGTATCGAGTCGCCGAGCTCGTTCGTGCTGATCGTCGAATGGGACAGCCTGGAGGCGCACACCGAGGGGTTCCGTGGCTCCGTGGGCTACGGTCGCTGGCGTGCGGCGATCAGCCCGTACTTCGCCGGTACGCCCACCGTGGAGCACGTGGCCGGCGTGGACATCCCGTCGGCCGCGTCCACCGGCACCGCCTGACGGCGGACGCGGCAACGGCCCGGGGGAGCGATGGGCGAGTTCATCAAGCAGTTCTTCGGATTCCTGATCTTCTCACCGCTGACCGCGGCGGTGTTCGGGCTCGGCATCTGGGTCCTGCCCGCCGTGTTCCTGCGCGATCTGCTCACCCGGATGCGCCTGCGGTTCTTCCACTTCTTCGTTAGCGGCTACATCTTCATCGCGATCACGGCGATCTACCTGCTCGTCGTCGGCGCGAAGGTCAGCGCCGCGGACGGCGGCGGGCGCCACCATCAGGCTGGTCCGATCGTCGGCATGCTCGCGTCGCTGGCGCTCTCCTGGTGGGTCCAGCATGTGCTGCGGAAGCGCTTCCCCCGCGGCCCTCGACCAGGCGGGCCGCCGGCGCCCACCTACCCCGGGGTCGGCCGAACCGGCTACGGCCACCCCGGCTACAGCCATCCCGGCTACGGTCAGCCGCCACCCCTCCCGCCCGGCTACCCCCCGCATCCCGGCTACCCGGGACACTTGCCGCCGGCCCCCCAGCCCGGGCAGTCCCCCCTCCAGCCACCCCCGCCCCATCAGCCGAGCGGTGAGGTCACCGCGGCCGACCCACCCCGCGCCAGCGGCGTCCCCTGGGCCGTCCCGCCCTCCGGCCCGGCCGCGCTCCCGCCGACACCTCCCGTCGACTGACGGCCGGGCCGCGATCTCCGCGTTCCGCGGAACGCGGAGATCGCGGAGACACGCCGGTCGACCGGTCCGCCGCCAACCCCGCTCGTCCCGTCCTGAGGCCATGGCGCCGGGTCATGGCGCCGGCCGCGGCGGATACGCTGACAGGGGGCGTGGGACCGAATCGGGTGCGCGCCTTGCGCGTGCTGGCGGCCCACTGGCGAACCCAGTGGCAAGAACCAGGCCCGGCGCGCGCCACCATGAGTGCAGCGACCTGGCCGCGTGACCCCGCCCCGCCGCGCTCGCGTCGCGCACGCCGAGGCGGCTCCGCCTGGTCATCGACCAGCGGTCGTTTTCCTGGAGGCCCGCGATGTCATTCCGGGGGATACCCCCGGACTCCCCGAGGCGGCTCCGCCGGGTCACCAACCAGCGGTCGCTTTCCTGGAGGCCCGCAATGTCATTCCGGGGGACACCCCGGACCCCAGCAGTCGAAGGTCCTGAGGTCACAAGATGCCCGCACTGCGTTCCCGTACGACCACCCATGGCCGCAACATGGCCGGTGCCCGCGCCCTGTGGCGGGCCACCGGCATGACCGACGACGACTTCGGCAAGCCGATCGTGGCGATCGCGAACAGCTTCACCCAGTTCGTCCCGGGTCACGTGCACCTGAGGGATCTGGGCAAGCTGGTCGCGGACTCGGTCGCGGCGGCCGGTGGGGTCGGGCGTGAGTTCAACACGATCGCGGTGGACGACGGGATCGCGATGGGGCACGGCGGGATGCTGTACTCGCTGCCGTCGCGGGAGATCATCGCGGACAGCGTCGAGTACATGGTGAACGCGCACTGCGCCGACGCGCTGGTCTGCATCTCCAACTGCGACAAGATCACCCCCGGGATGCTGCTCGCGGCGCTGCGGCTCAACATCCCGACCGTGTTCGTCTCCGGTGGGGCGATGGAGTCCGGTAACGCGGTCGTCCAGGGCGGCACGGTCCGCTCCCGGCTCGACCTCATCGACGCGATGACGGCGGCCGTCAACCCGAGCGTCAGCGACGCCGACCTCAGCATCATCGAACGCTCCGCCTGCCCGACCTGCGGCTCCTGCTCGGGAATGTTCACCGCGAACTCGATGAACTGCCTGACCGAGGCGATCGGCCTGTCACTGCCGGGCAACGGCTCGACGCTGGCCACCGCCGCCGCCCGCCGGGAGCTGTTCGTCGAGGCCGGCCGGCTCGTCGTCGATCTCGCCCGCCGCTACTACGAGAAGGACGACGAGGGCGTGCTGCCGCGCTCGATCGCCAGCGCCGCCGCCTTCCGCAACGCCTTCGCCGTCGACGTCGCCATGGGCGGCTCCACGAACACCGTGCTGCACCTGCTCGCCGCCGCGGTCGAGGCCGGTGTCGAGGTCACCCTCGCCGACATCGACGAGATCTCCCGGCGGGTGCCCAACCTCTGCAAGGTCGCGCCCAGCTCGGCGAAGTACTACATGGAGGACGTTCACCGCGCTGGCGGCATCCCCGCGATCCTCGGCGAGCTGGACCGGGCCGGGCTGCTCGACCCGGCCGTGCACAGTGTGCACTCGGCGAGCCTGCGCGAGTTCCTCGACCGCTGGGACATCCGCGGCGCCAGTCCTTCGCCCGACGCCGTCGAGCTCTTCCACGCCGCGCCCGGCGGGGTGCGCACCACCGAGCCGTTCGGCTCGACGAACCGTTGGGACACCCTCGACACCGACGCCGAGGACGGCTGCATCCGCTCGGCCGAGCACGCCTACTCCGCCGAGGGCGGCCTGGCCGTGCTGCACGGCAACCTGGCCGAGGACGGCGCCGTGGTGAAGACTGCGGGCGTCCCCGAGGACCAGTGGACGTTCGCCGGTCCAGCGGTCGTCGTCGAGAGCCAGGACGAGGCCGTCGAGGCGATCCTCGGCGGCCGGGTGAAGCCGGGTGACGTCATCGTCGTCCGGTACGAGGGCCCACGCGGCGGCCCGGGCATGCAGGAGATGCTCTATCCGACGGCGTTCCTCAAGGGCCGCGGCCTCGGGCCGAAGTGCGCACTGATCACCGACGGCCGGTTCTCCGGCGGCAGCTCGGGCCTGTCGATCGGGCACGTCTCGCCGGAGGCGGCGCACGGCGGCACGATCGCCCTCGTCCGCGACGGCGACCGCATCGAAATCGACATCCCGACCCGCCGGCTCGCCCTGATGGTCCCGGACGAGGAGCTGGCCGCCCGCCGCGCGGCCCTCGAGGCCGGCCCCGGCTACCGCCCGGCGAACCGGGAACGGCAGGTCTCGGCGGCGCTACGCGCCTACGCCGCGATGGCCACGTCAGCCTCCACCGGCGCCGCGAGGGACGTGAACCTGCTCTATTAATTGCAATGCCGTTGACTTAGGGCCGAGGTAGGCTGGGTTAGTAGTCCAGTGGCTACTAGAGGTGATGCCCAGTGGCTACTCACCTGGTTGATCGGTTCGCGCTTGGGGATCTCACTCAGGTGTTCCCGCCGGAGCTGGTGGACGTGGTGCTGGCCAAGACCCGGGACCGTGAGGTACGGGTGCGGCTGCTGCCGCCGAGGCTGACGGCGTACTTCGTGCTCGCGCGGGCGTTGTTCTGCCCGGAGCCGTACCGGGAGGTGCTGCGCACGCTCGCCGAAGCCGCCCGTCGCGAGGACGACGGGGGCCAGTGGCGGGTTCCGGACAAGGCGGCGATCTTCCGGGCACGCCGCGCGCTGGGCGTGGAACCGTTCCGTGACCTGCTGGTGCACGCGGGTACGGCGGTGGCCGACGAACGGACCCCGGGGGCGTTCTGGCGGGGCCTGCGGCTGATGGTCGTCGACGGGACTACCCTGCCGGCCGCCGACACCGAGGCCAACGAGGCGGGGCTTGGACGGCCGCGGCCCCGGCCGGGCAAGGGTCCGACCGGGTATCCGTTGGTGCGGCTCGCAGTGCTGATCGAGGCCGGCACCCACGTGGTCACCGACGCGGTGGTCGACTCCTACCGGGTCCAGGAGCGGGCGCTGGTCGAGCGGCTGGCCCCCTCGCTCGGGCCGGGAATGCTGGTGCTGGCCGACCGGGGCCTGCCCGGAGCGCATCTGTGGCAGCGGGCGGAGGCCCGCGGCGCCCACCTGCTGTGGCGCGTCCCGGGCACCTGGAAACTTCCGGTGGAAGACGTGCTCGCGGACGGCTCGTGGCTGTCCACGGTTCGCGGCGGCCGGGGCCGCCGCGTCCGGCCGCCCCAGGACGCACGGGTTCGAGTGATCGAGTACGGCCTGGACGTGTCCGGCCGGACCGAACGCTACCGGCTGATCACGACGCTGCTCGACCCCGACCAGGCCCCCGCCGCCGAGCTCGCCGCGCTCTACAGCGAGCGGTGGGAAGTCGAGAACAGTCTGGCCGAGCTGAAGACCACCCAGATCGGCGCAGGCACCGTCCTGCCGAGCAAGAGCCCGGCACTGGTGCTCCAGGAGGTCTACGCACACCTGGCGGTCTACACCGGTCTGCGGGTACTGATGCACGCGGTGGCCGTCGGCCGCGGCGAGCCCCTCGATCCCGACCGGCTCTCCTTCGCCGCCACCCTGCGGGCGGTCCGGCGCAGTGTCACCGCGTTCCCGGGGAACCTTTCCCCCCTACCGCCTCGCGGCTGAACTCGCCCACCTCGCCCGTGAGCTTCAGGAAGAGATCAACCCTCCGCGCCGGCTCCGCGCCGAGGTCCGCCAGGTCAAACGGAAGATGTCCCGCTTCCTGTCGTGGAACCCCCAACGACCGCGGCCTCCCCGGCCCACCCGACGCCCAGCCGAAACCGTACAGATCATCCGGGCCGTCCCACCCCTACCAGGTTCTTAAGTCAACG
>NZ_JASNFO010000070.1:0-16216 GCF_032027725.1 Pseudofrankia coriaricola | reverse complement strand
CGTGCGAGCACCGTGATCCAGGCGTTCTCGGCGGGCGTTTCGACGCCGGGCGGAAGTGTCAGGTTCACCGCCGCGGGCTCGGCGTCCGCCGCGCAGCAACGAATGACAAATCGCGTCAGCGTCAGGCGCCCCCCGGCGGGGGACACGACGAAGCCGGTGACACGCAGCGTCTGGCCGGCCAGGGTGCGGCCGTCGTAGGCGCGCTCGACGACCTCGCGCAGCGGGAGGGTGACCGTGCCGTCGGGGCCGGGCTTCAGCGGCGCGTACGGGAGCGCGCGGGGGGCCGGCACCGTCACCGTGGCCCGGGCGGCGCTGAAGGCGCCGAGCGACGGCGGAGCGACGAGGTAGGCGACGGCGGCGGGCAGCAGCAGGAGCGCCGCGACC
Source organism: Pseudofrankia coriaricola (assembly GCF_032027725.1). Taxonomy (NCBI): domain Bacteria; kingdom Bacillati; phylum Actinomycetota; class Actinomycetes; order Frankiales; family Frankiaceae; genus Pseudofrankia; species Pseudofrankia coriaricola. The sequence goes on along the minus strand of NZ_JASNFO010000070.1, from coordinate 15,832 downwards.
CGAGGTAGGCCGTGACGGTGGTGACCGCTCTGGCCGGGATCGCCGGCGCCCGCGGTGGCGGCGGGCGCGTTCTCCGGGGAGCCCTTCACAGCGGCCTCGGCGGGGTGGTCGTCGTGCCCGCCGGAGCGGGCGTAGCGGACGAGGGCCACCACGCCGAGCAGCGCGACGAGCGCCCCGGCGGCGAGCAGCGGGACGCGCATCCCGACCCGGACGTAGGACGTGTAGGCGCCGGTCTGGACCAGGCGCAGGCAGGTGATGCCGACGACCAGCAGCACCAGCCCGCCGAGCGGGCCGACCCACTCGGCGCGGAAGCCCTCGCCGGACCGGCCCGGTCCGGCGTGGCCGCCCGCTTCGGTGCTCCCGTCTGGTTCGGTGTGGCCGGCCGGCCCGGCGCGGTCGTCTGGTCCGGCGTGGCCGGGCGCCTGGGTGGTCACAGCAGGATCTCCCCGACGACGACCGCCGACAGGAGGGCGGCGAGGAAGGTCAGCGGCGCGAACCGCAGGGCGACGCGGCGGCCGAACGTCCCCGCCTGCATCGCGACGAGCTTCACGTCGACCATCGGCCCGACCACCAGGAACGCCAGCCGTGCGCTCAGCGGGAACTGGGACATGCTGGCCGCGACGAAGGCGTCCGCCTCCGAGCAGATCGCGAGCGCCACGGCCAGCGCGGCAAGAGCGAGCACGGTGAGAAACCCGGCGTCGGCGACCGCCGACAGCGCCGAGCGCGGCACGGCGACGTTGAGCGTCGCGGCGAGTCCCGCGCCGAGGACGAGAAAGCCACCGGCGTGCAGGAAGTCGTGCCCGGCGACCTCGGCGAGCCGGTTCAGCCGGTCGACGCGGCTCGGCCGCCCGGCGTGCTCGTGATGCCTCCCGCCAGGGACCGGCGTGGCGAAGGACGTGCCGAACCGGTGCCAGACCAGCCCGACCACGATGGCGGCGAGCAACGACGCGAGAAACCGCGCCACGACCACGCGCGGCGCGTTCGGAAAGGCGACGGCAGTCGCCACCAGGACGACCGGGTTGATGGCCGGAGCGGCAAGCATGAACGTCAGGGCCGCGGCCGGTGGCGCGCCGTTGTCGGCGAGCCGTTTGGCCACCGGTACCGAGCTGCACTCGCACCCGGGCAGGAACGCCCCGCACACCCCCGCGACCGGCACCGCGAGTGTCCCGCGGCGCGGAAGCACCCTGCCGAGCGCCCCGTCCGGGACGAACGCTGCCACCGCGCCGCTCACCAGCACACCGAGGGCCAGGAAAGGAAGGGCCTGGATGGTCACCGCGAGAAAGACCGTGCACCATGCCCGGACACCGGGCGTGTCGGCGTGGACTAGCCGGAGAACCAGCGGGACGGCGACCGCGGCGAGGGCGACGAGGGCGACGACCGGAATCCCCGGCCTACCGGTGGCGCCTGGCCGGCTGACAGGCGCGGCGTCCGCCGGGCGCGCGTTCTCTGTCGCCGCTTCGGTAGATACCGCGCCCGTCGCTGTGGCGGCCGACCCGCGTTCCGTCGCTGGATCGACCGGCGAGTCAGGCCGGGCGGTGGGCACGGGGCGGACTCTAGCGAGCGCCCGGATCCGCCGGCCAGCCGCTCGGGTGCCGTTCACCCACGGCTTGCCAGACGTTCGCGAGGCGGTCCAACGGCCGCATGGCCCGGCGTGGCGGGCCGCGGGGGCTCCGCGTGGCTCTCCAGGGAACCAGCGCCTGCGAGCGCGGGATGTCAGGGCTTGATCAACCGGCGATGACGTAGCCCAGCGCGCCCTCGACCACCAAGCCCTCGCAGGCCGGGTCCAGGGATACGAAGTGGTCGCCACGCCCGGTGTTGCACCGGATGATCGCCCTCGTGGCCGGTGTCGACGGCGCCGAGCCGTAGATCCAGCCGAGGACCCCCGCGACCTGTTGTCCCTCACAGTTCGAGGCCGTCGAGGTGAACGAGTCGCTCCCGGCCCAGCAGGCGTAGAGCGGGCGCGTGCCCGGCACACCACTGGACTGGTAGACCGATCCGAGCACGCCTTCGCTCTGGTAGCCGGCCGGCGCGGGACCGGTCAGGGCCGCGTGGTCGGGGCCGTTGTTGTAGCGGACGAGGGCAACCGCGGCTGGCCGAGGCGGTGCGGCAGACGCGGCCTGGTCCGGTGCCATGTTCGGCGCGGGCGTCGAGGCCGCCGCCGGTGCGCCGTCGACCTGGCCGGGCTGTCCCGCGGCCACCGACGCCCGGGGCGGCGCCGCCTGAGTCGGCGGCATTGCCGCCGCCGCACCACCGCCGGTGGCCCCGGCGGACGGGAACCGACCGCTCGGCGATCCGGCCAGCGGTCCGGCGGACTGGCTGCCGCCTTTCGCGGCGGCGGTCCGGAGCTGCTCCGGACCGAGAGCGCTTTGATCCTTGTCGCGGTCGCTCGGGCCGTACTTCACCAGGAGCGCGGCCGCGGCGCCGACGATGAGGATGACGGCCGCGGCGACCAAGGGGAGCTGGTTGCGCAGCCCGGTTCGGCGGTCGTGACGGTCCCGGGTCCGATCCACCGGCCGGTCGGCCGCCGCGGACGGTCCCGCCTGGGCCTGAGCCGAGACCGGAGGCTGATCTGGAATCTGGGGTGGCGGTGATGGCGTCGGCGGGATCCAGGAGCCGTCCATCGCCAGACGGGTGGCGTGCTCGGCCTCGGCAAGGCTGGTGACCTCGGCGCCGAGGAGGGCGGAGACCGCTTCGACCGCGCTGGGCCGGCGGGCCGGGTCCTTGTCGAGCGCATGCACCAGCAGTGGAATGAGGTGCTCCGGGACGTCTGTCAGGTCAGGGTGGTCCTGCAACATCCGGATCGCCGTCGCGGCGGGCGCCTCGGCCGGGAAGGGATGCCGGCCGCGGGCGGCGAAGGCCACACACATGGCCCAGGCGAAGATGTCTGCTGGCGGTCCGGCCCGCTCCCCCCGCAGCTGTTCAGGGGCCATCCAGGCGACCGTGCCGAGAACGGCACCCGTGCTGGTGTGGACGGTGCCGTCGAGTGCGCGGGCGATGCCGAAGTCAATGATCTTCGGCCCTTCCCGGCCGAGCAGGATGTTCGACGGCTTGAGGTCTCGGTGCACCAGGCCGGCGGCGTGCACCGAGGCCAGGGCGTTCGCCAGCCCGCTGCTGACGCCGGTGAGCATGGCGCCATCGAGGTGGCCCCGCCTGGCGACCGCGGCGGTCAGGGTCACCCCGTCGACGTACTCCGTCGCCATCCACGGAGACTCCGCGTCGACGTCAGCGTCCAGAACCTCGGCGACGAAAGGGCCGCGCACCCGGCGGGCGGCGGCGACCTCGCGGCGGAACCGTTCCCGGAACTCGACGTCGTTCACCAGGTCAGGCCGGATGACCTTGACCGCCGCCGGCCGCCCGTCCGGGTCGAATCCCAGGTAGACGGCACCCATACCGCCGGAGCCGAGTCGTCCCTGGATCCGATACCGCCCCACGACGCCGGGGTCGGTATCGGTCAGCGTTGCCAGCATCCGGCCTCCTCGCGGGACAGGGAAACGACTGGTATCGCAGCCTAACCATCCGATGTGGACGATCTGTCGCGGGGGAAAGGCAGATCGCGTTGTCCGCTGGCGCACCAATGTCCGTCGGGATTCCCCATGACGACCGGACGCTCGTAGCCGGGCATGCCAGAGGGCGGCCGGGCCGCGGGGGTGCCCCCCGCCCCGGCCCCCGAATATGGGGGGGGGCCGGGCCGCGGGGGTGCCCGCGGCCCGGCCGCCCTCATGATGACGGGGCCGGCTGGCCGGTGAGGACCGCCTAGTTGGCGGACTTGATGGTGGTCTTCATCTGGTCGAGGTTGACCAGGATCGGGTACCCGGCGACGGACAGGGCGTTGCCGTGGCCGGTCTGGTGGACGTCGAAGACCGACTGGATCGCCGCGTAGAAGCCCTGCACGTCGAGGGTCTGGTTGACGGCGCGCTTGGCCTGGCGCAGGCCGAACGACGGCATCGCGGCGATCTGCTCCGCGAGCACCCTGGTCTCCTTGTCGAGGTCAGCGCGTGGCACGACCTTGTTCACCATGCCGACCTTCTCCGCCTCCTCGGCGGTGATCGCCCGGCCGGTGAAGAGGATCTCCTTGGCCTTGCGCGCCCCGAGCTCCCAGGTGTGGCCGTGGTACTCGACGCCGCCGATGCCCATCGCGACCACCGGGTCGGAGAACTTCGCGTCGTCCGCCGCGACGATCAGGTCGCACGGCCAGCACAGCAGCAGCGCGCCGGCGATGCAGCGGCCCTGGACCGCGGCGATCGACGGCTTCGGGATGTTGCGCCAGCGCAGCGAGAACTCCAGGTAGCGCCGGGCCTCGACCTGGTAGATGTGCTCAAGCGTCATCTTCGCGGGCACCGGGGTGGAGGGGTCCGGCTTCAGGTCGTGGCCGGCGGAGAAGTGCTTGCCCTCGCCGCGCAGGATGATGACCTTCACATCCGGGTCTTCGGCCGCCTTGACCCAGGCGTCGTTGAGCTCCTCCAGAAGAGGGCCGTTCTGCGCGTTGGCGGCTTCCGGCCGGTTTAACGTGATCGTCGCGATGTTGTCGGCGACGTCGTAGAGAATGTACAAGTCAGTACTCCCATGACCGTTCGGCTGGTGGGCCGACGGGTGTGCGAAAATGATCTTTCTTCGCGCGCCCGGCCGGGGTTCCTACCGGATCGCGAAGCGATCTGGTAGGTCTGCGTTGTCCTCAGGGCCACTGACGGATCAGCCCCGGGGCAGGCCGAGGACCCGCTCGGCGACAATCGTGCGCTGGATCTCGGACGTTCCGCCAGCGATGGTGCCGGAGAAGCTGCGCGCGTACCGCTCGAACCAGCTCCCGTAGAACCAGTCGAGGTTCAGGTGCTCGAACGGCCTGGTCTGCCCGTCGCGGGCCAGCCCCGCGGAACCCTGGGCGAGCAGCGCCTGCCGGGTGGCCGTGCGGACCGACTCCGAGCCGAACAGCTTGAGCACCGAGATCGAGGCCACGTCCTCCTCGCCGCGCGCGGCCCGGGCCAGCGCGGCGGAGCCGAGCAGCCGCAGCGCCTGCGCGTCCATCGCGAGGGTGGCGTATCGGTCGCGGTCCAGCGTCGTCGTCGGGCGGAAGTCGTCGACCAGTTCGTCGAGCCGCTCGGCGAAGCTGAGCCACAGCATCGTGCGCTCATGGCCCAATGAGCCGTTCGCGACGTGCCAGCCCTTGTTCAGCTGGCCGATCAGGTTCTCCGCCGGGACCCGGACGTCGTCGAAGAAGACCTCGTTGAAGTCGAGGTCGTCCGCGCCCACGATCGAGCCGAACGGCCGGCGGGTGATGCCCGGGAGGTCGGTCGGGATCACCAGGACGCTGATGCCCTTGTGCTTGGGCGCGTCCGGGTCGGTACGCACGAACGTAAGCAGGATGTCCGCGTCGTGCGCGCCGGAGGTCCAGATCTTCTGCCCGTTGACCACGAAGTGGTCGCCGTCGAGCACCGCCCGGGTGCGCAGCCCGGCGAGGTCGGAGCCCGCGCCCGGCTCGCTCATGCCGAGCGCCGCGGTGATCTCGGCCTTGAGGATCGGCACCGCCCAGCGCTTCCTCTGCTCCTCGGTGCCGAACGTGAGCAGGGAGGCGGCGATGATGCCGAGGCCCTGCGGGTTGAAGCTGTGGTAAATGTGCCGGCTGCCCAGCTCCTCCAGGTGGACGAACTGCTGCAGCAGCGTGGCGTTCCGACCGCCGTACTCGGGCGGGTTGCCCGGCAGCAGCCAGCCGTTGTCGAACAGCAGCCGCTGCCAGCGCCTCGTCCACGCCGGCATGTGCGCGGTGGAGGTGGGCCGCTCGGCGGCCTCCTCGACGCTGGGCAGGTTCGCGTCGAGGAAGGCCGCGAACTCGGCGCGGAACGCCTCGACGTCGTCGTCAAACCGCAGCCGCATGGCGCTCCTCCGAGGTGATGCTGGCCGCCGGGGTCACCGCGTCGGCGTCGAGCAGCGCGGCGGCGACCCTGGCCCGGTGGACGTCGGCGCCGCCGAGCAGCAACTCGCCGGACAGCGCCCGCTTCAGCGCGAACTGCAGGTCGTTCTCCCAGGTGAAGCCCATGCCGCCGAACAGCTGGAAGCCGTTCTCGAACACGACCGTCGTGCACTCGCCGGCGGCCGCCTTGGCCATCGCGGCGGCGGTCGCGCGCCGCGGGTCCTGTTCGGCGATCGTCAGCGCGGCGAAGTAGGCGAGCGCGGTCGCGCGTTCGATCGCCACGTGCATGTCGACGGCCTTGTGCTTGACGGCCTGGAACGAGCCGATCGGGACGCCGAACTGCTGGCGGGTGCGCACGTGATCGAGCGTGAGATCCAGAACCCGCCGGCAGGCGCCCACCATGGTCAGCGCGAGGCCGGTGAGCGCGATGTCGCGGGCGAGGTCGACGTCGGCGCCGGTCCGGCTCTCCTCGCCGACCCTGACCTGCCAGAAGCTGACGTCGGCGACGTGCAGCAGCGGGTCGAAGGCGTTCTCGCGGTGGACCGTCGCCTCGGAGGCGGGCACGGTGAACACCCCGGCGTCGGTGACCACAGCGAACCAGTCGGCGCGGTCGCCGTCGAGGACGTGGTGGCCGGTGCCGTCGAGGATCCAGCCCTCGTCGCCGTGCGGGTCACGGTGGGCGGTGACGCCCTCGAGGACGGCGGTGCCGGTCTGGTCACCGGAGACGACGCCCGGGGCGAGCGGGGTGAACCAGGTCATGGTCGCCAGGTAGGGCGTAGGGTCGGTGGCCCGGCCGAGCTCCTCGAGCAGGATCGCGAGCTCGACCGCCTCTGTCGTCTCGGTCAGCTCGGTCCAGCCGAGGCCGGTGTAGGTCCGCCACAGCGGCCCCGGATCCGCGCCCTGGTCGGCGACGGAACGGACCAGCGCGGGCGGGCACTCCTTCGCGAGGACATCGCGGACGGTCGTGCGCCACAGCTGCTGGTCGGAGTCCAGCTCAAAGAGCATGCCGGCTCCCGACGGTTGGTGGGTTCTCAGCCACGGAGGGCCTCCTGACGGTATTCCGCCCGGACCCGATGGAGAATAACATTCTCCGAAGACGGAAGCAGCGGTCTCGCGGGTGGCGCGGGGGATGGGAGCAAAGAGCGCACGTGGCTGGACGCAGGGTGAGGAGTACGTTCTACTCATGGCGCAGGACCAGGAGCTTGCTTTGAGCACGCTGAGTGACGAGCCAGCTTGGAAGCAGCGTGCCGTCGAGCGCTCTACCAAGGCCGCGCGCCTGCGCGCCGAGCGCAAGGTGCAGCAGTTCCTCGAGGCCGCCCAAGAGATCATCCTGGAGAAGGGGTCGACCGACTTCACCGTACAGGAGGTCGTCGACCGGTCGCACCAGTCGCTGCGCAGCTTCTACCAGCACTTCGGCGGCAAGCACGAGCTGCTGCTGGCGCTGTTCGAGAACGCCCTGCGCCGCTCCGCGGACGAGATCCGCGCCGCGGCGGCGGCCGAGGTCGACCCGCTGGCCGGGCTCGAGGTCGGCATCCGGATGCTGTTCGAGAGCTCGCTGCCGGATCCGTCCACCCGCCACCCGCTGTTCACGGACTTCGCCACGCAGCTGCTGATGACCTACCCGGCCGAGGTCAGGTCCGCGCACGAGCCGATGCTCAGCGTGTTCGCGGAGCTGATGACCCGCGTCGACGCGGTCGGCCAGCTGCGGACGAGCCTGCGCCCGCGCCGGGCGGCCGCGATGGTCATGCAGTCGGTGATGTTCCTCGCCCAGTCGACCGCGGTCGCGGGGGAGAGCGAGGGCGCCCACCCGCTCACGACGGACGAGGTGTGGGACTTCTGCTCGGGAGGGTTCGCCCGCCACGCCGAGGGGTGACGGGCGAACCCCGGGCCGCCGGACTGCCGGCTCAGGACTGCTGGTTCAGGGCCACCACCTGCTGCGGGGTGATGACTTCTCCGCAGATGGCCGTGGAGCTGGTCGGCTCGAACCTGGAGCCGTCTTTGCTGATCTTGATGGCGTAGTAACAGGTCGAGGTCTCGCGGAAGTTGGTGGACAGGTCGATGCTGGTCTCGGGGGTTATCCCGGCGCCGTCGTAGTCCTTGACGGCACGCAGGCCGGTGATGAAGGACTCCCGGGTGGGGCATTTCCCGGCGGCTTCGAGGCCGCGGACGAACAGGTCGGCCGAGACCCAGCCGTTCACCGCGGGGTCCTGGGCCGGCGGCTGGATCTCGGGGGCGTAGTCGCTCATCGCCTGCTTGAATTTCTGCTGGCCGGCGGTATTGAGCTCGAAGGGCTGGATCGAGGTGAAGATGGACGTGCCGGCGAGCGTGGGGCCGAACTGGGTGAGGGTGCTGCCGTCGTAGCCGGTCGGCATCAGGACGACCCTGAGGTTGACGCCGAGCTTGGTGAGCTCGGGGAGCAGTTTGGCGGTCGCGTCCGGGAGCAGGACGCCCGCGAGAGTGTCGATGTTGTTCGCCTTGATCTGTTCGGCGACCGTCTGGTAGCTCGTGATCTCGGTGACGTTGAACGTCTTGACGACCTTGATGTCGGCTGTCTTCAGGCTCGCGGCGACCTGCTGGGTGAAGCCTCCGCTCGAGGCGCTCGAGCCGAGCGCGAAGAGGGCCGCGCGGGTTCCGCCCTGGCCGCGGACGTATTTTCCCCAGGTGGTGCTGGAGCCGTCTCCGAGGTAGAACCAGGAGAACATGTTGCTCATCCCCAGCCAGACCGGGGCGCTGGCCAGGCCGGTGACCGGGATGCCGCGTTCCCGTAACAGCTCGGCCGGTTCCTGACTGCCGCCGGGCGCGTAGACGAGCCCGAAGACTTTCTCCTGGTCGAGGAGTTCCTTGACCATGGGCTCGTCGCGCGCGGGGTCGCCCCCGTCGTCGCGCCAGGCGTAGGTGACCTTGCGGCCGTAGACGCCGCCGTTCTCGCCGTTGGCGACGTGGAGGCGGGCGTCCACACCGGCCCGGAAGGCCCGCAGGGCGTCGGCCCCCGGCCCGGTGTCGTTCCAGACCATGCCGGCCTTGACCTCGGTGGGCGTGATGCCGGGCACCGTCGCCGAGCACGCCCCGCCCGCCCCGTTCGCGCCGCCTCCGCCACAAGCGGCCAGGGAGGCGGCCAGTCCACCCGCGCTGAACGCGACCGCCGCGGCCCGCATTAATCGGTTGCTGGGCGGTAATAACACGCCGCGTCGCCGCCGGTATATCGCGGCTGTACCCGCCCGGGCGGGTAAGCGTCCATGGCGCGCGCAGGAGCCGCGCATGGACGCGGCCTCGGTCCTGCGCCGGAGAAAGTGGGTCTGGTGCGCCGACGCGGCGACCCGGGTGCGGCTGGCTCTTGTCATGGACGCCGATAGTAATGAGCGCTCACCCAGCGAGGTGCCCGGGGCGCCGGTTTTGCCGGCGCCCCGGCCCGGTGCGCGTGATTCTCGCCCGGCCGCCCCCACCAAGGAGACGGCCGGGCTGTTCCCGAACCGTCAGGGCTGCTGGTTCAGGGCGGTCATCTGCGCTGGGGTGATGACGTCTCCGCAGGTGGCCGTGGAGCTGGTCGGTTCGAATGCGGTGCCATCTTTGTTGATCTTGATGGCGTAGTAGCAGGTCGAGGTCTCGTGGAGGTTGGTGGACAGGTCGATGCTGGTGTCGGGGGTCAGGCCGGCGCCGTCGTAGTCCTTGACGGCACGCAGGCCGGTGATGAAGGACTCCCGGGTGGGGCATTTCCCGGCGGCTTCGAGGCCGCGGATGAACAGGTCCGCCGAGATCCACCCGTCCACGGCAAGGTCCTGCGTCGGCGGTTGGATCTCAGGGGCGTAGTCGCTCATCGCCCGCACGAACGCCTGCTGGCCGGGGGTGTTCAGCTCGAACGGCTGGGTGGCGGTGAAGATGGTCACGCCGGCGATCGAGCGGCCGAACTGGGTGAGATTGCTGTTGTCGTAGCCCAGCGGCATCACCGCGACCTTGAGGCTGCCGCCGAGGGTGACGCCGAGCTTGGCCAGCTCGGGGAGCAGCTTGGCGGCCGCGTCCGGGAGCAGGACGCCGGAAAGGGCGTCGATGTTGTTCGCCTTGATCTGCTCGGCGAGGGTCCGGTAGCTCGTGATCTGGCCGGTGAGGAACGTCTTGACGACCTTGACGTTGTTTGCCTTCAGGCTCGCCGTGATCTGCGAGGCGAAGTCTCCGTTCCCGGCGGTCTGGGCCGTCGAGAAGAGGGCCGCGCGGGTGCCGCCCTGGTCATGGATGTACTTGCCCCAGGTGGTGCTGGAGCCATCTCCGAGGTAGAACCACGAGAACATGTTGTTCATCCCCAGCCAGACCGGGTCGCTCGCGATGCCGGTGACCGGGATGTTGCGCTCCTGCAGGAACTTGGCCGAGTCCCGCCCCCCGCCGGGGGCGTAGATGAGCCCGAAGATCTTCTCCTGGTCGAGCAGCTCCTGGACCATGGGCACGTTGAGTGCCGGGTCGCCCTGGTCGTCGCGCCAGGCGTAGGTGATCTTGCGGCCGTAGACGCCGCCGTCCTTCTCGTTGGCGACGTGGAGACGGGCATCCACGCCGGCCCGGAAGGAACGCATGGTGGCAGCCCCCGGCCCGGAGTCAGTCCAGACCATCCCGGCCTTGACGCCGGTGGGTGTGATGCCGGGCACCGTGGCCGAGCACGCCCCGCCAGCTCCGCTCGCGCCTCCGTTGCCGCAGGCAGTCAGGGAGGCGGCGAGGCCGCCGGCGCTGACCGCGAGGGCGACCGCTTTCGATAATCGCTTGCTGGTGGGCAGCGGCATACTGCGGCTCCTTCGGCATTTCCTTCGGCATTGTCGCGGCGGTGGCCGCCCGGATGGGCGACCGCCCGCTGTGCAAGAGAAGCCTCCCGCCGACGCCGGCCCGGTATCGCGCCGGAGATGAGAATCCGACGCGGCGGGCGTGCCGGCCCAGGTGCGGCTGGCTCCTCCTAGTGACGTCGATAGTAGTAAGCACTTACCCCCGCGGGGGGGGGGGGGGGCCCCCCGCCCCCCCCCCCCCCCCCCCCGGGGCCATCCCCCCGGGGGGGCCCGGGGCCGGCGGGGCGGGCGGGCGCCCCGGAGCCGGTGCGCGGGATTCGCGGGGCCGCCTGCACCAGGAGGCCGGCCGGGCCGTTCCGTGACCCGTCAGTGATCCTGGGGACAACGGCCGCCGGGTGTGCGAAGGAAGATCATTTTCGCACACCCTTTGGCCCTCTAGGGCTGCTGGTTCAGCGCGGCCATCTGCTCCGGGGTGATGACGTCTCCGCAGGTGGCCGTGGAGCTGCTGGGTTCGAACCTGGAGCCGTCTTTGCTGATCTTTATGGCGAAGTAGCAGGTCGAGATCTCGCGGTAGTTCGTTGACAGATCATTGCTGGTGTTGGGGGTCAGGCCGGCGCCATCGTAGTCCTTGACGGCGCGCAGGCCGCTGATGAAGGACTCCCTGGTCGGGCATTTCCCCGCGGCCTGCAGGCCGTGGATGAACAGGTCGGCGGAGATCCAGCCATTCACCGCCTGGTCCTGGGTCGGTGGCTGGATCTCGGGGGCGTAGTCGCTCATCGCCTGCTTGAACTTCTGCTGGCCGGCGGTGTTGAGCTCGAAGGGCTGGACCGAGGTGAAGATCGACGCACCGGCGAGCGCCGCGCCGTATGTCGCCAGGCTGCTGTTGTTGTAGCCCAGGGGCATCAGTGCGACCTTGAGGCTGCCGCCGAGGGTGATGCCGATCTTGGCGAGCTCGGGGAGCAGCTTGGCGGCGGCGTCCGGGAGGAGGACACCGGTGAGGGTGTCGATGTCTTCCGCCTTGATCTGCTGGGCCACTGCCTGGTAGCTCGTGATCTGGCTGGTGGGGAACGTCTTGATGACCTGGACGTTGTTGGCCTTCAGGCTGGCCACCACCTGTTGCGTGTAGTCCCCGTTGGTGGCGCTCGCGCTGATCGCGAAGACGCCCGCGCGGGTGCCGCCCTGCTCGCGGACGTATTTACCGAGGGACGTGCTGGAACCATTCCCGAGGTAGAACCACGAGAACATGTTGTTCATCCCCAGCCAGACCGGGTCGCTGGCGAGGCCGGTGACGGGGATGTTGCGTTCCTGCAGGAGCTTGGCTGAGTCGCTGCCGCCGCCGGGAGCGTAGATGAGCCCGAAGATCTTCTCCTGGTCAAGGAGCTCCTGGACCATGGACACATTGAGGACGGGGTCGGCCTGGTCGTCGCGCCAGGCGTAGGTGACCTTGCGGCCGTAGACGCCGCCGTCCTCCTCGTTGGCGACGTGGAGGCGCGCGTCCACGCCGGCCCGGAAGGAACGCATGGTTTCCGCCCCCGGCCCGGTGTCGCTCCAGACCATCCCGGCCTTGACCTCGGTGGGCGTGATGCCGGGCACCGTGGCCGAGCACGCCCCGCCCGCTCCGCTCGCGCCTCCCTGGCCGCAGGCGGTCAGGGAGGCGGCCAGGCCGCTGGCGCTGACCGCAAGCGTGGCTGCTCTTATTAGTCGGCTTTTCGCCGGCGATAACATGCCGCGGCTCCTTCGGCGTATCGCGACGGTGCCTGCCCGGGTGGTCAGGTGTCCGCCGTCCAGGGAGAGTCGCCCATCGACGCAATCTCTGCCTGCGCCGAAAACGATGATCCTGACGCGACGTCGCGTCAGGACCGGGGCGGTTTCTCCTCTTGTATACGTCAAGAGTAGTGAGCGGGTACTCGACAGGTCTTCGGGAGGCCGGAAGGTGCTGGCGTCCCGAAGACCGTACACGGAATTTTACCGGCCAGCCCCCACCAAAGGGCCAGCCGGGTTGCCTCTGCGGCCGTCAGTGCTGCTGGTTCAGGGCGGCCATCTGCTCCGGGCTGATGACGCTTCCACACATGGCCGTGGTACTGGTCGGCTCGAACTTGGAGCCGTCCGAGCTGACCTTGATGGCGTAGTAGCAGGTCGAGGTCTGGCGGAAGTTCGTGGACAGATCGTTGCTGGCGTCGGGGGTCATTCCCGCGCCGTCGTAGTCCTTCACGGCGCGCAGGCCGCTGATGAAGGACTCCCTGGTGGGGCATTTTCCCGCGGCCTGCAGGCCGTGGATGAACAGGTCGGCGGAGATCCAGCCGTCGACGGCCATGTCCTGGGTCGGCGGTTGGATCTCGGGGGCGTAGTCGCTCATCGCCTGCTTGAACTTCTGCTGGCCGGCGGTGTTGAGCTCGAAGGGCTGGATGGCGGTGAAGATGGAAGCACCGGCGAGCGCCGCGCCGTATGTTGTCAGGTTGCTGTTGCTGTAGCCCAGCGGCATCTGGGCAACCTTGAGGCTGCCGCCGAGGGTGATGCCGATCTTGGCGAGCTCGGGGAGCAGCTTGGCGGCCGCGTCCGGGAGCAGAACGCCCGCGAGGGCGTCGATGTTGTTCGCCTTGATCTGCTGGGCGACGGTCTGCCAGCTGGTGATCTCACCGGTGTAGAACATCTTGACGACCTTGACGTCGTTCGCCTTCAGGCTCGCCACGATCTGCTGGGTGAAGTCCCCGTTCGTGGCGTTCGTGTCGATCGCGAAGACGCCCGCGCGGGTGCCGCCCTGGTCATGGACGAACTTTCCCCAGGTTGTGCTGGAGCCGTCCCCGAGATACACCCACGAGAACATGTTGTTCATCCCCAGCCAGACCGGGTCGCTTCCCAGGCCGGTGACGGGGATGTTCCGTTCCTGCAGGAGCTTGGCCGACTGCGTGCCGGCGCCGGGGGAGTAGATGAGCCCGAAGATCTTCTCCTGGTCGAGGAGCTCCTGGACGGCGCTCAGGTTGAGCTGCTGGTCTGCCTGGTCGTCGCGCCAGGCATAGGTGATCTTGCGGCCGTAGACGCCGCCGTCCTCCTCGTTGGCGACGTGGAGGCGGGCGTCCACGCCGGCCCGGAAGGAGCGCATGGTTTCCGCCGCCGGCCCGGTATCGCTCCAGACCATCCCGGCCTTGACCTCGGTGGGGGTGATGCCGGGCGTCGTGGTCGAGCAGGACCCTCCCGCTCCCTCCGCGGCCGACTGGTCACCGCAGGCGACCAGTGATGCGGCCAGACCGCTGGCGCTCACCGCGAGCGCCGCCGTTCTCACTAATCGAGTTCTAACTGGCGACCTCATGCCGCGTCTCCTTTGACGTGTCGCGGCGATACCGGCCCGGGTGGGCAGGCGTCCGCCATGCGGGGGAGGGCCGCACGCCGACGCAGCCGCGGTCTTGCGCCGACGGAGGGGGATCCGGCGCGGCGGTGTGTCGGTTCGGGCGCGGCTGGCCCTTCCTAGTGAGGCCGATAGTAGTGAACTCTTAATCCACATGAGGCCGAAGCACGGGCAAATGCCGTCGTTCGGAGTCGGTACGCGGAATTTCCCTGGATCCCGCCCGCCCGCAGTGCGCGGAGTGACCGATCGGCGCCGGTCCGGCGGCCCCATCAGGGCTGCTGGTTCAGGGCGTTCATCTGCTCCTGGCTGATCGCGGCGCCGCATTCGGGCTGGCTGCCGGCCTCGAACTTGCTCCCGTCCTGGCTGACCTTGATGGCGTAGTAGCAGACCGAGATATCCCGGTAGTTTGTTGACAGGTCGTTGGTGTTCTGTGGGGTCATTCCGGCGCCGTCGTAGTCCTTCACGGCGCGCAGTCCGGAGATGAACGACTCCCTGGTCGGACACTCACCGGCGGCGCGCAGGCCGCGGATGAACAGGTCGGCCGAGAGCCAGCCGTCGACCGCGCTGTCCTGCGTCGGCGGCTGGACCTCCGGGGAGTAGTTGTTCATCGCCTGCCTGAACGTCCGCTGCCCTGGCGTGTTGACCTCGAAGGGCATGATGGCCGTGAAGATCGACACGCCGGCGAGCGACTGTCCATACGTCGCCAGGCTGCTGCTGTCGTAGCCCAGCGGCATCAGGGCGACCTTGAGGCCGCCGCCGAGGGTCACGCCGATCTTGCGAAGCTCGGTCAGCACGCTCGCCGCCGCGTCCGGGAGCAGGACGCCGCCGATGGCGTCGATGTGGTCCGCCTTGATCTGCTGCGCGACGCTCCGGTAGTCGGTCACCGCGCTGGTGGACTGGAACGTCCTGACGACCTGGATGCCGTTGGCCTTCAGGCTCGCCACGTACTGGTGGTTGAAGTCGTTGTTGGACGCGCTCGTGCCGACGACGAACACGCCCACGCGGGTCCCGCCCTGGTCGTGGATGTACTTGCCCCAGGTGGTCGCGGAACCGGTGCCCAGGTAGAACCACGAGAACATGTTGTTCTTGCCGAGCCAGCTCGGGTCGCTTGCCAGGCCCATCACCGGGATCTTCTGCTGGCCGAGCCAGTCCACCGAGGCGGCACCGCTCGCGCTGGGCATCGCGATCATCCCGAACACATGCTCGTTGTTGACGAGATCCTGGGTGCCGCTCAGGTTGAGCGCCTGGTCCGCCTGGTCGTCCCGCCAGGCGTAGGTGAGTGTGCGGCCGAAGATGCCGCCCTCCTCATCATTGACGCTCCCGAACCGGGCGTCCACGCCTGCCCGGAAGGCGCGCATGCTGGCGGCGGACGGGCCTGAGTCGCTCCAGATCATGCCGGCCTTGACCTGGGTGGGCGTGATACCCGGCACCGAGGTCTTGCAGCCCGCGCCGGCGGATGTGCTGCCGCCCGAGCCGCCGCAGGCGGCCAGGCCGATGGCCAGGCTGCTGGCGCCGACCGCCAGCGCGGTGGTCCGCAGCGCCCGCCGACGAAGAGGTAACGACATTGCGGAAAATCTCCTCTGGCGAGAATGCCGGCCGCCCGGCCTTGTGGGCCTCGCGCCCGTCACCTTGGAGGCCCGGCGCCGATCGCGGCGTTCCGCGTGTCATGGCGAAGAGCGCGGCAACGTTCTGCCGCGGCCCCGGGTCTCCTTTTGGCATCGATATCGGCGCCAATGCTATCGACCACACTGCCTGGCAGCAGAAAGGGGGGGCCCGCGCCACCCCGGGGCCCCCCACCCCACCACGGCAGGCGCGCCCCCCAAGAAA
>NZ_JASNFO010000069.1:0-71999 GCF_032027725.1 Pseudofrankia coriaricola | reverse complement strand
CCTTCCCCCCCCCGGCGGGGGCTGATTATGGGGGCGCCGGGCTATGCCGGGCCGCCCCCATCCCGTCACGGGCAGTCGCCCGCATAATGAATATATGCCCGATGTCACTGGGCCTGGCATCGAGGAAACGGTCCGGACCGCAACGTCAACAAAGGCCGGCCTGGCCGCGACGGGCGTCGTTCAGGGCGCGACGTCGAGGACGACCTTGCCGATCGCCTTGCCGTCGGCGACGTGACGCAGCGCGCCGGCCGTGTCGTCGAGCGCGAACACCGCGCCGATGTGCGGACGTACCTTCCCCGAGGCGAGCAGCTCCGTGAGCTCCCGGTCGTCGCGGGCCAGCTCGTCCGGCCGGTGGGTGGCGAAGTCGCGCATCTGGAAACCCATGATGTGCGCGCCCTTGAGCAGCACCAGGTTCAGCGGGATCCGCGGGATGGTCCCCGAGGCGTACCCGACGGTCACGAAGCGCCCGTCGAAGCGCAGCGCCCGCAGCGCCGCCTCCGAGAGATCCCCGCCGACCATGTCGACGACGACGTCGACACCGTCGGGGTGCGCCACCTTCAGCGCCTTGCGCAGGTCCTCGGCCGCGTTGTCGATGAGCGTCGTCGCGCCGTTCGCCGCGGCGACCTGGAGCTTGTCCGACGAGTTCGCCACCGCGGTCACCTCGGCGCCCAGCGCGACGGCGAGCTGGACGGCCGCGAGGCCGACGCCGCCACCCGCGCCGAGCACCACCACCCGGTCACCCGGCTCGACCCGGGCCATCGAGCGCAGCACGTGGTAGGACGTGCGGTGCGCGACGACGAACGCCGCGGCCGACCGGTCGTCCACCCCGTCCGGTATGGGACGCAACGACTCGGGGCGGCACACGACCTGCTCGGCGAAGGCGCCGACGAACACCGTCCCCGCCACCCGGTCGCCGGGGGCGAGGCCGGTGACACCCCCGCCCACCTCCTCGACGACACCGGCGAACTCGCTGCCAGGCACGAACGGCACGGGCGCCTTCACCTGGTAGGTGTTCGCGACGACGAGCACGTCGGGGAAGTTGACCGCCGCCGCCCGCACGCCGACCCGGACCTGGTCAGGCCCGACCGGCGGAGTGTCGATCTCCTTGACCTCGATGACCTCCGGCCCGCCGTACTCCGCACACACCGCCGCCAGCATGTCAGCGCCCCGAGTAGCTGTAGTCGGTGGTCGAGGTGAACTCGGCCGCGGCCTTCATGGACTGCTCGATGACCGGGCCGAAGGCGAGCAGCTTCGGGTCGTCGCCGGCCCGCTGGAACCCGCGCTCCAGGACGATGGCGATCTTCCATCGGGCCAGGACCAGGTAGTAGTCGAGGTCGTCGACCTGCCGGCCGGAGACCTTGGCGTAGTGCTCGACGACCTGGCTGCGGCTCGGCATGCCGTACAGGTTGACGTAGCTGGACTTCGCCGCCTCCTCGGCCATGGTGTCCTCGGGCCAGTTCATGACCATCCAGGCCAGGTCGAGCTTGGGGTCGCCGACGGTGCCCATCTCCCAGTCGACGAGCGCGGCGAGCTTCGCCGGCACCGCGTTCTCGAACATGACGTTGGCGAACTGGTAGTCGCCGTGCATCAGCCCGGGGATGTAGTCGAGCGGGCGGTGGTTGCGCAGCCACTCGGTGACGACGTCCATGCCCTCGAGCTCGCGGCCCTTGACCTTCTGGAAGAAGCTCAGCCAGCGGTCGACCTGGCGCTCGTGGAAGCCGTCCGGACGGCCCAGGTCCGCCAGGCCCTTGGCCTGCCAGTCGACCTTCGACAGCAGCGCGATGCCCTCGGCCAGCTGGTAGCCCAGTCCCTTGCGCAGCTCGAGGTCGCTGTTGAACGGCTCGGGCCACTTGCGGTCCTTCATGTTCATCGGCGACCAGCCGTCGACGAAGCCCATGAGGTAGAAGGTGCGGCCGAGCACCGAGTGGTCCGTGCAGACCGCGACGGCGGCCGTGTGCGGCACGTCGGTGCCGTCGAGCGCCTCGATGATCCGCCACTCGCGCAGGATGCCGTTGTCGCGGTCAGCAGGCGCCTTGGCCGGTGGAATCCGGATGACGCACTGGGCGTCGCCGCGGGTCAGCAGGTAGATCTCGTTCTGCGTGCCGCCGGAGAGGAACTTGTGCTCCAGCGGGGCGCCCGCGCCGGGCAGCCCCTGGGCGTCCATCCAGGCGGCGAGCCGCGTGAAGTCCAGCGTCGTTTCGGGTTCGCCACTCACAGGTTTCCCACCTCGTGCTCAAGAAACTCGGCGTACTTGGCCCGGGCGGCGTCCAGCTTGCCCGGAATCCACTCGGTCGGCCACATGCCGTCGGCCGGCTTGTAGTCGCGCAGGACCTGCTTGGCGACGGTCATCTTGTGGACCTCGGTCGGCCCGTCGGCGAGGCCCATCACGGCGGCGCCGTGGATGTACCTGAAGAACGGCATCTCGTTCGTCGTGCCGAGCGCGCCGTGGACCTGCATCGCCCGCCACGCGATGTCGTGCAGGATGGTCGGCATCACGATCTTCGCGGTGGCGATGTCCTTGCGGACGCGCTTGTAGTCCTGGTATTTGTCGATCTCCCAGGCGACGTACATGACGAGCAGCCGGAACTGCAGCAGCTGCGCGTACGAGTCGGCGACGAAGCCCTGGACGAACTGCTTGTCCGCGAGCTTGCTGCCCGCGGTGGAGCGTGACAGCGCCCGCTCGCAGGTCATGTCCAGCAGCCGCTGCGCCTGGCCGATGGTGCGCATCGCGTGGTGGATGCGCCCACCGCCGAGCCGGGTCTGGGCGATGGCGAACGCCTGGCCCTCGCCGCCGAGCAGCGCCGACTCCGGCACCCGCACGTCCTCGTAGTGGATCAGCGCGTGGAAGCCCTCGTTCAGGGGCTCGCCGAACAGGCCGACGTTACGGACGATGTTGATGCCCGGCGTGTCGGTCGGCACCAGGAACATCGACATGCCGCGGTATGCGCTCACGTCGGGGTTCGTGACCACCATGACGATGAAGAAGCTCGCGGTCTTGGCGTTCGACGAGAAGTACTTCCACCCGTTGATGATCCACTCGTCGCCCTCCTTGTGGGCGCTACAGGTGAACTGCGTCGGGTCCGCGCCGCCCTGCGGCTCGGTCATCGAGTAGCTGGAGAACATCTCGCCGTCGAGCAGTGGCTGGAGGTACTTCTCCTTCTGCTCCGGCGTGCCGTAGTGAGCGATGATCTCGGCATTGCCGGTGTCCGGCGCCTGGCAGCCGAAGACGATCGGCGCCCAGGAGGAGCGGCCGAGGATCTCGTTGAGCAGCCCCAGCTTCTGCTGGCCGAAGCCCTGGCCGCCGAGCTCGGGGCTCAGGTGGGTCGCCCACAGGCCCTGGTCGCGGACTTGCTGCTTGAGCGGGTCGATGAGCGCCCGGCGCTTCTCGGCCAGCGGGACGAACTGCAGGTCCGGGAACGCGAGGTCGAGCGGCTCGACCTCGCTGCGGACGAACTCGTTCGCCCAGTCCAGCTTCTTCTGGTACTCGGGATCAGTCTCGAAGTCCCACGCCATCGCTGCGTCCTTCCTGGTCGTCCTCGGCAGAATACGATTCTGGCAATGCCGAACACAAGTTTGGATCTTCGGAACGCTTGTCGGAGTGAAGATCCTCGGCCATGCCCGGGGCGGGCCGCCTCAGCCCGGTAGGCGGGCGAGTAGCGCGCCGACATCCTCGAGCGAGCGCAGGGTGTCGTTGAGGTGCGTGCACGTCGTGACCCCGGTGAAGGTGTCCCGCACCTCGCGGCGCAGCCCGTCCGGGCGCTGTCCCACCAGGCGGCCCGCGCTGGCCAGCGCGAGGGGGCACTCCGGCCACGGCAGTGCGCCGAACTCCGCCGTGCACGCCGTGAACGTCGTCGTCGCCGGGTCGAGCGTGGCGTGGACGGTGTACTCGTGCACCGCGGTCTCGACGCCGTCCGGGTCGACGTGGCTGTCGCGGAAGAAGCACTCGACCCGCGCCTCGGCGCCCGCGCGCCAGACGTCGAGCCGGCGGCGCCGGCGCATCCCGTGCGCCGGCAGCGGCGCCACCTCGTGCCAGCCGTCCGGGTCGTCGCCCTCGATCGGCGGCACCGGCGGGCCGAACGGGGCCGGCACCCGCCCGGTGGCCTCGATCCCGCGGATGATCGTGCCGTCGGTGACCCAGCCGGCGCACAGGTCCGGGTACTGCGAGGCCGTTCCCTGACGCCACTGCGGGAAGGGCCCGGGCGCCACCCACTGGGTGGCGTAGCCGCTGACCAGCACCGCCGTCGGCAGGTCGTCGAGAAGTTGGAACCGGACCGAGTGGCTCGCGCGCCCGCCCGGCAGGGCGGCGTAGACCGCCTGCCGGAAGCCCGACGCCGCCCGGACGCCGACGAGCGCCGCGAGCCGGGGCTCGTCCGGGTCGGTGCCGATCCGGGTGACCTCCCGGCGGGGAAAAGCGATCTCGGCGTCGAGGCGGGCCGCGTCCAGGACGGTCAGGGCACCGTCGGCCTCGACGCGCACGTCCCGGCCGCGCGCGTCGAGCGTCACCGGCCCGGAGAGCCCGGAGGGCCGCAGCGAGTCGTGCGTCGTCGTCCGGCGTACCAGCCCGGGCCGTGGCGGCGGCGTCGAGAGAGCCGGGCCGGTGGGCGACGCCGGGCCGGTCATCGCGCGGCCGTTCGGCTGGGCTGATGTGCTCATGCGCGGATCACTCCTCGCTCGACGGGGCCTGAAAGCCCGCGGCTACGAGATCCGGTCGGGTTGGGCGTAGGCGAGGAGGACCTCGCGGTCCTCGGCGAGGGCGAAGCCCTCGGCGAGGAGCCGGTCGACGGCGGCGGCGTAACGCGCCACGTACTGCGCGCGCGACGGGTAGAGCTCGGCGACCCGCGCGGCCGGCAGCGCGATCGTCGAGCCGAACAGCTGGCAGATCATTGACGGGTTCGGGCCGGGGATGCCGGACAGCACGTCGACCGGCACGTCGACCGGTGGCGTGCGGATCCCGCCGAGCGCGATGCCGTCGCCGTCGCGGACGATCTCGCCGCCCGCGGTCGCTATCCGCGGCGAGGCGGCCGGCGGGGTGCCGCCGCGCGCCCAGGTCTCCAGCGCGCGCAGCGCGGCCTTGACGACGACGTGCATCGGGGCGTTGTTGACGTCGACGCCGCAGCCGAGCAGGTCGGCGAACGGGCCGACGGTGTGCTGGTCGGCGTGGGCGGCGCCGGCGACCTCCCACGTGCGGACACGCTCGAGGTCGTCCTGGCGGGAGCCGAGGGAGTGCAGCACCTGGTTCAGGTCGCCCTCGGCCTGGAGGATGAGCACGGGGGCGGCGGTGTCCTCCCGGACGAGCACCGGGCTGGTCGCGACCAGCGCCTGGAGGGCCGCCGGCTGGCCAGGCGCGGCGAGGTTCAGCGCACCCAGCCCCCGGCTGTGCAGCAGGTAGCCGTCGAACAGCCCGTGGACGAGCGGCTCGACCCCGTTGACGTAGGTGACCATCGCGTAGGCGGACTGGGACTGGCCGGCGGCGAGCACGAGCCGCGGTACGAGCCCGCCGAGCAGCGTCCCGTCGCGGACCGCGCGGGCCGCCTGGGTGAACAGGTCGAACGCGAACCCGTCGCCGGGGTGGGCGAGCGAGCCGTAACGCTCCGGGTCGGAGCCCACGAGCCCCGGCGCGTCGGAGCCCTCGATGGTCGAGGCGAGCACCGGGCCGCCGGCGACGCCGATGAGCTGGGCCGACACGCCGACCCAGGCATGGCCGCGGCGGGTGATCTCCTCGTGGTTGTTCGCCCAGATGACGTCGGCGTCGTGGCCGGAGCTGACGTTGAGCCACTCGACGACCGCGGTGCCGCTGAAGCGCTCGGCCGTGACCGGGCGGCGCACGACGACCCGGGTGCGGTACGGCGCCGTGCCGGCGGGCTCGAACGCCCAGCGGCCGTCGGCCGCAAGCTCGCCTACGGCGCGGTAGGCGGTCGCCGTCCCGGCCGCGGCGAGCTCGTGCTCGACGTAGCCGACGGCCGCGACGTCGGCCGGCACCGGCGAGGCGAGCATGACCCCCTTGCCGCCGGTCAGCTCGACCAGCTCGGTGGGCGCCGCCAGGCTCACGCCGGACGCCGGCTGTTCGCCCAGTACTGCTCCAGCCCCGGCTTGATGCTCCGGCTCACCAGCTCGATCCGCGGACCGTCGGAGCCCCGGTGGTACGTCCAGTAGGGCTGCCCGTCCGGGCCGATGCCGGCGACCTCCAGCGGCATGCCGAGCGCGGCGAGCGCCGCCGAGTCGGCCGGCACGTCGTCCGACCAGTAGCCGAGGTGGTGCACGCCCGAGTCGGCGGGCACCCAGACGGTTCCGGGAATGGGCCGGATGACCTCGAGGCGGGGCTCGTTCACCGAGTAGGAGAACCGCGTCGTGATGGTGGTGTCCACCGGGCCGTCCGGAGTCATGATCCGCACCGCCACGTCGCTCACCAGCTCGTCGCACCACTCGAAGCCGAACAGCTCCGTCAGCCGGTCGAGGGTGCCCTCGAAGTCCTCGACGATGACCCCGGTGTGGAACTGGTCCTCGGGCCGTAGCGTCGTCACAGCTCCACCACCACTCGGATAGCACCGGTCGTCTTGTCGCCCGCCACCCGGAACGCCTCGGCGGCGTCCTCGAGCGGGAACCGGTGCGTGATCAGCGTCTTGGGGATCTCGGGGTTCTCCGCCAGCATCGCCGCGGCCTCCGCCAGCTCGGTCACGCTACCGCCCGCGCCGTCGTCGTGCGTGCAGTACCCGATGGACGGGATGACGCGGGCCTCCAGGTGGAACAGGGCGCTCCAGTTGATCTCGACCGGGCCCTGGTGGACCGCGACCGAGACCACGGTCCCGCGCGGGCCGACGAGGTCGATCGCGCGGGCGAGGCTCTCCTTGGTGCCGGCGGCGTCGACGACGACGTCGTAGCGGCCGTCCGCGCCGATCCGCGCACCCAGGCGCTCGCCCGCCTCGACCTGGTGGCGGTGGCGCGCGTCGAGCGCGACCTCGGAGGCGCCGAGCCGGCGGGCGCCGGCGACGGCCAGCAGGCCGAGGGCGCCCGCGCCGACGACCGCCACGGTGGTGTCCTTGCCGGTGCCGGCCAGGCGCAGCGCGTGCCAGGAGACGGCGGCCGGCTCGGCGAGGGACGCGTCCGTGACGGCGAGTCCGTCGGGAACCGGCACGAGCCGGGGGCTCGGGGCGCGGAACTGCTCGGCCATGCCGCCGTCGGCGTTGGCACCGAGGGCGCGGGTGAAATGGACTGGGCAGAGGTTGTACCGGCCGATCTGGCACTGGTCGCACGTGCCGCAGCCGAACACCGCCTCGACGATGACCGGCGTGCCGTCGGCGCGGACTCCGGCGAGCTCGTGGCCGACGACCTGGCTCAGGCCGTACCTGATGTACATGAGGTCCGAGCTGCAGATGCTCGCGGACCTCATCGTCAGCAGCTCGTCGCCCTCACCTGGCGGTAGGTCGACGTCGGTG
Organism: Pseudofrankia coriaricola; assembly: GCF_032027725.1. Classification (NCBI taxonomy): domain Bacteria; kingdom Bacillati; phylum Actinomycetota; class Actinomycetes; order Frankiales; family Frankiaceae; genus Pseudofrankia; species Pseudofrankia coriaricola. The sequence continues at coordinate 64,566 of NZ_JASNFO010000069.1, read as the reverse complement.
ACGGACACGGCGCCGTCCGCCGAACGGACAGCCTTCATGGGCGTGCTCCCTGACTGGGCTGGGGAATCGGTGGTTGGGCCGCCCGCAGGCAGAAAGCGGTGACCTGATCGATCTCGGCGTCGCTGGGCTCGGTCCGTCGCCACAGGAAGTCCGACAACGCGCCGAAGACGGCGTACGCGGCCAGCGTCGCGTCCGGCTCGGGGTGCTCGCTGCCCAGCGCGGTGAACGGCGCGCACAGCAGCACCGACATCGACCCGGCGGCCGGGTGGAGGCCGGGAGTGGCGTTCCTGGTGCTGCTCCCGTTCCACATCACGGCCAGCGTCGACGCGGCCACCTCGCCCCTGGCCTGCCCGAGCACGGCCTCCACCCAGCGACGCACCTGGCCCGCGGGCGTCGGCTCCTTGCTCATCTGGTGGGCGGCGTAGCTTGCCAGCCGCTCGCTCCCGTCCTCGATCAGCGCGGTGACCAGCGCGTCCTTGGACGGGAAGTGGCGGTAGAACGCGTCGTTGGACAGCCCGGCCTCGGCGACGATGTCGGCGACCCGGGGGCGTGATGAGATGCCGTTGCGCCGGATCACCTCGAGGCCGGCGTCGAGCAGCCGACGCACCTCGTTGGTGTAGCCGGCGGTGCGCGCGGCGAGCGTGCGTGCCGCCGTGCGCGCGGCGACGTCACCGGCCGGCTGAGGCTGGGTGTCCGGTGCCGCTGAGGACGTGCCGCCCGGTGCCTCGGGAGGCGGGCTACCCGGCGTCGCCGCCAGGAGGCGATCTGCGTTCTGCGTCATCAGAATCGAATTCTGGCACGTCGGGTGGGCGAAGTCACCTCATGTCGCGGCCGGTGGCGCTTTGGATTCCTGGATGTGCGTGATACACATGATATGCATCCTACATATCCTGGGTGCAGCGTCAGCTGGGAGAACTCATGAGCGCCAGCAAGGCCACCGCCGCCCCTGCCCCGGCCAGCGTCGCGGGCCGGTCGGCACGGGCGAACACCCTCATCGCGGTCCTCGCGGCCGCGGGCACCGCGATGTCGCTGATGCAGACGCTGATGGTGCCGTTGATCCCGAAGCTGCCCACGCTGCTGCACACCTCGTCCTCCAACGCCTTCTGGGCGATCACCGCCACCCTGCTCGTCGGGGCGGTCGCCAACCCGCTGTTCGGGCGCCTCGGCGACCTGTTCGGCAAGCGGCGGCTGTTGCTGGTCGCCCTGGGCACCCAGACCGTGGGCGCGCTGATCTGCGCGCTGAGCTCGTCGATCGTGCCGATGGTCGTGGGCCGCGGGCTGCAGGGCGTCGGTTTCGCCACCATCCCGCTCGGCGTGAGCATCCTGCGCGACCTGCTGCCGCCCAAGCGGATGGTCTCCGCGATGGCGATCATGAGCTCCTCGCTCGGCGTCGGCGGCGCGCTCGGCCTGCCGATCGGCGCGGTGGTCGCCCAGAACGCCGACTGGCACGTGCTGTTCTGGGGCTCCGCCGCGATCGGCCTGCTGCTGGGCGCCCTCGTCGCCGTCCTGGTCCCCGAGTCGCCGGTGCGCGGCGTCGGCGGGTTCGATGTGCCGGGCACGGTCCTGCTGTCGATCGGGCTGGTCGGCGTGCTGCTCGCCGTCTCGAAGGGCGGCGACTGGGGCTGGGCGAGCACCACGACGCTGGGCCTGCTCGGCGGTGGCGTCGCCGTCCTCGTCGCCTGGGGCGCGTTCGAGCTGCGCATCGACAGCCCGCTGATCGACCTGCGCACGATGAGCCGGCGCCCCGTGCTGCTCACCAACATCGCCTCCGTGGCGCTGGGCTTCGGGATGTACGCGCAGTCGCTGATCGCCCCGCAGCTGATGCAGCTGCCGAAGGCCACGGGCTACGGCCTCGGGCAGTCGCTGCTCGGCACCGGCCTGTGGATGGCGCCGGCGGGGCTCGCGATGATGATCGTCTCGCCGTTCGCCGGCCGACTGATCGCCGGGCGCGGCCCGCGGGTCGCGCTGGCCGGCGGCGCGGTCGTCGTGGCCGGCGGATACGTCCTCGCGCTCCCGCTGATGGGCAGCCCCGGCGGCGTGCTCGCGTTCTGCGCGGTGATCAGCGCCGGTGTCGGCCTCGCGTACGCGGCGATGCCCACTCTGATCATGCGGGCGGTGCCGGCCGAGGAGGGCGCGGCCGCCAACGGTCTGAACACCCTGATGCGATCGATCGGCACGTCGGTTGCCAGCGCGGTGCTCGGCACTTTGATGTCGAGCATGACGACCACGGTCGGCTCGGCGGTCGTCCCGTCGGAGAGCGGTCTGCGGGTCGGCCTGCTGGTGGGCGGCGGCGCGGCGCTGGCGAGCTGCCTCATCGCCCTCGCCCTCCCGCGCAGGACCGCGAACGCCGCCCCCGCTGCGGCTGTGCCTGCCGTCCCGGCCATGCCCGCGCCGCGGGTCGCGTCCGAGCTGACGGTCACCGAGCGTGTCGCAGCGGTCCCCGCGATCGACTGACTGGGAAGTAGCTGGGAGCCGCTGACGGGCGGGGGCGTTTCGCGCCCCCGCCTCGCCCCGTCTCAGCTGTTGCGGGCGCCGCGGGGGACGTCGCGGAACGCGAGGCCCCGGTCGAGCGCGGCCTCGCGGGGCATGCCGAGAACCCGCTCGCTGATGACGTTGCGGGCCATCTCGGTGGTGCCGCCGCCGATCGTGGCCGTCTGGCGCATCAGGAAGTCCGCGCCGACGTCGGCCGCCGCGCCGTCACCCTCCGCCCAGGCCGCGCCCGCGCCGTCGGCGATGTCGAACGCGATCGTGGTGAGCCGGGTCGCCGCGACGCCGCTGTAGAGCCGGCCGATCGCGGCCGACTGGTCGGACAGCCTGCCGGTCGTCATGCCGAGGGCGAGCCGCGATTGCAGGGCGCCCTGGACCAGGTCGAGCACCCGGCCCTCGCCGATCAGGTCGCGCACCAGCGGGTCGTCGAGCCGCCCGGTGTCGCGGGCGATGTCGAGCAGCCAGTCGGGCCCGATCCGGTGATGCGAGCTCGTACCGGGACTGGTCACGTACGGGGAGCTGCTGCTCATCCGCTCGTGGAACATCCAGCGGGTGCCGACCGTCCAGCCGTCGTCGACCTCGCCGACCCGGTCGGAGTCGGGGACGCGGACGTCGGTCAGGAACTCCTGACAGAACTCCATGATCCCGTTGAGCATCTCGATGCGCTGCACGTCGACGCCCGCCGCCGCGATCGGCAGGATGAAGACTGTGAGGCCGCGGTGCTTCGGGACGTCCCAGTTGGTCCGCGCCAGGCACAGCCCCCAGTCGGACCACCAGGCGCCGGTCGTCCAGATCTTGGAGCCGTTGAGCACCCACTGGTCGCCGTCGCGTACCGCAGAGGTGAGTGCGGCGGCGACGTCCGAGCCGCTGGACGGCTCGGACAGGAACTGCATCCAGATCTCCTCGCCCTTGAGGATGGCTGGGATGTGGGCGAGCTTCTGCTCCTCGGTGCCGAACTCGAGCAGCACCGCGGCGCACGGCGTGAGCGTCGGCACCTGCAGGCGCTGCGGGTACTCGTAGCCCGAGATCTCCTCGTTGAACGCCCGCTGGTGCGCTGGGGTGAGGCCCTGCCCGCCGTACTCGCGCGGGAAGCAGATGCCGGCGAACCCGGCGTCGAAGAGCATCCGTTGGATCTCGCGGTCGCGGGCGACCGCGGCCAGCTCCTGCTCGTCGGTCCGGGTCGGCCGCATGATGCCGACCTCCTCGTGCGCCTCCAGTGGACGCAGGTTGGCGCGGATCCAGACGCGCGCCCTGGCCTGGAACTCCTCGACGCTCTCCTGGGCTCCGGTGCTCACGCCTGCTCCTTGAGGTTCTCGAAGATGCCGGTGACGCGGGCCCGGTGGCTGGCGGGGGTGCCATACAGCGCCCGGTTGAGGGTGACCCGGCGCAGGAAGAAGTGCATGTCGTGCTCGAAGGTCACGCCGATGCCGCCATGGATCTGGACGCAGTCCTGCGCGAGTTCCGTGCCGTAGTCGCCGATGTAGGCCTTCGCGGCGCTGACCAGCTCCGCCGCCTCGGGGGCGCCGGCGTCGACCGCGGCCACCGCCTTGTCAGTGATGGCGTGCGACGCCTCCAGCCAGGTCTTCATGTCCGCGAACCGGTGCTTGAGCTCCTGGTAGGACGCGAGCGGCCGGCCGAAGGAGTAGCGCTCGAACGCCCACTTCACGGTCAGGTCGAACGCGGTCTGCATCGCGCCGACGGTCTCCGCGCAGCCGAGCGCGAGCGCGACCTGCAGCTGGCGCTCCACCTGCTCACCGGCGTCGCCGAACTCGCCGACGGCCGCCTCGGCGGGCAGCCGCACGCCGTCGAGCTGGACGGCGAAGAACCGCCGGGTGAGGTCGACGGTGCGCATCGGCGTGACGGTCACCCCGGCGGCCGCGGTCGGGACCAGCACCTGCGCGAAGCTGGCGGTGCCGGCGACGGCCGCGGTGACGAGGAGGTGGGCGGCCTGCGCGGCCGACTCGACCGGGCGGGCGGTCCCGTCGAGGACGACGTCGCCGCCGTCAGCACGGACCTGGACCGTCACGCCGGCCGGCTCACCCGGCGTCGCCGGCTCGCCGAGCGCGCAGGTGGCGAGCGACTCGCCAGACAGCACCGCTTCGAGGGTCGCCGCATGGGCCTCGCCGCCCCAGGTGGACAGCGCGAACGCGACGACGTTCGCCGACGCGAGCGGGCCGGGGACGGCGCGGGCGCCGAACTCGTGGGCGAGGATGGACAGGTCGACGAGCGGGCCGCCGCTGATCGAGCCGCCGCCGTGCTCCTCGCTGACGAGCAGGGAGGTCCAGCCGAGCTCCGCGCCGGCGCTCCAGTAGTCCGGCGAGAAGCCGGCGGGGTCCTCGCGCAGGCGGCGGATCACCTCTGGGGGCACCCGGTCCGCGAGGAACCGCGCGGTCGCCTCCCGGAGGACCTCCTGATCAGGGGCCAGCTCCAGCAACATGGTCCATTACCTCGATCCGCTCGTCGGGCCACCAGGGTCCTGACCAGCATCGTTTGCATGCCTCGACCACAGGTTCGCGAATTCTCGACTTCGACGTCAAACTTCGCCAACGGGTGCGCCCCTCACCGCCGTGAGGTAGAACACAGCCATGACGGGACGATTTGACGGCAAAGCGGCGCTCATCACCGGTGCCGGGTCCGGCATGGGCCGTTCGATCACCATACGGCTGGCCAGCGAGGGCGCGTCGGTGCTCGCGGTGGACATCGACGAGGGCTCACTGGCCGAGACCAAGGCGCTGGCGAGCGGGACGGTGTCGGTCCGGGTCGTCGACGTCGCCGACCCGACCGGGTGCGCCGAGGCGGTGGCGGCGGCCGTGTCCGAGTTCGGGCGCCTCGACGTGCTGGGCAACGTCGCCGGGATCTACCGCCCGGCGCACACCACCGATACGACGGTTGAGCAGTACCGGCGGACGATGGCGGTGAACCTCGACGGGCCGTTCTTCCTGTCCCAGGCCGCGATTCCGCACCTGCTGGCGGCCGGCGGTACGATCATCAACATCGCGTCCAACGCCGGGATTCAGGGCGTTCCCTACTCGGCCGCCTACGCGGCTAGCAAAGGCGGCATTGTCCAGCTGACGAAGTCGCTCGCGGTCGAGTTCATCAAGACGCCGCTGCGGGTGAACGCGATCGCGCCGGCCGGCACCCTGACCAACATCGCCAGGACCGTGACATTCCCCGAGGACCAGGACTCGGACCTCAGGCACCGGATGGCTGGCTACCGCGGCATCGCCATGCCCGAGGAGATAGCGGCGCTGTTCGCGTTCCTCGCGTCGGGTGAGGCGAAGTCGATCACCGGTGCCGTCTACGCCGTCGACAACGGCCTGACGGTCAGCTGACCTGACCGGTCAGCTGACCGGTTAGCTGGGAGGGCCGAAGGAGGCGCGAAAATTCTCTTCCTCGCGCCTCCGGCGGCCGGTTTGGAAATGTGATGGGAGCATCAATGGACCTGCAGGCGCTCGCCGACAAGTTGGAGATCCAGGAACAGCTGGCACGGTATGCCCGCGGCGTGGACACGAACGACTTCGACCTGTGGAAGTCGGTGTTCACCCCCGAGGCGGTCATTGACTACACGTCGACGTCGACGCAGCTGCCCGTCGGCAAGCGCGACGAGATGGCGACCTGGCTCGAGCAGGGTCTCGGCCAGATGCCGTGGAAGATCCACTACATCACCAACGTGGAGATCGACCTCGATGGCGACCGCGCCAGCGTGATCGCCCAGTTCTACAACCCGATGCAGCTGCCGGGCTTCGCCGAGCCGAGCTACTGCGGCGGCTACTACTTCCACGACTTCGTCCGCACCCCAGACGGCTGGAAGAGCGAAAAGCTCGCCGAGAAACTCGTCTGGTTCGTCAACAAGCCAGCCGACGCGAGCTGACCGCGGTCATCGGCCGGAACGCGGCGGTGGTCAGTGCCCGCTCATGCCCCCGTCGACGGCGAGGGTCGTGCCGGTGATGAAGGAGGCGCCATCTCCGGCGAGGAACACGACGGCGGCGTCGAGTTCGTGCTGCTCGCCGAGCCGGCCCAGCGGGCTGGTGTTGGCGATGAACGTCATCAGCTGGTCCTTCGGGATCTCGGCGGTCATCTCGCTGGCGAAGTAGCCGGGCGCGATGGCGTTGACCCGGATTCCCTTGCGGCCGGACCACTGCTGCGCCAGGTCGCGGGTCAGGCCGATCAGCCCGGCCTTGCTGGCGGCGTAGGCGGCCTGCGGGGCATAGGACTTGACGAGCCCGAGGACGCTGGAGATGTTGATGATGCTCGAACCTGGCCCCATGACCCGGGCGCACGCCTGCGCGGCCCAGTAGGCGCCGTTGAGGTTGACGTCGATGACCTGGCGGAACTCGTCGGGCTTCTCGCGCAGGGCGGGCACCGCGGTGCCGATGCCGGCGTTGTTGACCAGGATGTCGATCCGGCCGAACTCGGCGACGGCCGCCTGGGCGAGGGCGGTGCACTGGTCGGGATCGCTGACGTCGGTGGCGACGGTGAGAGCTCGACGTCCCGTCGCCCGCACCTCCTCGGTGATCTTGTCGAGTCGGTCGGCGCGGCGGGCGGCGAGGACGACGTCGGCGCCGGCCTGGCCGAGCGCGCGGGCGAACCCGGCGCCGAGACCGGAGCTCGCGCCGGTGACGACGGCGACCCGGCCGTCCAGCCGGAACAGGTCCAGGACATTGATCATGACTTCTCGGGCCGCCTTTCGGCGATCTTGCTTTGAGGGCTGCCGGGCGTGTGGAAGAAGATCACTTTCGCGCGGCCTTTGGCCCCTTGAGGGCGCGCAGGCCGGCGGCGGCCAGCGGCGCGGTCGCCTCACCGACGATCTCGAACCCGTCGCCGCGGGTCACTCCCTGCAGGTACCGGGCGTGGATGCCCTCCGCGATGACCGCCACCTTGAAGTAGCCGAGGGCGAGATAGAAGGAGAAGGCGCTCAGGTCCCGGCCGGTGAGCGTCGCGTAGCGGTCGAGCAGGGCGTCGGCCTTCGGCAGGCGCGGGCTGGTCGACGCCGCCGAGCCGGTGAGCACCGGGGCGAACGCCGGGTCCGAATAGGCGATGTGCAGGCCCAGGTCGGCGAGCGGGTCGCCGAGCGCGGCCATCTCCCAGTCCACCACCGCCCGGACGTCCGCGGGGTCGTCGGGGGAAAGGATGACGTTGTCGATGCGGAAGTCACCGTGCAGGACCGACGCCCCGGACTCCGTCGGCTGGATCGCGGCGAGCCGGGCGTACAGGGTGCCGATGTCGGGCAGCGGCCGGGTGCCGACCCGCTGCCACTGGTCGTTCCACCGCCGGATCTGGCGGCCCAGGTAGCCCTGCGGGCGGCCGAAGGCACCCAGGCCGATGGCCTCGGGGTCGAGGGTGTGCAGCCGGGCGAGCACGTCGATCAGCGCGTACGCGCAGCGGTCGATGTCGGCCTGGGGGAGGGCGTGCAGGTCGTCCTCGCCTCGGATGACCGTGCCGGGGACGTAGTCGACGAGGGCGAACGGCACGCCCAGCGTGTCGCCCTCGTCATGGGCGACGGCGCGGGGCACGGGGACGTCGGTCCCGGACAGGGCCGCCGTCACGCGGTACTCGCGCAGCACGTCGTGCGCCGACGGGGTGAGCCCGCCCAGCGGCGGGCGGCGCAGCACCCAGCGCCCCGTCCCGTCGGTGAGCAGATACGTGAGGTTCGACCGGCCCCCGGCCAGGAGCGTGGCGTCCAGCCGGCCGGAGAACTCGGGCACCCGCTGGCCGAAGAACCGTTCCAGCGCGGGCAGGTCGAGCCCTTCGACCGCGGTGGGGCTCATCGGGCCGCCGCCGGGGCGTGGCGCCGGAGGGCGCGGCGCGCGATCGCCCACCGGTGGGTCTCGGACGGGCCGTCGTAGATCCGGAACGGGCGTACCTCGCGCAGGAACCGGCTGAGCGGGATGTCACCGGACACCCCGAGCGACCCACAGATCTGCAGCGAGCGGTCCACCACCCGCCAGATCGCCTCGGCGCAGAACGTCTTGGCGATCGCCGTGGACTGGGCGCCCGAGCGGCCCTGGTCCAGCTCCCAGCACGCCTGGAGGATGAGGCCTCGGGAGGCGGCGATGTCGATCTCGCTGTCGGCGATCATCTGCTGCACCATGCCCAGCTCGCCCAGCCGGGAGCCGAACAGCTCCCGCTCACCGGCCCGGCGGACCGCGATGTCACGAGCGTGGTTGGCGATTCCCAGCCAGCGCATGCAGTGCGTCATCCGGGCCGGGCCGAGGCGGACCTGCGCGTAGCGGAATCCCTCGTCGACCTCGCCGAGCACCGCGTCGCCGGGCACGTCGCAGTTGTCGAAGAGCACCTCGGCGTGACCGCCGTACAGGGTCTCGTCGAGGGTCTCGATGTGCCGCACGATCTTCATTCCAGGGTTGTCCGCGTCGACCAGGAACATCGTCGCGCCGCCCTCGTCTCCCGGCGTGCCCGAGGTGCGGGCCATGCAGATCGCGAACCCCGCGCCGTCGGCCCCGGTGATGAACCACTTACGCCCGTTGATGCGCCACCCGCCGTCGACGCGCTCGGCGCGCGTGGCGAGCGCCCGGGGATCCGAGCCGGCTCCCGGCGCCGGCTCCGTCATCGCGAAGCAGGACCTGATCTCGCCGGTCGCCAGCGGGCGGAGGTACCGCTCCTTCTGCTCCGCCGTCGCGATCAGCTCCAGCATGTGCATGTTGCCCTCGTCGGGAGCGGCGATGTTGAGGGCCAGCGGGCCGAGCAGGGCGTACCCGGCAGCCTCGAACACGGCGGCCCGGCCGCGCATGTCCAGCCCGTGACCGCCGTACTCGGCGGCGACGTGCGGCGCGAACAGGCCCGCGTCGCGGGCCGCGTCCTGCAGCTCGCGGCGCACCGCCTCCGACGGTGTCGCGGCCGCGTGCCGTTTCTCGACCGGGAGCACCACCTCGCGGACGAACCGCGCGGTCCGCTCGGCCAGGTCGGCGACGGCCGGCTCGGGTGACAGGTCGATGGTCATGGAGGCTCCTCAGTGCTTCCGAGAAACGGGGGCCGCCGGAGGTTCGAAGGAGGAGATTTTCGCACCTCCTTTGGCCCTCTGGTGCTTCCGAGGACGGGGGCTGCCGGAGGTGCGAAGCAGGAGCATTTTCGCACCTCCTTTGGCCCTCTGGTGCTTCCGAGGACGGGGGCTGCCGGAGGTGCGAAGCAGGAGCATTTTCGCACCTCCTTTGGCCCTCTAGCCGCGGGGCAGTCCGAGCACCCGCTCGGCGATGACGGTGCGCTGGATCTCGGAGGTGCCGCCCGCGATCGTGCCGGAGAACGTGCGCGCGTAGCGCTCGAACCACCCGCTGACGTAGGCCTCCAGGCTCAGGTGGGACAGCGGGCCCGTGAGCGCGGGGTGGTCGAGCGCCTCCGCGCCCGCCGACTCGAACGCCGCCTCCGTGGCCGCCTGCGCCGCCTCGGACCCGAACAGCTTCAGCACCGACAGGGCGGGCACGTCCTGCTCGCCGCGGGCCTCCCTGGCCAGCGCCGCGGAGCCCATCCACCGCAGGGCGTGGGCATCCATCACGAGGGTCGCGTACCGGTCCTCGTCGAGCGTCGTGACCGGGCGGAAGTCGACCAGCAGGTCCGCCAGCCGCTCGGCGAAGATCAGCCACAGCAGGGTGCGCTCATGCCCCAGGGATCCGTGGGCGACGGCCCAGCCGCCGCCCAGCTTGCCGACCAGGTTCTCGGCCGGGACACGGGCGTTGTCGAAGAAGACCTCGTTGAAGTCCAGGTCGTCCGGGCTCGCGATGGAGCCGAACGGCCGGCGGGTCACCCCTGGGGTGTCGGTCGGGATCAGCAACACGCTGATGCCCTTGTGTTTGGACGCGTCGGGGTCGGTCCGCACGAACGTCAGGATGACGTCCGCGTCGTGGGCACCCGACGTCCACACCTTCTGGCCGTTCACGACGAAGTGGTCGCCGTCGAGCGTGGCCCGGGTGCGCAGGCCGGCGAGGTCGGAGCCGGCGCCCGGCTCGCTCATCCCGAGAGCGGCGGTGATCTCGGCGCGCAGGATCGGCACCGCCCAGCGCCTCTTCTGCTCCGGGGTGCCGAAGGACAGCAGTGATGCCGCGATGATGCCGACGCCCTGGGGGTTGAAGCTGTGCAGGATCCGCCGCTTCGACAGCTCCTCCAGATGGACGTACTGCTGCAGGATGCTGGCGTTGCGGCCGCCGAACTCGGGCGGGTTGCCGGGCAGCAGCCAGCCCGCGTCGAACTGCAGGCGCTGCCAGCGCCGGGCCCACTCGGGCACGTCGGCGCTAGAGCGCGACGGCCGGTCGGCCTCCTCGGCGCTCGGCAGGTTCGCGTCGAGGAACGCCACGAACTCGGCGCGGAACGCCTCGACGTCGTCGTCAAACGTGAGCTGCACGGCTGTCCACCCCCGCCAAAGTCAGGTTTTCCTTCGCGATCAGGGCCCGGTGCTCGTCCGCCGTGCCGAGGAGCACCTCGCCGGCCTTGGCCCGCTTCAGCGCGAACTGCAGGTCGTTCTCCCAGGTGTAGCCCATGCCGCCGAACAGCTGCAGGCCGTGCCGGAACACGAGCGACTGGCATTCGCCGGCCGACGCCTTGGCCATCGAGGCCGCGAGGCGGCGGCGGGGGTCGTCCGCGGCGATGGTCAGCGCGGCGAAATAGGCCAGGGCCCGGGCTCGCTCGATGGCCACGTGCATGTCGGCCGCCTTGTGCTTGACGGCCTGGAACGAGCCGATCGGCGCGCCGAACTGCTGGCGGGTCCTGACGTGCTCGATCACCAGGTCCAGGACGCGCTGGCAGGCACCGACCATGGTCGTCGCCATGCCCGTGAGCGCTTGGTGGCGTGCTTTCTCCGGGTCGGCGCCGGTCAGGTTGTCACCGCCGACGCGAACGTCGGCCAGGGCCACCTCGGCGACGTGCAGCACGGGGTCGAAGACGGGAACCCGGGTCACCGATGCCTGCGCCGCGGGGATGGCGAAGACGCCCTCGGTGGTGACGACGGCCAGCCAGTCGGCCCGGTCGCCATCCAGCACGTGGCGCGCGGTGCCGTCCAACAGCCAGCCGTCGCCGTCGCGGCGGGCGGTGATGCCCTCGGGGAGGGCGGCACCGGACTGCTTGGCCCCGGCGACGCCCGGCGCCAGCGGGACGAACTGGGTCATCGTCGCGAGGAACGGGGTCGGGTCGGTGGCCCGGCCCAGCTCCTCCACCAGGATCGCGAGCTCGACCATCTCACTGGGATCGACGAGCTGGGTCCAGCCCAGGTTGGTGTAGGTCTGCCACAGCGCTTCCAGGGGCATGTGCCGCCGGGGGTGCGAATAAAGATCATTTTCGCACCCCCTTTGGCCCCCAGGCCCGCCGGTGTCGGCCGCCGCGTCGGCGGCACCGCGGACCAGCGCCGGCGTGCACTCCTTGGCGAGCACGTCGCGGACGGTGCTCCGCCACAGCCGTTGGTCCTCGTCGAACTCAGACAGCATCCCGACCTCCGATGTCGGACGCCGAGCTGCTCAGTTCTCCCGAAAGCGGGGGCCGCCGGAGGTGCGAAGGAGGAGCATTTTCGCACCTCCTTTGGCCTGCTGGGACATACGTCGCCACGAGTCACCCTCCTACCGCACCGCGCTCTCGAGGCGCGCGAGAACAGGACTTTCAACACATGGGGGAGCGGCGGCGGTCAGCGCCGCTCGCTGCGCGGCGAGCCGTGCCGCTCACGCAGCACCGCCCGCTGGATCTTCCCGGTCGCGGTCTTCGGCAGCGCCGGGATGACGACCACGCGGCGAGGGCGCTTGTACGCCGCGAGGCGCTCCTTCGTGAAGGCGATGAGCTCCTCCTCGCTGGCCGTCGCGCCGTCGCGGAGCGAGACGTAGGCGGTCACCTGCTCACCGCGGTACTCGTCCGGCACGCCGACCACCGCCGCCTCGAAGACCGCCGGGTGCTCGTAGAGGACGTCCTCCACCTCGCGCGGCCAGACCTTGAACCCGGAGGTGTTGATCTGGTCCTTGATCCGGTCTACGAGGTAGATCCAGCCCTCGGCGTCCATCACGGCGACGTCGCCGGTGTGCAACCTGCCGCCCGGTAACGCGTGCGCGGTCGCCTCGGGGTTGTGCCAGTACCCGGGAACCACCTGCGGCGCGGTGAAGACCAGCTCTCCCTCGGCGCCGGGCGGTTGAGGCACGCCCTGCGCGTCGATGATCTCCACGTCGACGTTCGGCGCCGGTACGCCGATGGAGAGCGTGCCGCTCGGCTGGTGGACGGGAGCGGTGGCGCCGGGCGGCACGGCGATACCGCCGCCCGTCGTCTCCGTCATGCCCCAGATGTTGTGCAGGTAGGGGCCGAAACGGGCGCGGAACGCCTCGATGGTTGCCGGCGGGATCGGTGCTCCGCCGGAGAAGAGCAGTCTGATCGTCTTGAAGTGCTCAGGTCCCGCGTCCGCCACCCGGAAGAAGGCGTTGAAGGCGGTGATCGAGCCGATCGTCGTGGTCACCCCGTGCTCGCGGAAGGCGTCGAGGACGACCGCGGGCTCGAAGCGCCCGCTCATGCTGAGTGTGGCGTCGTTCAGCAGCGCGATGCCGGCGTTGAGCGAGAGGCCGGTGATGTGGAACAGCGGCGCGATGGCGAAGGAGACGTCACCGGGTTCGAGGCCCAGCCAGTCGCCGTAGTTCAGCACCGCGTGCAGGTAGTTGCGGTGAGTGTTCAGCGCGCCCTTCGGCGGGCCAGTGGTCCCCGACGTGTACGTGATGAACGCGGTGTCGTCGAGCCCGACGGCGACCGGCCGCGGGCGCTGCCCGCGCCGCGCGGCGAGGACGGCGCCGAGGTCGCCCTCCGGCGACGGCGCGGGCTCCACCGGCTCCGGGAAGACGCGCGGGTCGTCGCGGGTCTGGAAGTCGCGCGACGAGGCGGACAGCACCCAGCCCACCGTGCCGCCGGCGAGCGTCTCGCGAACCTCGCCGTCCGTGCCCCGGGCCGCGATGACCCCGGAGGTTCCCGAGTCGTCGATCAGACGCTGCAGCTCCTGGCCGCGGTACATCGGGTTGAGCGGGACGGCGGTGGCGCCGGCCTTCCAGATCGCGAGCAGGCTGATCGGGTAGTAGGGCACGTTCTGCAGGTAGATGCCGACGCGGTCGCCCCACCGGACGCCCCGGTCCTGGAGCTCGGTGGCCAGCGCGTCGGCGTGCGCGTCGAGCTCGGCCGCGGACAGCGACCCGTCGAAGTAGCGCACCGCCGCCCGCTCGGGGTTCGCGGCGACGCGGGCCCGCCACGCCTCGACGACCGACCCATGGGTGATCTCCGGCGCGGGGTCGACCCGCGCCGGGTACAGGGCCAGCCACGGAGGCAGGGGACCGGTCGACATTGATCACGTCCTCGGTGAGGGGGAGCCCCGTCCGTGCGTCCGGCCCCGCGCGGCCGTCGAGGATGGACGGGCTGGGACGCCCGGGCAGGGTTGACGCGTCGGGCGCACGTTACTAGATTTTTCGCAGTTATTGAATATCTGGTTGCATATACTGCACGCAACTTGATCGTTGCCGCATTGATCGCAACCGGTATCCATCGCCACAGCACTGATCGCCGCGGTGCCGATCACCGCGGCGATGAGCGCGCTGGGCGCGGCACCCGCCGCATCCGGCACCCGCCACCCGAGGAGTCGAGGTGTCCACTCAGGTCGGCACGGCACAGCCTGGCTCGCCGCCGCCCGCGGGCTCGGCGGACGTCGACGTCGCCGTCGTCGGCGCGGGCCCAAGCGGGCTGATGACCGCCAACCTGCTCGGCCGCTACGGACTGCGCGTCGTGGTCCTCGAGGCCGGCCAGGCACTCATCGACTTCCCCCGCGGCGTCGGGATGGACGACGAGACGCTGCGGACCTTCCAGGCGGTGGGCCTGGCCGACGACGTCCTGCCGCACACGATCCCGCACCAGGTGCTCGCCTTCGTCGACGCGAAGCAGCGCGACCTGGCCCGGCTCGCGCCGCCGACCGCGGAGTTCGGCTGGCCGCGGCGCAACGGCTTCGTCCAGCCGCTGGCCGACCGGGTGCTGTTCGAGGGCCTGACCCGCTTCGACAACGTCGACGTGCGCTTCTCGTCCCGGGTCACGGGCTACGCGCAGGACGCCGACGGCGTGACGCTGACCGTCGAGACGCCGGAAGGTGAGCGGACCCTGCGGGCGGCCTACGCCGTCGGCGCGGACGGCGGCGCCAGCGTGACCCGCGAGACGCTGCTCGGGCTGCGCTTCGACGGCAGCACCGCCGCCGCGCAGTGGTTCGTCATCGACATCCGCAACGACCCGCTCGGCCGCCCCGGCGCGTACGTCTGCTGCGACCCGCGCCGCCCCTACGTCTCGATCAGCATCCCGCACGGCATCCGCCGGTTCGAGTTCATGCTCAAGCCCGGCGAGACCGAGGCGGACGCGATGACCGACGAGTTCCTCACCCGGCTGCTCGCGCCGATCGTCCCGCCGACCGCGAAGGTCGACGTCATCCGCCGCCGGGTCTACAACCACCACGCCCGGCTCGCGGAGCACTTCCGCGTCGGGCGGATCTTCCTCGTCGGCGACGCGGCGCACATCATGCCGGTGTGGCAGGGCCAGGGCTACAACAGCGGCATCCGGGACGCGCTCAACCTCTCCTGGAAGCTCGCGAGCGTGTGCCAGGGGCTCGCCGGCGACGAGCTGCTCGACACCTACGAGTCGGAGCGGCGCGACCATGCCCGCGCGATGATCGACCTGTCCCGGCGGGTGGGCCAGGCGGTCTCCGTCACCAACCGGTTCGGCGCGCTGGCCCGTGACCTCTTCTTCCGGGGCCTGTCCGCGATCCCCAAGGCGAAGACCTACATCGTGACGATGAAGTTCAAGCCGATGCCGACGATGCGGGAGGGCGCGCTGACCCGGCTCGGTTCGGAGAGCGAGCCGAGCCCGGTGGGACGGCTGTTCATCCAGCCGACGGTGGCCACCCGCGCGCTCCCGTCCGTGAAGCTGGACGACGCGCTCGGCCCGTGGTTCGCGCTCGTCGCCTGGAACAACGACCCCCGCCAGATCCTGGACGACGACGCGCAGCGGCGGCTCGCCCAGCTCGGTGCCCGCCTCGTCGAGGCCCGCCCCGCGGTGCAGCTGCGCTGGAACGCGCCCACGCCGGAGGGTGGCGAGCAGCCCGACGACTCGGTGCTGGTGGTCGGCGACCTGGACGGCGCGCTCAAGCGCTGGTTCGACGCGCACCCGGAGTCCGTGCTGTTGTTGCGTCCGGACCGCATCGTGGCGGGCGCGAGCCCCGCGCACGCCGCCTCTGACATGGTCCGGGCGTTCGGGGCCACCGTCGGCATCCCCGACGCGGTGCCCGCGCTGCCCGACGCGGCGCCCGCGGTGGCCGCGCTGAGCGACGCGGTGGCCGCGCCGCCCGAGGCGGCGTCCGCCTTGACGGCGGCGGAGCCCGCGCTGAAGGAGAACGCATGACGCTGTGGACGGACCTGGCCGGCCTGGACTACACGGTCCGCCATGTCGACGTGGGGCACTGGTCGACCCGGGTGCTGGAGTGCGGCGCCGGGGAGCCGTTCGTCTTCATGCACGGCACCGGCGGGCATCTGGAGGCGTTCACCCGCAACCTGCGCGCGCTCAGCGCCAAGTACCGGGTCATCGCCTACGACTACCCAGGGCATGGGTGGACGACGACGACCACGAAGGACCTGGAGATCGACGACTACATCGATCACCTCGTCGGGCTCCTGGACGTCCTCGGCCTCGAGCGCGTCCATCTGTCGGGTGAGTCGCTCGGAGGCTGGGTCGCGGTCAAGTTCGCCGCCCGCTACCCGGAGCGCGTCGGCCGGCTCGTCCTCAACACCCCGGGCGGGACGATGGCCACCCCCGAGGTGATGGAGCGCATCCGGTCGCTGTCCCAGGCCGCGGCCGATGACCCGAGCGAGGAACGCATCCGCGCCCGGCTGTCGTGGCTGATGGCCGATCCCGCTGCCTCGGTCACCGACGAGCTGGTCGCGATCCGCCGTGGCGTATACAGCCGGCCCGGCTTCGCCGAGTCGATGCGGCACATCCTCTGCCTGCAGGACCCGGAGGTCCGCCGCCGCAACCTGGTCACCGACGAGGAGCTGGCCGCGATCACGGCGCCGACGCTGGTCGTCTGGACCAGCGACGACCCCTCCGGCCCGGCGAAGGCCGGCCTCGACATGGCCGAGCGCATCCCGGGCGGGGAGTTCCGCCTCATCAAGAACGCCGGCCACTGGCCCCAGTGGGAGCAGCAGGAGGAGTTCGACACGATCGCGCTTGAGTTCCTCGGGCGGGCCCGATGATCGCCACCCCCGCCTCCATCGAGGCCGCCGCCGACCGGCTGGAGCTGGCTTCCACCAGCGGCAACGCCTGCGCCCCGATCACGGACCTGGTCCCCGCCGGCGACATCGACGTCGCGTACCAGGTGCAGCGCCGGCTCACCGAGCGCCGGCTCGCGGCCGGTGCGCGGATCGTCGGGCGCAAGATCGGTCTCACGTCGGCCGCGGTGCAGAGCCAGATCGGTGTCGACCGGCCCGACTTCGGT
Source organism: Pseudofrankia coriaricola (assembly GCF_032027725.1). Lineage (NCBI taxonomy): Bacteria > Bacillati > Actinomycetota > Actinomycetes > Frankiales > Frankiaceae > Pseudofrankia > Pseudofrankia coriaricola. Next base: position 47,606 of record NZ_JASNFO010000069.1, on the reverse strand, counting down.
GTCCTGTTCGACGACATGAGCTACGCCGACGGCGAGCTGATCCCCGTGGGCCGGCTGCTGCAGCCGAAGGCCGAGGCGGAGGTCGCCTTCCTGCTCTCCCGCGACATCGAGGACGCCTCCGACCCGGCGGCGGTCCGAGACGCGGTCGAGCTGGCGTTCCCCGCGCTGGAGATCGTCGACAGCCGGATCGCCGACTGGCGCATCGGCATCACCGACACGGTCGCCGACAACGCGTCGTCGGGTGTCTTCGTGATCGGTACGTCGGGAACTCCGCTCGACGCGGTGGCACCCGTCGACGTCACCATGACGATGCGCCGCGGCGACGAGGTCGTCTCGACCGGGACCGGCCGTGACTGCCTGGGCGACCCGCTGAACGCCCTGGCCTGGCTCGCCGCGACTCTCATCGAGGTCGGGACGCCGCTGCGCGCGGGCGACCTGGTCCTGTCGGGCGCGCTGGGTCCGATGGTCTCCGTCTCGGCCGGGGACGTCTTCGTCGCCGACATCGCGCCGCTCGGCGCGGTGACGGCACGGTTCTCAGGAAAGGACGAGGGATGACGGAGAAGACGGGGGTCGCGATCGTCGGCTCCGGCAACATCGGCACGGACCTGATGATCAAGATTCTGCGCGGGTCGTCGGACCTGCGCGTGGTCGCGATGGTCGGCATCGACCCGAACTCGGACGGCCTCGCCCGCGCGGCCCGCCTTGGCGTCGCCACGACGGCCGAGGGTGTGGCCGGGCTGATCAAGATGCCCCAGTTCGGCGAGGTGGAGATCGTCCTGGACGCCACCAGCGCCGGCGCGCACATCGCGAACGCGAAGCTGCTGGAGCCCTACAGCCTGCGCCTCGTCGACCTCACCCCGGCCGCGATCGGCCCCTTCGTGATCCCCGCGGTGAACTTCGAGGACCACCTCGACGCGCCGAACATCAACATGGTCACCTGCGGCGGCCAGGCCACGATCCCGATCGTGGCGGCGGTGTCCCGGGTGACCGAGGTGCCCTACGCCGAGATCGTCGCCTCGGTCGCGTCGAAGTCGGCCGGCCCGGGGACGCGGGCCAACATCGACGAGTTCACCGAGACCACCGCGCACGGCATCGAGCAGGTCGGCAAGGCGCGCCGCGGCAAGGCGATCATCATCCTCAACCCGGCCGAGCCGCCGCTCATCATGCGCGACACCGTCCTGTGTCTCATCGGCGGCGTCGACCACGAGCAGGTGCGGGCCTCGATCGAGGAGATGGTCGCCGCGGTGGCGACCTACGTCCCGGGCTACCGGCTGGTGCAGAAGGTCCAGTTCACGCCCGTCGACCCGGCCGAGGTGGCGACCCTGCTGCCCGCGGGTGCTGGTCCCGTCGACACCAAGGTCTCCGTGTTCCTCGAGGTCGAGGGCGCGGCCCATTACCTGCCCGCCTACGCGGGCAATCTCGACATCATGACCTCCGCCGCGATGCGCGTGGCGGAACGGATTGCCCAGCGTGCGAAGGCGGCGGCGTGATGACTGACACCGCGACGACCGGCGTCACGACGCCGGCCCCCACCGCGAAGCCCTACGTCCAGGACGTGACGCTGCGGGACGGCATGCACGCGCTCCGGCACAGGATCACGCCGGAGCTGGTTGGCCGCATTGTCGACAACCTCGAGGCCGCCGGCGTCGGCGCGATCGAGATCGCGCACGGCGACGGCCTCGGCGGCGCGAGCCTGAACTACGGCCCGGGCAGCAACACCGACTGGGAGTGGATCGAGGCGGCCGCCGCGCACGTGAAGGACGCCGTCCTCACCACGCTGCTGCTCCCCGGCGTCGGCACGATCCACGACCTGCGCCGTGCCCACGACATGGGTGTCCGCTCCGTCCGGATCGCCACGCACTGCACCGAGGCCGACGTCGCCGCGCAACACATCGCCGAGGCCCGCAACCTCGGCATGGACGTCTCGGGCTTCCTCATGATGGCGCACATGATCGGCTCGAAGGAGCTGGCCGAGCAGGCGCTGCTGATGGAGTCCTACGGCGCGCACTGCGTCTACATCACGGACTCCAGCGGGCGGCTCACGGTCGCCGACATCCGCGAGCGGGTCCGTGCCTACCGCGAGGCGCTGCGGCCCGAGACGCAGATCGGCATCCACGCGCACGAGAACCTCTCGCTCGCGGTCGCCAACTCGGTGGCCGCCGTCGAGGAGGGCGCGTTCCGGGTCGACGCCTCGCTCACCGGCCTCGGCGCCGGGGCCGGCAACGCCCCGATCGAGGCGTTGATCGCGGTGGCGAACATCCTGGGATGGGAGACCGGCTGCGACCTGTTCGCGCTGCAGGACGCCGCGGAGGACATCGTCCGCCCGCTGCAGGACCGGCCGGTGCGCGTCGACCGCGAGACGCTGACCATCGGCTACGCCGGGGTCTACGGCAGCTTCCTCCGGCACGCCGAGATCGCCGCGGCGACCTACGGCGTGGACGCCCGCGAGATCCTCCTCGAGGCCGGCCGGCGCAAGCTCGTCGGCGGCCAGGAGGACATGCTCACCGACATCGCGCTCACCCTGCAGGCCGGGGCGTCCTGAGCATCATCAGCATCATCACAGCGCGCGCCGACCGGGCCGCGGCGGGGCCGAAACTATGCTGAACAGCGTGCCGGAGTTGGCGGCGAGCACGCCGAGCAAGGTGCGCGACGGGAACCAGACCCTCGCCAGGGGGCTGCGGGTGCTGCTCGCGATCGCCGACTCCAAACAGGGGATGACCGTGCAGCAGGTCGGCGACATGCTCGGCGTGCACCGCTCGATCGCCTACCGGGTGCTGCAGACGCTGGTCGACTTCGACCTCGCCGCGCGCAGCAGCGAGGGGACCTACATCCCGGGCGCCCGCCTCGCGACCCTCGCCGAGGCGTTCCTGCCCACGCTGCGCGACGCGACGGCCCCGATCATGCGCTCGCTCGCCGACCGGCTGCAGTCGACGGTCATGCTCTTCGTCGCCCAGGGCGACGACGCGGTCGCGATCGCGATGACGGAGCCCACGACGGCGCCGCACCACCTGGCGTTCCGGCCGGGCATGCGCACACCGCTGACCCGGGGTGCGGCGGGGTACGCGATCCTGGCCTCCGACCCGCCCACCGGCGGCGAGCCCGAGGAAGTCGCGGTCGCGCGTGACCGCGGCTACGCCCGCAGCCACGCGGAGGTCGAGGCCGGCCAGTACGCGGTCGCGGCCTGGATCCCGATGACGGGCACCGCGACCCGCGCCTGCCTGAACCTCATCACCTACCGCGAGGACGTCGCGGAGGCCGCCGGCCCCGAGATGCGCCGCGCGGCCGACAAGGTCGCCCGCGCTCTGCGCACCCAGGGGTGAGCCGGCTACTCGTACTGCGAGCAGCTTCCCAGGCCGATGCCCACGATTGCCTCCTGCGCCTCTCTGGTTGACAGCGCCGCCCACGCCGCGGCGGAGTAGCGCTGCTGGAGACCCGCCAGGACGCAGTTGCACCAGTCCAGGCTGTTGCCGCCGACGTTGGTGCAACTTGACACGAAGCCTCCGAGGGATGGCTGCGATCCGCCAGCTGGGGCGGCCGTGGTCGGTGGCGGTGGCGGAGGCGCCTGGCTGGGAGCGGCGGCGGTGGTCGGTGGTGGCGGCGGCGCCTGGCTGGGGGCGGCAGCGGCGGCTGTGGTCGGCTGCGGCCGCGGTGCCTGGTTGGGCGCGGCAGCCGCGGCGGCGGCCGTGGACGGCTTCGCCTGGCTGGGGGCGGCAGCGGCGGCCGTGGCCGGCTTGGGCTTGCTGGAGGTGGCAACGACGGCCGGCCGGGTCCCGCGCGGGGTGGGGGTAACACGTCGGGTCGGGACGGTACCTGGGGCCGAGGCCTCGCTCGACGACGGGGCCGTGCTCGGGGCCGGGGCAGTACTGGGGTCCGTCGCCGCGGTGGAAGCAGGGGTCGTGGCAGGCGCCGTCGCCGGGGCTTCTGACGAGGTCAGGTCGGCGTCCTGGTTGCAGGAGGTCAGGGTCATGCCGACGCCGGCCAGCAGGACCAGCGACGTCACGGTCCCCGCGGTCGACAGGGCGAGCCGCCTGCGCCTGGACGGTCGCGGGCCGCCGCCGAGGCCGACGCTCGAGCCCGGATCGTGTGGCCGAGGGCCGGTGTGCTCGGCGGGAAGATGCTGCCCGGGCCCGTGTCGACCAGATAACGAGGCAAGACGCGTCGCGTCGTCCCTGTCTGGTCCTGATGCCCTCTCGAACTCGACCATTGGTCGCTGACCGTCCCACTCAAGAAGTGGGCGTCCGATAATTCCGGTACGCCGCGGAGATGACACTTATAGCACTCGGCTGTAACACCTGGCGCAGCGGGCGGAGTACCCCGACCTCGCCTTCGCTGGCGTCGGGAAGGCCGTCGGTGCTTGGCTTTCCGGCGGGCTATCTAACCCGGGTGCTTGCCAGGGAGATACCGGCCCGCCGAACGATCCGCCGTCGGAGCGTGAAGTGCCGCGGGCGGTCGTCAGGTCGCTGAACACCAACAGGTAGGTGCTGGACAGCGCTGACGGCGGCGATGCGACAGCGAGCTTTGGCTTTAGCTGTCGGCAGGGGTGAAGGCGGTGGCGAGGGCGGTGTAGACGTCGCGCAGGAGCTGGGCGGTGCGCGCCGTCACGTCGGGACGCCCGTCGCCGTGGGACTGACCCGAAAAATACGTGAGGGGACAGCGGTGCTCGGTTCAGGCGGCTTCGAAGAGGGGATCGAAGCGGACGGTGTAGCCGAGGGCGTTGGCCTGCTGGGTGAGGCGGCGCAGGGCGCGTTCGGGGTCGCCTACCCGCTTCACGGCTGCGCTGAAGCGACATCGCCGACGACTGGCTCCACTGGGTGACCGGTGGCGTCCGGCGGCGCACTGTCGCTCTCCCGACTCGTTGAACCGATTTCGTCCCGGCGCCGTGCCTTGGGGTGACCGCGGAACCGGTGGACGCGACGAGGCCTGGCCGCCGGGGCGAGCGGCCGACGAGGAGACGATCATGAAAGAGTCAAGGATGCGTCGGCTGCCGGTCCCGGTGACGCTGACCCTGCCGGTAGCCGCTACGGCGTTGCTGCTCGCGGCGTGCGGCGGCGGGAAGTCGTCAACGTCGACCAGCCCGGCGACCGCGGTGGCGAACCCGTCCACGGCGGGGAGCGCATCGGCGCCGGCAACCGGATCGGTGGCGGGTGGCACGATGGTCGCCACGGGGTCCGGTCCGACGGGCACCTTCCTGACCGACGGCAGCGGCAAGACCCTCTACCTGTTCATGGCCGACAAGGCCGGCGCGTCGACCTGCACGGGTGCGTGTGCCAGGGCCTGGCCTCCCCTCACGACGACGGCCGCGCCGACCGCGTCCGGGGCCGCGATCGCCAGCGACCTTGGCACGACCATGCGCTCGGACGGCACGACGCAGGTGACCTACCACGGCCACCCGTTGTACTACTACGAGGACGACAAGAGCGCCGGGCAGACGGAGGGCCAGGGCAGTACCGAGTTCGGCGCCAAGTGGTGGCTGGTCGCGCCGTCCGGCTCGGCGATCACCACCGGCGGGTCGGGCAGCACCGGCGCGGGCGCCGGCGGCGGTGGGTACTGATTCGACGTGGCTGCCCCGCCGCCGCGCACCCCCCGGGGGGGCCGGGGCTCACTCGCCGATCGGCCGCGCGGGCGGCCGATCGGCGAGTGAGCGCTCACCGGAGTCGCGGCCGTGTCCTTCGGTAGCCCCCTCGCCCTGCACGCGCTGACGCTGCCTACGCACTCTGGTGGTCGTGGACGCGTCCTTTCCACGACCGCCAGCGGTGCGACGGGGGAGGCCTCGGCGGATGCGGCTCTAGACAGCCAGGGTGAGGATCGCCGTCCCGTCCGGCTTGGTGATGTTCACACTCGAGATCTGCTCGGGCGTCAGGGCTGTGCCGCCGGTGAGGGAGACCTTCCGCCCGGGATCGAGCCGCCAGCTGCCCGCGTCGTACGCGTCGCCGTCGGCGTCGTACGCGACCAGCTTGTACTCGTAGCCCGGGGCAACGGAGACGTCGGGCCGATACCAGCAGGTCAGGTCAATCTCGGTGCCCCACTGGGTGGCCCGCAACGCGACGGTGGCGCTGATCGGGCTCGCGACCAGCGCGGTCATGGCCCGTGGCGCCGGCGTCGCCTGGCCGTTCGGCGGCACGGCGGTGACGACGACGGCGGTCAGGCTCGCCGCCGCGACCAAGCCCAGGCCGGCGGTGAGCCAGCGCCGACGGGTCCGTTCCCTGCCGGCGACGCGCAGCAGCCCGGGCAGCAGGGTGTCGGGAACCGGTTCGACCGAGGCGCCTGCCGGCTCGGCGAAGGCGCTTTCGTCGAGGCCGGCCAGCAACGGCGGAACCCCGACGATCTCGGCCACATCGGCCTGGCACCGCGGGCAGGTCGCGAGATGGGCCTCGAAGCCGGCCCGCTCCGCCCGATCGAGCCCCCCGAGCACGTAGGCGGCGTCGAGGTGAGCGTACGGATCGGCGCTCATGCGACACCTCCCAGTTCGTCGATGGCCAGCCGCAGCGCCCGCAGCGCGAAATGGGTGCGCGACTTCACCGTGCCCGGCGCGATCCCCAGGGCCTGCGCCGCCTGGCCGACCGAGCTGCCGCGGAAGTAACACTCCCTCAGCACGTCCCGATGCTCCTTGGACAGTCGGCGCAGCGCGGCCGCCACCAGTTGGCGGTCGACGACGTGCTCGGCGGGGTCGTTGACCGGCTGCTCGGGAACGCGGTCGGTCACGGTCTCGTGGCGGCTGCGGGCTGCGCGCCACTCGTCGATGGTGATGCGTCTGGCCACGGTGAACAGCCACGGCCGCGGCGAGCCGCGAGCAGGGTCGAGCACCCGCGGGTTGCGCCAGGCGCGCAGCAGGGTCTCCTGCACGATGTCCTGAGCCCGGGTCCGGTCGCCGCCGGTCAGCCCCAGGACGTAGGTCCACAGCGCGCCAGCGTGCTGGTCGTGCAACGCGCGCAGCAGGTTCTCGTCGCTCACGCCCTCCTCCGGACCCGACCGCCCGCCGTCCCGCGCGAGCGCGCGACTCACCAGCCGGCCCCGTCCTGAAGAACCCTGCCGCCCATTCCCCTTCACACGTAAGCCAGGGGCATTCGGTTCAACGGCGCGTCCGACTCGACCAGGGGCCGCGGCGCGGCCGGCGCCGGTACCTCGACCGGCAGCCTAGAGGGCCAAAGGGCGTGCGAAAATGATCTTCCTTCGCACGCCCGGCGGCCGTTGTCCCCAGGATCACTAAGCGGCGGGCGTGAGGGCGGTGGCGAGGTACGAGATCCGAGGATCAGTCTCGATCGCCCACGCCCGCACGCCCGGCGGACCTCGGTGGCGGGTGCTCTGGCACTGGCGGCCTCGCCGCGCGCGGGCCCGACTGCGGAGGCGACGTCCGACCTGGCCTGCGTCGTGCGCGAGACGTAGGAGCGTGCAGGGCATCGCCGCGAACGTCTCCGCGCGGCGCAACTCCCGACGAGCGCGCGACTACCCGGCAGGGGTGAAGGCGGTGGCGAGGGCGGTGTAGACGTCGCGGAGGAGCTGGGCGGTGCGAGGCGTCTTCGGGACAGCGCCGAAGCCGCCGTGGATGACGCCTGGGTAGACGTGTAGCTCGGTCGGGACGCCGGCGCGGGACAGGCGGGCGGCGTAGTCGAGGTTCTCGTCGATGAAGGCGTCGACGTCGCCGACGCAGAGGTAGGCGGGCGCGAGGCCGGTGAGGTCGGTCGCGCGGGCCGGCGCGGCGGTCGGCGGGACGTCGTCGCCCGCGAGGCCGCCCAGGTAGGCCTCCCAGCTGAGCCGGTTGGCGCGCAGGTGCCAGAGGCCCCAGTGGCCCGGGTCCTGGATCGCGCGGATCGACGGGGTGAGCTCGCGGTCGTCGAGCATGGGGTAGATGAGCATTTGCAGCGTCGGCTGGGCGCGGCCGGTCTCGCGTAGCCGGAGGCAGAGGGCGGCGGCGAGGCCCGCGCCGGCGCTCGCGCCGCCGAGGACGAGGCGTTCCGGGTCGACGCCGTATGCCGCCGGGTCCTCGACGAGGCGGCGCCAGACCGTGTCGGCGTCGTCGAGGCCGGCAGGGTACGGGTGTTCCGGGGCCAGCCGCCAGTCGACGGAGACGACCGCGCAGCCGAGCTCGATCACCATGCGGTCGAGGCGGTCGTCGTTCTCGTCCAGGTTGCCCATGATGTAGGCGCCGCCGTGCAGCCAGACCAGGCACGGCAGCGGCGCGGCCGGGTCGCCGTCGGCTGGGTGCGGGTCGGCGTCGGATCCGGCCGGGCGGTACCAGCGCACCGTGACGTCGGGACGGCCGTCGACGCCGGGGATCTTCTCGTCGAGACGGGTGACCTGTGGTTTCGGCGGCGCCGGGGGAGCGGCGATCGCCCCGTAGGAGGCGCGGATCGTCTCGACGGAGGTCAGGTCCCAGCGGGCCAGCCGGTCGAGGACCGCCACCGTCCCGGGCTCCACGCGCGCGGTCACCTTGATGGCGGGACCCGGCGGACCTACCGGGGCGTCGTCCTCGGGCACCGTGGCCTCGGGCACTGCGTCGTCCTGGGGCACTGCGTCGTCCTGGGGCACTGCGTCCTCCCGTCGGTGGGTGATCGCGACTTACGTGTCGTCGCGGTCGCGGTCGCGTTCGGGGCTGGAACGCGACCCAGACCTCCCAGATCGCTTACCTCCCCGATCGGCTCCGCCGATCGAGCAGGGACCCTGTCGCCGATCTGGCAGGAACCCCGGACGACACGTGCCTGGTGATCACCGCGGCTTCCGCGGCGCGGGGCCTGACGTTTCGGCCGTCAGGACGCGGTCGACCCGTCAGGCCCGGGTCGGCTCTCCGGGTCGACCGGCTCGATGCCCTCCTCGATGGCCTTGATGAGCAGGGCCATGAAGCGGGTGTAGAAGCGGGCCATGCGGATGAAGCCGGTGCCGAACCAGAGGCCGGGCTGGGCGGAGCGGCGCCAGGTGTTCGCGTACTCGCCGTCGGCGGCGCGGCCGTAGGCCTTGTCGATCTTCTCGGCGGCCGCGCCGAGCACGGGCTGGAGGTGGCCCCAGAACTGGTGGTAGCCGGTCGCGAAGACGATGAGCTCGACGTCGTCCATGGTCGTGCCGTCGGTGAAGGTGACGGTCTTGCCGTTGATCTCGGCGAGTTCGACGCCCTGCTTGAGTTTCACCCGGCCGTCGGCGATCAGTTCCGAGGCGCCGATGTCGATCTGGTAGGCGTCGCGGCCGGACATGTGCGCGCCGATGATGCCGGTGCCGTCCGGTCCCCACTCGAGCTTGAAGCCCTGGGCCTCGAGCCGGTCGAGCAGCGGGCGGTCCGCGGCGGCGGCTTCCTTCACGAGTCGTTTGTTCAGCTCGTCCACCCGCACGTTGGGCAGCGAGTAGGTCATCTGGTCGGCGAAGTCCGGGGTGTAGGGCATGTCCTCGGTGAACAGCGTCGACCAGTAGCGGTGGTAGGACTCGTAGGTGACGACGTAGGTCGCGCCGCGCTGCACCATGGTGACGTCGGCGTCGTGCTCGTAGAGGTCGTGGGCGAGCTCGTGGCCGCTCACCGCGGCGCCGACCACCAGGACCTTCTTGCCGGGGAAGTCGGCGCCGTTCTGGAACTCGTCGGAGTGCGTCCAGATGCCCTGGTAGGTCTCCAGCCCCTTGATCTGGGGAACCCTCGGTGCGCCGAACATCCCGCCCGCGACCACGAAGTGCCGCGGGCGCAGCTCCTGGATCGACCCGTCGCCGCGCCGCACGTGGATGGACCAGCGCTGCGTCTCGTCGTCGTACCGGCCGCGCAGGAAGGTGGTGGAGGTCCAGACGTTGACGTCCATCAGCGTCGCGTAGGACTCGATGAAGTCCGCGAACTTGTCCTTCGGGGTGTGCGCGGGCCAGTTCGGCGGCAGCGGCATGTACGGCAGGTGGTCGCCGTAGACGGTGCTGTGCAGCGCGAGCGAGGCGTAGCGCCGGCGCCACTGGTCGCCGATGCGCGCGTCCTTGTCGATGACGAGCGTCGGGACGTCGAGGGCGCCGAGCCGGGCCGCGATCGCCAGGCCGTTGTGGCCCGCGCCGAGAACCAGCACCGCCGGGTCCTCGTCGGCGAAGGAGGTCTCCTTGGCCCGGTCACTCGACCAGCGGGTGCGGCCCTCGACGATGCCGTAGACCTTCCCCTCCCGGCGGTGGTGGCGGATCTGCTCCGGGTGCTCGGCCAGGCTGATGACCTGCGTCTGCAGCGTCACCGCGCGGAATCCGTCCTCGCCGGGGACGAGCAGGACGTACGCGCGGTCGACGCGGTCGGAGGTGGTGAAGTCGAAGAAGGCGTTGATGCCCGCCTCGGTGGCGACGGGCGCCTGCTCTTTGTTGGGCGCGAAGTCGGCGGCGCGCCATTCCTTGGCGAGCTCCAGGAACCGCGGCACGGTCTCGTCCCGCCCGACGGTGTGGTGGAAGTCCCAGGGGAAGGCCATGAAGTCGCGCCAGGTCGCGTCCTCGGTGAACAGGTTCGCCAGCGCGGACTCGGAACCGTCGTGGACGGCCGCCGCCAGGTCGGAGACCCATCCGGCGAAGATCTGCGCGGCCTCCTGCGCCGTGACCTCCCCGAAGGTGCGGTCAACCGTCTGCGTCATCGTCTCTCCTACCTCAGCCATTGCCGATCTCAGCCATTGCCGACGGAGTCGGTCGCGCCACTTGGGACAACGGCGCGGTCGCGCACGGCGGCGCGGCCGGCGTTTCGGCCCCACACCCCGGCGACCGCGAGGGTCGCGCCGGCGCCGCCGTAGACCATGCCGGTGGGGCTTGCCATGACGTTGCCGGCGGCGTAAAGCCCGCCGATCACGTCGCCGTCGACGTCCAGCACGCGCCCCTCGCCGTCGGTGCGCGGGCCGCCCTTCGTGCCGAGCAGCGACGACTCGACGCGGACGCCGTAGAAGGGCGCGGTCTCGACCGGCCCCAGCGTCGAATGGGGCGAGTCGGGGTCCAGCGTCGTCCTGCCGCCGGGAAACCGGTCGAACGCACTCTCGCCGCGGCCGAAGTCGGGATCGACGCCGGCGCGGGCGTGCTCGTTGAACGCCGCGACGGCCGCCTCGACCTGTTCGGCCGGAAGGCCGAGCTTTCCCGCCAGCTCGCCGAGGCTGTCCGCGCGGGTCACCCACTCCGGCACCGTGGCGCCGGGGCCGCCGCCCAGGACGCCGAAGCGGTCGACGGTCGACTGGTCGAAGATCAGGTAGCTGGGCAGGTTCGGGTACTCGAAGCGGGACGCGTCCAGCTCGTGGAACGCGCCGCCGAAGGCGTTGTAGTTGGCGGCCTCGTTCGCGAACCGACGGCCGTACCCGTTCACCATCACCGACCCGGGCAGCGCCCGCTCCCGCGAGGCCAGCAGCCCGTTCGCGCCGCCGTCGCGGCGCACGCCCGGGAAGCTCACCGCCGGGGCCCACCAGGCCTCGCGCATGTTGCCGAGCTGGGCACCGAGGCGCATCGCCATCCGCAGCCCGTCGCCGGTGTTCGTCGGTGCCCCGATCGCCCGGGTGAGCGGCCCGCGCAGGAAGTCGCGGACGAGCTCCGGGTCGTACTCGAAGCCGCCGGTGGCGAGCACGACCGCGCCGGCCGACACCGCTCGGACACCCGTGGAACTCTGGATCTCGACGCCGGTGACGGCTCCGTCCGTCGTCAGCAGTCGCAGCCCTCGGGAGTCGGTGAACACCTCGACGCCGCGGCGTAGACAGGCTCCCAACAGGCCGGCGACGAGGCCGCGGCCGAGGCCTTCGGCGCCCGTCTGGTCGCGTCTGGCGAGCTCCGCCGGTGGGAGCACGCCGGTGCCGCCGCCCAGCGGCGTCTCCCGGATGAGCAGCCGGCTCGGGGTGCCGGCGATGCGGTCGGCCCACTCGCCGAGCTCGGCCAGGCTGACGAGGCTGACCTCGATCGACCGCCCGCCGCCGGGCAGGCCGCCCGGCCGCTCGGGGTGGTAGTCGGGGTAGCCCTCGACGAGCTGAAAACGTAACTCGGTGTGCTGGTGGATGAAGTCGACGTACTCGGGACCGCCGTCGACGAGCGCCTCGGCGAGCTCGGGCAGGATCATCCCGTTGGACAGGCTGGCCAGGTACTCGAGGCCACGCGCACGCGAGTCGTCGACGCCCAGCTCGCGGGCGGGCTGGTTGCCGGGGATCCAGACCGTCCCGCCGGACAGCGCGGTCGTGCCGCCGACCAGCTCGGCCTTCTCGAAGACGGCGACCCGCGCAGCTCCCTCGACCGCCGCGGCGAGCGCGGCGGTCAGCCCCGCCGCACCCGAGCCGAGAACCACGACGTCGTATCTCACGACGTCAGATCTGTTGTGCATCGCACGCCCCTACCGCCGCGGACCGCGTCCACAAATCTCGCGCACGAGATCTCCCATAGGAGATCATGTGCAGATAATGCACAATCCCGTTCTAATAGTGCAGCAGACGGAGATTACCTTTGGTGGTCGGACCGAGGCAAGACCTCGTCGGCTCGGGCGGCAGCTCAGCCGGTGGGCAGCGCGGTGGTCACGGCGAAGCCGGCGATGTACTCGGGGATCGCGCGGTAGTAGCGGTAGCCGACCTCGTACGGCCCCGCCGCCGCCAGCGCCGCGTAGGCGGCGATCCAGGTGCGGATCTCGTGCGCGCCACCGCCGTGGGCGCCGATCTCGTCGTTGCTCCAGCCGTCGAGCTCGGCGAGCTTGCCCGCCCCGAGCAGGTCGAGGAACGCCTCGTCCCACTCCGGGGTCAGCGGTAGCCGGTCGCTCGTCCCGGCGGCCAGCCGCTCACCCTCGGTGACGGCGCCGGTGTGCTTCCGCTCCGCCTCCTCGGCCGTGAGCGGCCGGCCGGAGACGAGCCGTTCGGCCACCGGCGCGGGAGCGGTGTCGAGCGCCGGCACCGGCGGATCATGCGAGATGCCACCCGAGCCGACGAAGAGCACCCGCTCGTCGCGGGCCGCGAAGAACTGCCCGATCGCCGTGCCCAGCGCCCGGGACCGCGACAACGGCCCGAGTGGCGGCGCCGCCGCGTTGATGAAGACCGGGATGACCGGCCGCGCGTCCAGGGAGCCGAACAGCTCACGCAGCGGCTGCGCGGTGGAATGGTCGACCTCCATCTGATGCGAGACCGGCAGGTCGACGCCCGCGTCGAGGACGGCGCCGGCGAGCTCGCGCGCGAGCGCGCTCGGCACCGCCAGGTCCCCGGCGAGGCTGGAGTAGTCGCCGATCGCCCGGGCCGCGACGCCCAGGCAGAACGGCGGCATCTGGCGGTAGAAGAAGCCGTTGAAGTGGTCCGGGACGAAGATGACGACGACGTCGGGGTCAACGGCGGCGACGAAGTCGCGGGCCGTGTCGAGCGCCCCCGTGACGTCCGCCTCCAGCTCCGGGCGCTGCGTGGTGATGTCAAGCAGGGGACTGTGCGACATGCAGCAGAGCGCCAGCGGCATCGGTTCCTCCGTCCTCCTGGGCGTCTCCCCAGGCGTGGCGCATCTTCGCGAAGACCGAGACCAGCGCCCGCGTCTCCTCGGTGGTAAGCCCGAGCTGGGAGAACAGCTCGGAGTTCAGCCGCCGGATGGCGGTGCGGGTGCGGGCCCGGCCGGTGCGGGTGGTCTGGGCGAGGGTGACCCGACGGTCCGTGGGGTGCGCCCGCCGCTCCAGGTAGCCCTGCTTCTCCAACTTGTTGACGAGGTTCGTGATGCTCGCCTGGTGCAGCTGCAGTGCCTTCGCCAGGTATGACAGCGGCACCGCGTCCTCGTTGAAGTACAGGACGACGAGCACCTCATAGCGCGCGAACGACAGCTCGACGGGAGCGAGGATCTCGTCGGCGCGCGCCATGAGGAGCTGGTGTACCCGCAGCAGTGAGGTAACCGCGATCATGCCGTCGGCGGTGTCGTCCCAGCCCTTGTCGACCCACAGGTCGTACGCGGCCTGGATCGGATCGCGGTTCCACTGCTTGGGCACGTCGGTTCGGCTCGTCTCGTCTCGGCTCAGACTGTCGCGGGCTGCTTGAAGCCCATCACCTCGGCGATCGTGCCGCCGACGATCGCCTTGCGCTCCGCGTCCGGGACGCCGGCGAACTGCTGGGCGAGCAGCTCCTTGCTGCCCCGGAACGTACCCTCCGCGTGCGGGTAGTCGTTGCCCCAGATGATCGAGCTCACGCCGGTGATGTGCCGGGCGGCGACCGCGGCCAGGTCGTCGGAGAACGAGACGTGGAACTGGCGCTGCACGTACTCGCTCGGCATGAGCGGGTAGGGCCACTTCTCGTTGAGCAGGAAGATCCGCGCCATCGTGTCCTGGCCCTCGAGGGTCGGCGGGGCCTCGTCGTTCCACGAGCCGATCCACCAGTCGGTGTCCTGGCCGATGCCGGTCGTCCACGCCTTGTCCATGGCGCCGACGAGCGAGGACAGCCAGTGCGCGTTGAACTCGATCAGGTTGAAGTGCAGCTCGGGGTACCGCTCGGCCACGCCGGCGCCGATCAGGTCGCAGATCACTTTCTGCGGCGTGAGCGTCGACAGGACCGACTGGGTGTAGAGCCGCTCGGCGGCGGACTTCGCGGTCACCGGCTGGTTCACCTGCCGGGCGTTCTCCTTGACGACCCGCATCGTCGAGGACGACGGGTTCTTCATCTTCACGCCACCGGTCTGGGTGTGGAAGAAGATCTGCGCGCCGGCGGCGCGGGCCGCGTCCCAGACCCGGTCGAGCGCCGGGTCCCAGTAGGTCGTCGGCGGGATGCCGGGCAGCAACAGGGCCTTGAAGCCGGCGCCCGTCACCCGCTCGATCTCGGCGACGGCGTCGTCGATGTCCGTGAGCGGGATCGGGCAGGTCGGGGCGATGCGGTCCCGGTACGGCAGGAAGCGCTCGATGAGATAGCCGTTGTAGACCCGGGCGTGCTCGATCGACAGCTCGTGGTCGTCGGAGTACAGCCCGAAGATCGAAAGGTTCGGGTGCATCACGCAGGCGTCGACGCCGTCGGCTTCCAGGTCCTCGACGATCGTCTCCGGGGCGCCGTCGGGCGTGCGGCCCGTGGTCTGCCGGTAGCGGGAGACCGTCCAGCCCTCGAAGCCGGGCGTGTGCAGCTTGCGGAAGACCTTCGCTCCGCCCTCGACGAGCGGCTCCTCGAGCTCGATGTCCTCCTCCCAGACCGCGCGGTCGCGCAGGTGGACGGGCATGCGGGTCTTGAAGAGGTCGATCGGCTCGAGGATGTGCCCATCGGCGGAGACAACGAAGTCCTTGGACATGCCACACCATCCGTTCGGGGTCGGCTGTACCGACCGGTCCATCAAGGTCTAGCCCGTCCGGATAGTTGGAGTCAATACCGTTTGAAGGCAAAGTATCTGTGGGGCACCCGCCTCCGCCGCGGCGGACGGCCCGGTCCGGCCGGCGCGGACCCGTCGCCGTTATCCGGGAGCAGCTACTCGGGGCGGGCGACGACCTTGCCGAAGACGTCGCCGTCCACCATGGCCCGGAAGCCGGCCCGCGTTTCGGCGAGCGGGATGACCTCGTGGATCGGCGGTCGCAGACCGTGGTCCGCGACCATCTTCACGACCTGTTCGAGGTCGTCGCGGGATCCCATCGTCGTGCCCACGATCCGCAGGTTGGCCAGATACAGCCGCTCGATGTCCAGGGGCGGGTTCGTTCCGGACGTCATGCCGGCGACGACGATCGTGCCGCCCGGACGCACGGCCTTCATCGAATGCGCCCAGGTCGCCGCCCCCACGGTCTCGATGACCGCGTCGACCCGCTCCGGGAGCCGCGCCCCCGGCTCGAACGCCGCGGCCGCGCCGAGCGCGACGGCGCGCGAGCGCTTCGCCTCGGACCGCCCCGTGACCCAGACGCGTACGCCGGCGGCGCGGCCCAGCAAGATCACCGCGGTCGCCACGCCGCCGCCGGCCCCCTGCATGAGGACCGTCGTGCCCGCGGTGGCGCCTGCCTGGACGAACAGCATCCGGTAGGCCGTCAGCCAGGCCGTGGGCAGGCAGGCCGCCTCCTCGAACGACAGCTCGGCCGGCTTGGCCACCAGGTTGCGGGACGGCACGGCGATGCGCTCGGCCAGGCCGCCGTCGTGGAAGTCCGACAGCATCGAGATCCTCGGGTCGAGCACCTCGTCGCCCGTCCAGGCGGGGTCGCCCACCAGTGCGTGCACCAGAACCTCGTTGCCGGCCTCGTCGACGCCGGCCACGTCCGAGCCGAGCACGCGCGGGAATGGCGCGTTCCTGGGCCCGTGCCCGCGCAGCGACAGGATGTCGTGGTAGTTCAGCGACGCGGCCCTGACCTCGACGAGGGTCCAGCCCTCGGGAACGGCCGGCTCCGGGTGGTCACCGACGCGCAATCCCGACAGCGGGTCGGCCTGGTCGGCCGCGGTGATCGTCGCGGCCAGCATCAGCGGCCGACCCCGAGGTTGGACTCCTCGGTGACGAGCACGTACCGCCTGCTCTTGTCCATGAAGTTCTCCTCGTCGTCGCGCAGCACCCCGCCCTCGTCGCCGAGGTACCAGCGGTTCCAGGTCGCGAGCCCGGCGCGGTCGCGGAACCCGATCTCGGTCACGCAGTCGTATGCCGTCTCGGTGGTGCCGCGGCCGAGCGCGACCGTGTGGTTCTGCACGTAGTGGATGATCGCGTCCGCCACCTCGGCCGGGATCACGCGCTGGAAGAGCGGCGCGTGCCGGTGCTCGTAGTACTCCCGGAACTCGCCGAGTGTCAGGTCCGGCCGGCGCTTGATCAGCGCGACGATCTTGATCATCGTGCGGGCCGGACCGTCATGGCGTACGTCTCGGCCGTCACGGCGTGCGTTTCGTGAGGTGCCGCGCGATGACGTTGCGCTGGATCTCGCTGGTGCCCTCGCCGATCTCCAGGACCTTCGCGTCCGCATAGAACCGGGAGATCGCGGACTCGCGCACGTAGCCGTAGCCGCCGTGGATCTGCACGCTCGCGCTGGCCGCGCGGTTGGCGACCTCGGAGGTGTAGAGCTTGGCCATCGCTGCCTCCTTGGCGAACGGCCGGCCCCGGTCGCCGAGCCACGCGGCGCGGTACACCAGCGCGCGAGCGGCCTCGACCTCGGTGGCCATGTCGGCGAGCTTGTGGCCGATCGCCTGGAACCGGGAGAGCTTGCTGCCGAACTGCTCCCGCTCGTTCGCGTGCCGCAGCGCCAGGTCGAGGGCGGCCTGCGCGAGGGAGAGCCCGAGCGCCGCCACGCTGATGCGTCCGGCGTCGAGGACCTCCAGGAACTGACGCAGGCCGTTTCCCTCCTCGCCGATCAGGTGGTCGTCGGGGATCCAGCAGTCGGTGAAGATGAGCTCGCGGGTGTCCATCGCGTGCCAGCCCAGCTTGCGCAGCGCGTTTCCCTTGGAGTACCCCGGGGTGCCGTCCGGGATGAAGAACGTGCCGAAGCGCTTCCTGCCGTCGGCCGACGTGCCGGTCGTCGCCAGGATCGTGACGCCGAGGCTGATCGGCGTGCCGGCGTTGGTGATGAACATCTTGGTGCCGTTGATCCGCCAGCCGTTCCCGTCGCGGACGGCGCTCGTGCGCACGGACGCGGCGTCCGAGCCGGCGGTCGGCTCGGTGAGACCGAACGCGCCCAGGTGCGTGCCGGTGGCCAGCGGGACGAGCCAGCGCTTCTTCTGTTCGTCCGTGCCGAAGGCGGCGAGCGGCAGCGAGGCGATCGTCGAGTGGGCGTTCCACGCGGCGGCGACCGACTGGTCCGCGGCGCCGATGGCCTCCATCACGGCGACGTAGGAGACATAGCCGGCGTCCGCGCCGCCGTACTCCTCGTCGATGAGCATGCCCATGATCCCCAGCTCGGCGAACCTGGGGAAGATCTCGGCCGGGAAGTACTCACGCTCGCTCCAGTCGGCGGCGTGCGGCTCGATCTCCTTGGCAGCGAACTCGCGACACACGCGCTGGAGGGCGAGCGTCTCCTCGGGGAGATCGAAGTCCATGACCGCTTCCCGTCGACGAAGGGTTGCATTTTTGGAACGAGCGGTACAAGAATGTCGCGTTGTCGCCCGATGTCAAGCGGTCGGCGGCGCCACCGGAGGCCTGGGCTCGGGCCAGGTCGCCCGAGGCTGGGCACGAGCCGGTGGCGCACGGGCCGGAAGGAAGGCAGCAGGCGTTGACGTCCACCGACGTGGAAGAGATCGGCACCGATCCGGCGACGCTGGGTGAGCTCTACCGGCGGATGCGCCTGATCCGGCGCTTCGAGGAACGGGCGTCGGTGCTGTACCGCGACAGCCAGATCCCCGGTTTCCTGCACCTGTCCATCGGCCAGGAGGCGACCGCGGTAGGGGCCTGCTGGCCGCTCGACGACCGGGACGTGATCACGTCCACGCACCGCGGCCACGGGCACTGCATCGCCAAGGGCCTCGACGTCACCGAGATGTTCGCCGAGCTGATGGGGCGCGAGACGGGAACGAACCGCGGCCGCGGCGGCTCGATGCACATCGCCGACCCGCGCAAGGGCATCTTCGGCGCGAACGGCATTGTCGCGGCGGGGCTGCCGATCGCCGCCGGCGCCGCCACCGCCGCGCGCCTGCGGGGGACCGGCGGCGTCGTCGTCGCCTTCTTCGGGGACGGCGCGGTGGGGCAGGGCATGTTCCACGAGGCCGTCAACCTGGCCGCCGTCTGGGACCTGCCGGTGATCTTCTTCTGCGAGAACAACCACTACGCCGAGTTCTCGCCCGAGTCCGACCAGCACCGCGCGTCGCTGGCCGACCGGGCCCGCGGCTACGGCATCGGCTACGCGCACGTCGACGGCAACGACGTCCTCGCGGTGGCGCAGGCGGCGTCGCGGCTGGTCCGCGACCTTCGGACCGGCGCCGGGCCGGTGCTCCTGGAGGCCGAGACCTACCGCTGGCACGGCCACTACGAGGGCGACCCCGAGCGATACCGGGACACGGCCGAGGTCGACACCGCCAAGACCGGCGATCCCCTGCTCGTGCTCGCGCGCCGGATGGAACCGGAGCAGGTCGCGACGATCGACCGGGACATCGACGAGCAGATCGAGAAGGCGGTGGCGACGGCGTCCGCCGCGCCCGAGCCCGACCCGGAGACGCTGTATCACTACGTCACCAGCCCGCGCGAGGCCGTCGCCGAGCCGCCCGAGCCGGCCGGCGAGATCTTCCGGACGATGGACGCGGTGCACGAGGCGCTGGACCACGAGCTCGGGCACGACCCGGACGTGTTCGTCGCCGGCATCGACGTCGGCGCCGGCGGCAACGTCTTCGGCCTCACCCGGGGACTGGCGGCGAAGTACCCCGGCCGCGTGCGCGACACGCCGATCTCGGAGAGCGCGGTCATCGGCACGGCCGTCGGTGCAGCGATGGCGGGCCTGCGGCCGGTGGTCGAGGTCATGTACCTCGACTTCATCGGCGTCTGCCTAGATCAGATCATGAACCAGGCAGCCAAGATGCGCTTCATGAGCGGCGGCGCGGTGAGCATGCCGCTGGTCATCCGCACCCAGTTCGGGGCGGGGCGCTCGTCGGGCAGCCAGCACTCGCAGAGCCTGGAGGCACTGCTCGCGCACATCCCGGGGCTCACGGTCGTCATGCCGTCCACCCCGGCGGACACCTACGGCCTGCTGCGCAGCGCCATCCGGGACCCGAACCCCGTGGTCTTCATCGAGAACCGGCTGCTCTACGGGCGCAAGGGGCCGCGCCCGGCGCCCGACGCGCTGATACCGCTCGGCAAGGCGGCGGTCCGCCGGCAGGGCACGGACGTCACGCTCGTGTCCTACTCGAAGATGGTGCACAACTGCCTCACCGCCGCCGAGCAGCTGGCCGGCGAGGGGATCAGCGTCGAGGTCATCGACCTGCGCACGATCGCGCCGCTGGACTACGAGACGGTCCTCGGGTCGCTGGCGAAGACCAACCGGCTCGTCATCGCGCACGAGGCGGTGACGCCGTTCGGCGTGGGCGCGGAGCTGGCCGCGGCGGCGGTGCGCGAGGGCTTCTGGACGCTGGACGCCCCGGTGATCCGGGTGGGCGCCCAGCCGACCCCGGCGCCGTACGCGCCGTCGCTCGAACGCGCCTGGCTGCCGGACGTCGAGCGGATCGCCGCCGCGGTGCGCGAGTCGGCCAGCGCGTAACCCGCGCGCCAGCGCACCACGCACCCAAACCCGAGCGCATCGAGACCCCAACGCACCCGAACGCCAAGCGCGACCGTACGCCGAGCGCGACCGAACCGGAGCAGCCAGATGACGGACCTGACGGACCTCAGCACGGTGAACTTCTTCCGCGACCAGGAGGTCGCGGTCGACCCCTGGGCGTACTTCAACTTCCTCCTGGCCGACCGTCCGATCTGGATCGAGCCGAAGTACGGCGTCGCGATGGTCTCCGGCTGGGAAGAGGCGCTCACGGTCTTCCGTGACCCCGACACCTTCTCCTCGTGCAACCTCATCGCGGGGCCGAGGCCGGCCTTCCCCGTCGAGATCAAGGGGCAGGGCGACGACATCAGCGAGCTGATCGAGGCGCACCGCGACGTGCTGCCGCAGAGCGACCAGCTCGTCACCTTCGACCCGCCGAAGCACACCGCGCACCGTTCTCTGCTGATGGGGCTGATCACGCCCAAGCGGCTCAAGGAGAACGAGGAGTTCATGTGGCGGCTGACCGACCGCCAGCTCGACGCGATCCTCGCGAAGGGCACGTGCGAGTTCATCAACGACTTCGCGCAGCCCTACACGCTGCTGGTCATCGCGGACCTCCTCGGGGTTCCCGAGGAGGACCACCCGATGCTGCTGCAGTCGACCGGGATCGGGGTCCTGCCCGGCGACGTCGACGGTAAGGACCTCGGCCACCACACCTTGGACCCGCTCTACGACTACTTCATCGAGCGCATCGAGCAGCGGCGTGCCAACCCCCAGGGCGACGTCCTCACCGGCATGGCGGAGGCGACCTTCCCCGACGGCAGCACCCCGGATTTGATCGACGTCGCCCGGATCGGCGCCAACATGTTCGCCGCCGGGCAGGAGACCACGGTGCGTCTTCTCGGCGCGTGCCTGCAGATTCTCGGGGACAACCCGGAACTGCAGCAGCAGCTGCGAGATGACCGGACGCTCATCCCGCGCTTCATCGAGGAGGCGCTACGGCTGCAGGGGCCGATCAAGAGCGCGTTCCGCCTGGTGCGCCGATCGACCAGCGTCGGTGGCGTCGACCTGCCCGCGGGCACCGTCGTCCTGCTGATGAACACCGCGTCCGGGCGGGACCCGCGCCAGTTCGAGAACCCGGACGCGCTGTGGCTCGAGCGCCCCAACTCGCGCCGGCACCTGGCGTTCGGGCACGGGGTGCACACCTGCCCCGGCGCGCCGCTGGCCCGGTCCGAGGTGCGCATCGTCCTCGAGCGGCTCTTCGACCGCACGTCCGCGATCACGATCTCCGAGGAGTTCCACGGGCCGGCCGGCGCGCGGCGCTACGCGTACATGCCCACCTACCTGTTCCACGGCCTGATGAAGCTGCATGTGGAGCTGACTCCCGTTGCCTGACATCAGCCATGCCGAGCGCCAGCGTGCGCATGGAGGAACCCGTGTGATGGGAGGAGTCGGAGTGCCTCGTGAGATCCGGATCGACCGTGACCTGTGCATGGGCTCCGGGCAGTGCACGATCTACGCGTCGGGCACCTTCGACCAGGACGACGAGGCGATCGCGGTTGTCGCCGATCCCGACGGCAACACGGAGGCGGAGCTCATGAGCGCCGTCAGTGGCTGCCCGACGCAGGCCATCTCGGTCGTCGATGTCTGACGCCACGTCGGGCGCCGTGTCCGACGCCGTGACCCAGACCGGGTCCGACGTCGTCCGCTACGAGGCGTCCGGCCACGTCGCGGTGATCACGCTGAACCGGCCCGCGGCGCGCAACGCCGTCAACCACGAGGTCGCCCTCGGACTGGAATCGGCGATCGACGCCCTGGAGAACGACCCGGACGTCTGGGTGGGCGTGCTGTGCGCCAACTCCGCCGGGCAGGCGCGCCCGGTGTTCTGCGCCGGCGCGGACCTCAAGGCGATCGAGGCCGGGCAGCTCGACTCGCTCATGACGGCCCGGGGCGGGTTCGCGGGTTTCGTGTTCCGCGAGCGCACCAAACCGATGGTCGTAGCCGTGGACGGCCTGGCCACCGCCGGGGGGCTGGAAATCGTCCTGGCCGCCGACCTGGTCGTGGCCAGCACTCGCGCGGCCTTCGGGCTCGCCGAGGTGAAGCGCAACCTCATCGCCTCCTCCGGCGGCCTGTTCCGGCTGCCGCGGGCGGTCGGCCGGGCGGTCGCCCTGGACGCGATCCTCACCGGCGAGCCGATCGACGCCGCGCGCGCGTTCGCGCTCGGCCTGGTCAGCCGGCTCGTCGAACCCGGTGAGGCGTTCGCCCAGGCGCTGCGGCTGGCCGAACAGGTCGCTGCGGCCGCCCCGCTGGCGGTGCGGGCCAGCCGCCGGATCGTGCGCGCCGCCGCGACCACCGACGACGACACGCTGCGGGCGATGTCCGACCAGGAGTTCAGGCAGCTGCTCGACTCCGATGACGCGAAGGAAGGGTTGGCGGCGTTCATCGAGAAGCGCTCGCCGCGGTGGAGTGGGCGATGAGTGACCGGATCGAGATCCCGCCGACGTTTCCGACCGTCGGCGACGTCCGTGGTACACGCGTGGTGCTGACCGGTGCCGGGCGGGGCCTTGGGGAGCTGCTCGCGCACGCGTTCTCCCGGGCCGGCGCGAGCGTCGCCCTGGTCGCGCGCACCGAACGCGATCTGAAGACGGTCGCCGACACCCTGCCCGGCCCGGTCCTGCTGTTCGGCGGCGACGTGCGCGACGCCGCGTTCAACGACGCGGTGGCCGACGGCACGGTGGAGGCGTGGGGCGGGGTCGACGCCTGGATCTGCAATGCCGGCATCTCCCCGGTCGTCGCCGGTCCGTTGAAGACCGATCCGGACGTCTGGCGTGACGTCATCGACGTCAATCTCACGGGGGCGTTCCTGGGCGCCCGTGCCGCCGCGCGGGTGATGACCGCGGGTGGACGCCTGATCTTCACCGGGTCCGTGCTGGGGGAGCGGCCGGCGCGCGGCCTGGCGGCCTACAGCGCGTCCAAGGCCGGCCTGGTGGCGATGGCGAAGGCGCTGGCGTTGGACCTCGCCTCGGCGGGGATCACCGTGAACGTGGTCGCTCCGGGCTGGTTCGACTCACCGCTCGCCGCCGGCTGGAAGAGCAACGACCGCCTCGAGCGGTCCATCCTCGACCACACGGCGCAGCAGCGCTGGGGCCGGCCCGGCGACCTCGCCGGGGCCTACCTGTTCCTGGCCTCCGACGCCGCCGACTTCGTCACCGGAGCCGTCCTCACCGTCGATGGCGGCTACCTACTCAAGTAAAAGGTAAGAGGTCAGATGTCCGATCAGCACGGCGTCATCGAGCAGGTCACCGAACAGGTTGTCTCTCGGCAGGGCGCCGCCGGGCGGCGGGTGGTGGTGCTTCTCGGCGCGGGCGGCACCCTCGGTTCAGCCCTGGCGCGCACGTTCGCGGCCGAGCCCGGCACCGACCTCGTCCTGGCCGATGTCAGCGAGGCGGCGCTGGCAGCGACGGTGGAGGGCATCGAGGGTGGCGACGCGAAGCCGGAGACCGCCGTCGCCGACGTCAGCGACCTGGCCCAGGTCGAGGCCGTCGTGCGCCTGGCGGTGGAGCGTTTCGGCCGGCTCGACGTCCTCATCAGCAACGCCGGCGTGCTCGCGCAGAACGGGCGCATCCACAACCTGACGACCGCGGACTGGGACCGGTCGTTCCGGGTCAACGTGCTGGGCGCCGTCAACGCCATCCATGCCGCCGTGGGCCCGATGCGCAAGCAGGGCAGCGGGTCGATCATCCTGACGGCCTCCGTGGCGGGAATGACCGCGTGGTCGCACTCGGCGCCGTACTGTGTCACCAAGGCCGGCGTTATCCACCTCGCCAAGGTCGCCGCCGTCGAGTACGCCCGCGACGGCATCCGGGTGAACGCTGTCTGCCCCGGCACCTTCCTCTCGGGAATGCACACGGAGCTCCCGCAGAACGCGATCGACGCGATCGCGGCGAAGCACCCGCTCGGCCTCGGCGCGGCCGACGACCTGGTCGGCGCCTACTCCTACCTGGCCAGCGATGCCTCGCGGTGGACGACGGGGTCGGCGATCGTCGTCGACGGCGGCTACGCCGCGCCGTAGCCGCCTCCATGCCGTAGCCGCCCCGGGCAGGCGGCGTCCTCGGTGCGCGCCGGGTGTGCGCGTCCGCCGAGACGCCCCTCGGCTACGCCGCGCCCTGGCGCCGCTTCTTCGCGCCGGTCCGCGCCGGGGGGACCGGCGGCGCGCTGGCCGTGCCCGGCGACGGCATGGCGACGGCACCGGTGGACGGCGCGGCCGAGATGCCGCGGACGAAGATGTCGGCGTACTGCGCCGCGAGGTCGGGCACGCCGACACGTCCGCCGGGGCGCAGCCACAGGTACGTGTAGTTGTGCATCCCCAGCCACGCCTTCGCCGCCATCGGCGGGTCGATGTCGCGGAAGTCGCCGGAGCGTTGGCCCGCCTCGAAGATGTCCTCGACGCGGATCTCGTAGTCCCGGCGCCGCCGCCGGAACGTCTCGGCGTTCTCGCCGGTGAGCGCCGGGAACTCGTGCAGGAAGACCCAGACGTGGTCGGGGTAGCGGTGGATGACGTCGAGGAGTTCGGTGCCGAGCTGCGCGAGCTGCTCGGGCGGGGTGCCCTCGGAGTTCGCCACCCGGTCGGCGCCGACCATCACCTCGTCCATCACCCGGTCGTGAATCGCGACGAGCAGCTGCTCCTTGGAGCCGATGTAGTAGTAGAGCGCGCCCTTGCCGACCTGGTTGGCCTCGCAGAGCTCGGCCGTGCTGGTGCCGTGGAATCCCCGCTGGGCGAAGACGTGCGCGGACGTGTCGATGATCGCCTGGCGGCGCAGCTCCCACTTGGCGCTACGCCGAACATTGACCTCCGTCATGGCCTTCGCCGTCGCTCCGTTCAGCTGTGTCGTTGGTGGCCAGGTGCGGGCCTGCGTCGTCCGAGGCCAGGTGCGGGCCTGTGCCGTTCGAGGTCGAGTCCGGTGTCGCCGCGTGCGTCTCCCCGCCGGTCAGGATACGCGGCCGTCAATTGTTGACCGATCGGTACAAGGCTGACTAGGTTCCCTGAGGCGGTGGCCGTCCCCGGTCTGAGGAGGGAACAGTGGCAAAACGCTGGAAGCAGCGTCCGCAGGACTCGACCTGGGGCGACTGGGGTGATGATGACGAGCTCGGCCGCATCAACCTGATCACGCCGGAGAAGGTGCTGGAGGGCGTCCGCGAGATCTCCGCCGGTCGGTCCTTCTCGCTGAGCCTCCCGCTCGACCTGCCTGGCGGCAGCTCGCTCAACCAGCGCCGCTACCCGCCGATCCTGCGGCCCACCGAGGACCTGAAGTACAAGCCCGACGTTTTCTACAACGTCGTCGCCCGCGACCAGCTCCACCACTCGTTCACCGACCTCTGGTCCGACGACCTGGTGACGCTCTGGCTGCAGTACTCCACGCAGTGGGACGCGCTGGTGCACCAGGGCGCGCTCTTCGACGCGGACGGCGACGGGGTCGAGGAGCCGGTGTACTACAACGGTTTCCGGCCCGGCGAGGACGTGATAGGGCCGCGGGAGGATGCCAAGGGCGACGGCAGCGGCAGCCTCAGCTTCGCCCGGCACCTCGGCCTCGAGCACATGGCCGCGCACGGCGTGCAGGGCCGCGCCGTCCTGATCGACCTCGCCCACCACCTCGGGAACACCGAGGAGTGGACCGCGGTCGGCTGGAAGACGCTGCGCGACATCATCGACGCCGACCAGGTGGAGATCCGCCCCGGCGACATGGTGCTTCTCCACACCGGGTTCGCCACCAAGATCCTGGAGTGGAACGGCAACCCCGACGCGTCGCGTATCCAGGCGATGTACCCCTACCTCGACGCGCAGGACGACGGGATCCTGCAGTGGATCCTCGACTCCGGGCTGTCGGCGCTCATCGCGGACAACTACGCCGTCGAAGGCTGGGCGCCCGCGAGCCCCGAGCCGCACACGCTGCTGCCGATCCACCACCTGTGCCTGTTCAAGCTCGGAGTCCCGCTCGGCGAGCTCTGGTACCTGCACGACCTGGCCACCTGGCTCCGCGAGAACAACCGCACCAGCTTCCTGCTCACCGCCCCGCCGCTGCGCCTCCCCGGCACCGCCGGCGGCCCGCTCACCCCAGTAGCCACCGTCTAGCCACCGTCCCGCTGACGTTCGCCCCTCGCTCCCGACCTCTTGATCACCGCCGACGTGTTGCCAGCGTCGTGATTCCGGCGGATTCGCGACGTCGGCAACACGTATGCGGCGATCTCTTGGGACGAGCGGTGGGCGCGGTGCTGGTGAGACGGGAGCGGTGCGTTCAGGCCGGGCCCCTTCAAGCCGATCTTCATGTCTGTCGATCTTTGCGGGTGTGGTGAAGGCCGGGATGCGCACCCGTCCGGCGATCGTCGACGTCTTCCGGGGGTGTGCCATCCGTTGATCGCGGACCGGGTACTGGGATCCGAACCGGCGAGGGCTCGGAGTTCGGATGCGGGTACCCAACTGGCGATCTTCGAGCTGCCGACCGGGCCAGCCTCGAACCCCTCCGCGGTCTCCCGGCGCTCCGGGCGGTAGTGCCGGGCGCCGAGAACGAGCGTGTCCAGCACGTCGAACGCCGTGACACGGGCGATGGACTGCCGGACGCCTTCGTCCAGATCGGTGATTGCCTCGACAGCCCATTCCGGCCTGATTCCGGCCTCGTGCTGAATGGCACGCCACTGCCGTTGGTGCGTGTGAGATTCTCCCCAACGAAGAAGAATGACCATAATACGGCGGTCGTCCTACTAGGGCGACGTCGGGGCGAATACCTGGGCTATCCTTGTCGCGATGGATTCGAAATCATCCACGGCGAATAACTCCTCCGACGCCACAATCTGCACGTCGATCCGGCCGGCCGAGGTGAGTACCTCGACGACGCTGCCGTCACGCCGGGCCGGTGCCCCACTCACCGGGTACAGGTTGGGGTCGCCGGTGAGCCTGTCGTCCTCCGCGTACCGCGCGATCAATACTCCTGGAAGTACCTTGGTCGCGCCGAACGGGTCATTGGGTTGCGGCCGGACACTGAATGTGACCCGGTAGCCGCAGCCGCCGTCAATCTGCGGCTCCGCGTCGGGCGACACATCCCAGCTCTCCAGGTATCCGGCGCCGGCGCTCCCGGCCTGCCCCAGGTCCGTCGCCGTCACGAGTCCACAGAGCGACGGCGGTGTATCACGCTTGTCCCATCCAAAGCCAAAATAGACTAATGCCGCTACCAGTGCGAGGAAGCCGCCCGTCGCCGCCACGAATACCAGCCACACAAGCAGGTTCCGTGCGGCGCCCAAGAAATAGGGCAGGTCACTGAGCGCGGGAAGCAGGGGAAGAGTGAACGACCTGCGGAGGGGCGGCGGCGGCTCGGGAACGGATGCGAGCCGCCGGGTGATCTCGGCGGTGACCGGCGCGGGCAGCCAGGTGGTGCCGTCCGCGCCCTCGCCTTCATCCTCGCCTTCATCGGCGGCGGCGGCGCCGGTCGGCTCGGAGCCTTCCTCTGCCCCGCGCCCGGACTCGTTCGCGGAAAGACTGCCGGTGGCTGACAGCGCCTCGAGCAACTGTTCCGGTGTGGGCCGACTGGCGGGGGCGCGGTTCAGGCAGGTGGCGATGAGAGCGGTGAGAGCCGGGTCGGTCAGCCGGTTCAGGCGGGGTTCCTCGTGGATCACCCGATAGAGCAGTACGGCGGCCGATCCTCGTCCAAACGGGCTCTCGCCGGTCGCCGCATAGATGAGCACCGCACCCAATGCGAAAACGTCCGCCGCGGGGCCGACCGGCGGATTCCCCACGCTCACCTGCTCGGGAGCCATGAAGCCCGGCGAGCCGATCGTCGCTCCTTTCCGGGTGAGAACCGTGGACTCAGAAGGGTGGGCGATGCCGAAGTCGATGACCCGCGGCCCGTCCACGCCGAGCATGATGTTTGTCGGCTTCAGATCTCGGTGAATGACTCCGGCCGCATGGATGGCGGCGAGTGCCTCGGCGAGCGCGGCTCCGAGGCTCCGCACCGCCGGTCCGGGCAGCGAACCGTGCGTGGTGACGGCTTCGTGCAGGGAGACACCTGGGATGAACTCCGTGGCCAGCCACGGGACCGGGCCGTCCGGGTCGGCGTCGACGAGCGCGGCGGTGAACGCGCCGCTGACCGCCCGGGCCGCGGCGACCTCGCGGCGGAAACGGGAGCGGAACTCGCGGTTGCCGGCGAGGTGTGGGTGAATCACCTTGAGGGCGACCGCGAGGCCACCGGCCGAGTACGCGAGGTAGACCCGTCCCATTCCGCCGGCGCCGATGCGCCCGGCAAGCCGGTACCTGCCGATGCGCGGTGGATCGACGGGCAGCAGCGGCTGCACATGCCCTCCCCGGATGCCGCCGGCCTCGGCGGGAAGGTTCGCGGCCTTGGTCGGCGCGTAACCGGCTGGCGGAAACCTCCGCCAGCCGGCCGAGACCGATGTCGCCGAGTCTGCCACAGTCGTCCTCCGCCAAGAGGCGGGTTACGGATCAGTCTTCACCTCGGACCACTATGATCAGTTGCAGGGTCACGCGCTGGACGGGAGAGCCGTGGAACTACTCCTCCCCGAGGATCCGACACAGGTGGGCCCCTACCGATTGGAAGCCCGCCTGGGCTCGGGCGCCATGGGGCAGGTGTATCTGGGTCGCTCGCCCGGCGGACGCCTGGCGGCGGTCAAGATGGTGCACGAAGAGTTTGCGAATGATTCCGAGTTTCGGTCCCGATTCGCGCGGGAGGTGTCCGCGGCTCGCGCCGTAAGCGGCGCGTTCACGGCGCCGGTGATCGACGCCGACCCGGATGCGCCGATTCCATGGCTGGCAACCGCCTTCCTCGTCGGGATCCCGCTCTCGGTGGCCGTGGCCAAGCGGGGACCACTGCCATCGTCATCCGTGCGGGTACTCGCCGGGGGCCTCGCCGAGGCGCTTGGTGCCATCCACGCCGCCGGAGTCGTCCACCGCGACTTCAAACCGTCCAACATCATGCTTGCGATCAACGGGCTGAGGGTCATCGACTTCGGCATAGCCCACGCCGTCGACGAGAGCAGGCTCACCCAGTCCGGTGTGGCCATCGGCTCCCCCGGCTATCTCGCACCGGAGCAGGCACTGGGCACACGCGTCACCTTCGCGGCGGACGTCTTCTCCCTGGGCGCGGTGTTGACCTACGCCGCGACCGGCGCCAACCCGTTCGGTCGCGGGGCGAGCCACGAACTGCTGTACCGCATCGTCCACTCGCCGCCGGCCCTGGACGGAATCGCCGACGCGGACATTCGTAGGCTGGCCGCCGCGTGTCTCCACAAGGATCCCACTCGCCGGCCGACACCAGCCGAGGTACTCGACTGGCTGGATCCGGGTGACGGACTCCTGACGCCGGAGTCGGGGTCGTCGGCCGACGGGACGCAGGCCGACGCCTCCGATGACATCGAATGGCTGCCGGCGGCAGTCGTCGACGACATCGAGCGGGCGGCCGTGCGGATGCCGGCCGCCGACCTGGCGGCTGCCCTCGCCTCAGAGGTCCTGGACTCCGCCGGCCCAGGGCCTGAGGCGCCCACGTCCGAGGGCTGGTGGCGGTCGTTGGGCACCCCGGAGGCGAGGAGCCACCGGACCGGAGACACGACGGCCCGGAAACCGCGCTCCCGGGCCGTCGTCATCATGATCATTCTGGCTGTGGTCGCCGTGGTCACGGCCGTGGCCGCAACCTGGCTCGCCGTCGTCAGGTCCGCGCCGGAGGGCGGCGAGCCGACGACAGCACTCCCAGGGGTCGCGACGCCGACCAGTCGGCCAACATCGAGCCCGCCGGCCGCGCCACGCACTCCGGTGCCTACTCCCACCGCCACGTCGTCTCGCCCCGAACCGGCGGCGCTCCCGCTCGGCACCGACGCCATTGGCGTCTACTCCGAGGTCAGCCCGTCCGCCGCCGGGCCGGTGGGAACCACCCTCGTTCTCACCGTCCGTGACGTGCGAACATCCCCGACGCTCCGGCTCGCGAACGGTGCTGTCTCCCCCGCGCGCAAGGGCATGTGGATCGTCGCGTCGGTTCGCGTCCAGGCCACGCAGTGCACCCGGAGCTCCTTCTCGCTGCTGGCGTTCTCAGCTGGCCCGCCGACCGGCCGGATCCTAGGCCTGATGTCGATCGGCGGTATGGAGAACCCGTTCGTCGTGCCGGCTGGTTTTCCGTCGATGTTCTTCCCGTTCCCGTCAACGGCGTCATCCGCCAGCGATCCGAACCAGAACTGCGCGACCGCGACGGCGGGTGCCGACGGAGTCGTCCTGTTCGACGTGGCTCCCGGCACGAACTCCATCAGTGCCGTGGGACCGAGTAATGCCCAGGACTTCTACTGGCAGTGGTAATCCCGGGCGCACGCGCCGACGACTACCTGACCACGGTGATTCTCGACGGCCTGCGGGCCGGCGGCGGCCAGGCGGCGGAGCCCGACGCGCCGTCCGGCCAGCCCGGCATCCGGCCAGGAGGCTCCCGGTCCTGAGACGGCCAACGCCTCCGGGTGGCGCCCGCGACCAGCCCGGTCAGCTCACGTAGCTCGTCGCCGACCGGCCAGTGGCCCCAGTAGCCCTGCACCCGCCGGCGCGCCGGGCTCGCCAGGACATCCGGCGCGAGCACCGTCGGCTCGCCGGAGATCGCGCCGACCGCGACCGCCGCCCCGCCCTCGCCCAGCAGCGGCACGGCGGCCGCGAGGACGGCGCCACCGACGATGTCGATCACGATGTCCACCGGGCCCGCCACGTCCGCGAGGTCGGTGACGACGGCGGCCGGAAGTGCTCTCGGACGCCGCGCGTACCGCGACCGTGCTGACCGCCCACGGCATAGACCTCACCGGGCCGCAACAGACCAAGACGATCACCACCTGCCAGTTCTTCGACCCTCCGGAAACGGCGTGGTAGCGGGTTCGCACACTCCCGGCGGAAGACAGACGCCGACGTCGACGTCTCGCTCAGCCACTCGAACCGGCCCAGGCGGCATCAGCGCGCCGCGAGCTTGATCAGCGGTTGTGTATGCGGAAATGCGACAAATCGGGCGATGGCGCGCCCGACCGCATACCCAGCGGGAGATCACGGGCTCGACCCGGTCGGCGCCAGCATGATGATCGCCGGCTGGGTAGGGGAACGGGCGCCCCCGGTTCGCCGTCGGCCGGGTTTGAGCGGGGCGCAATGAGTAGCGGATTTCCAGCTTGACCCCGGCTTGACCCGTCGCAGTCGCGAGACGGGCGAGGGGTCAGCCGAGAACGCCGGTGGCGCCGTCGGTCAGCTCGCGCAGGATGTCGGCGTGGCCCGCGTGGCGGGCGGTCTCCTCGATCATGTGGACGTAGATCCAGCGCACCGACACCTCGCCCGCGTCTGGGTGCGGCACGACGTGGTCCAGCGCGAACCCGGCCGCCGCCGCACGGGACTGGGCGCAGGCTTGGTCGTACTCCTTGAGCAGCGCGCCCAGCGCGTCGGCGTCGGTGAGCGCCCAGGAGCTCTCGGGCAGATCCGGGTTCTCGCCCGTCAGCCGGTGAAACCAGTTGCGCTCGACCGTGGTCAGGTGCCGGACCAGGCCCGCGAGCGTGGTGGCCGACGGCACGAGCCGCCGCCTGGCCTCCTGATCGCCGACGCCCAGCACCTTGTGCGCGACGACGTCCCGGTAGAAGTCCAGGAACGCCTCCAGGATCTCGCGTTCCCCGGCGGTGTTCGCCTGCATCACCCGCAGGGCCGGCGGGCGCGGAGATGGTTCCATGCCGAGGACCGTAGCCCGCGACACCATCCTGCGCGGCACCGGTGGAGATTCGATCCGTGGTCCGTGTACAGGCGTGCTGCCAGCGGGCCAGCAGCTATCTAGCCGGCCCCGGTCACGACCGTGGAGGGCGAAGGCCGCGCACGGCTACAGGTGGATCAGGTCGATCTTCACGGGGAACGGAGCCGTGGCCTCGACGATGCCCGTGTGACTGACGCCGGCGCGGTAGCTCGCAGTCGCCTGGTCGAGGGCATAGGTGTGCGCGAGCGGCACGCCGGATGGAGATACCTCGATCCGCCAGAAGAAGGGGATGCCGGCCCTGGCGTACTGGGTGGGCTTGAAGAACCGGTCGGTGGCCTCCGAGCCGGGTGACACGATTTCGACGACGAGCAGCACGTGCTCCGGACGGGTCGGATAGATATGAAGCGTGTCGGCGCGATACACGACGACATCCGGGCGCCGGACCGTGAGCGGCACGTCCTGCAATCTGACATCGAAGTCCGTATCCGCGATCCAGTCCGGCCGACCGGAGGCGTCCAGCGCGTTCGCGACGGTCCGGGCCAGCCGGTTGTGGTACTTCAGGGCGCTGGGGGCCACGACGACCATCCCGTCCACGATCTCGATGCCGGCGCTCTGCTCCTTGGACCACGAGTCGTACTGCTCCGCCGTGATCTGTTCGTGCATCCAGGCGGGAGCGACCATCTCCGTGCTCACGACGGCCTCCCGGGACTCCACAGCGATCCTCTGATCTCCCCTGTCAGGGTAGCGCGGCCGATCCATGGCACCGAGGCGTTGACGCGGTGACCAGGCTTCTCGGACCGCTCTTACGGCTGGCCGCGCAGCTCGCGCTTGAGGATCTTGCCTGACGGGTTGCGGGGGAGGGCGTCGATGAAGGTGACCGCCTTCGGCACCTTGAACTTCGCGAGGCTGCCGCGGCAGTGGTCGATGAGCTCGTCCGCGGTGACGGAGACTCCCGGCCGCGGCGCGACGAACGCGACCGGCACCTCGCCCCACTTCTCGTCGGGACGGCCGACGACGGCGGCCTCGAGCACCGCCGGGTGCTCGTAGAGGACGCGCTCGACCTCGGAGCCGGCGATGTTCTCCCCGCCGGAGAGGATCATGTCCTTGAGGCGGTCGACGATGAAGACGTAGCCGTCGGAGTCGCGCGTGCCGATGTCGCCGGTGTGGAACCAGCCGCCGGCGAAGGCACGGTCGGTCGCCTCGGGGTCCCGCCAGTAGCCCTTGAAGACCTTCGGCCCGCGCAGCACGATCTCGCCGGCCTCGCCGGCGGGCAGCGGCCGACCGTCCTCGTCCCAGATGTCGAGCTCCAGGTACAGGCATTCCCGGCCGACGCTGCCGCGCTTCGCGCGGATGCTGCCGGCGTCGAGGAAGGTGTCGCCGGAGACCGTCTCGGTGAGACCGTAGGCGTCGGCGAACCAGGCCGACGGGAAGACCTTCTGGATGCGGTCGATGAGGGGCAGCGGCATCTTCTCGCCGCCGCCGATGAGTACGCGGACCGAGGACAGGTCGCGCTCGTCGACCCCCGGCAGGTCGAGGACCGCGCGGACCATCGCCGGCGCCATCCACACCACGGTGATCCGTGACCGTTCGATGTCGCCCACCACGCGGGCGGCGTCGAAGGTCTGGTGGATGTGGGTCGTCCCGCCCGCCGCGATGATCGACGTGGTCACGAGGTCGAGGGCGCCCACGTGGTACAGCGGGCCGCAGGCGAGGCCGATGTCCGCGGCGGTGAAGCCGAACTCGGTGATGTGTGCGTAGTTCTTCCACGCGAGGTTGGCGTGCGTGATCATCACGCCTTTGGGGCGGCCGGTGGTGCCCGAGGTGTACATGAGCCGCTGGAGGTCGTCGCCGGCGGTCTGGGCGCGCTCGGCCGGCGGCGCCGAGTCGTCGCCGAGGTCGGCGAAGCGCTCCCACCCGTCGGGGGCCTCCGGCGCGATGGCGATGCGAGACAGGGCCGGCAGCTGCTTGGTCGCGTCGGTTCCGAGCGTGACCAGCTCGTGGTCCACCACGAGGGCGCGGGCCTGGGCGTGGTCGAGGATGTACTCCAGCTCCGGCGCGGCGAGCCGCCAGTTGAGCGGCATGACGGCCGCGCCGAGGTAGTTCGCCGCGAAGATCGTCGTCAGGAAGTCGACGCTGTTGTAGGCGAGCAGGGCGACGACGTCACCCGCGCCGATCCCGCGCGCCCGCAGGCCGGCGGCCACGGCCGCCGCGTCCTCGAGCGCCTGCCGGTAGGTGACGGTGGCGCCTTCATAGACGGCGAAGGACTTCTCCGGAGCGCGGTCCGCGTGGTGGGCGAGGACGCCGACCCAGTTCATGTCCGGAGCGCTCATCGTGCCTGCCTCCACCTAGTGATCTCGAGACAGCGGCCTCCGGGTGTGCGAAAGAAGATCATTTTCGCACACCCTTTGGCCTCTGGACCGACCGGTACAAACAGCGTGACGGTAGCCGGATCTCCCGGCCGGTTCAATGGGTGCCCGCGATGTCTCGGGCCAGGCGGGGGCCCGCCTGGCCCGTCCGGCCGGGAACTTCGTCGCCTTGACGCTCCTGAGCGCGTCGGGATAGCTTCATGGAATCTCTGGACCGGTCGGTACAAAAGATCTTGATTCAGAGAATCTCGATGCAAGAGATCTCCATGAGTGCCGCCGCGACCGATGTGGGAGACATGGGAAAAGCAGACGTCGACATCGTCATCGTGGGCGCGGGCATCCTGGGGATCAACCAGCTCTACCGTGCGCGGCGGGACGGGTACTCCGTGCAGTTGCTCGAACAGGGTGACGGCGTGGGCGGTACCTGGTACTGGAACCGCTACCCCGGGTGCCGCTTCGACTCCGAGAGCTACACCTATGGATACCTCTTCTCGGAGGAGCTCTGGCGCGAGTGGGAATGGAGCGAGGAGTTCGCCGCCCAGCCGGAGACCGAGCGTTACATCAACCACGTGGTCGACCGGTTCGACCTTCGCGGCTCCATCAGGTTCGGTAGCAAGGTCGTCGCCGCCGAGTGGGACGAGGCCTCGCGGACATGGACGACGCGGACCGCTGACGGTCACGTCGTCCGCTCGACCTACCTGATCGGCGCGACCGGCGTGCTCTCGGTGCCGTTCTACCCGGACGTGCCCGGCCGCGCCGAGTTCGCCGGCGAGCAATACCACACCGGGCGCTGGCCGGCGACACCCGTCGACTTCGCCGGCAAGCGCGTGGCGGTGATTGGCACGGGGTCCTCCGGCGTGCAGGTCGCGCCGCTCATCGCCGAGCAGGCGGCGTCGCTCACGCTGTACCAGCGGACACCGTCGTGGTGCACCCCGCTCAACAACCACCCGATCTCCGCCGAACAGCAGGCCGAGCTCAAGGCCAGCTTCGAGAAGATCCGGGACGCTCTCGCGGTCTCGGTCGCGGGCTTCCTGCACGAGCCCTCGGGCCGCAAGACCTTCGACGACACGCGGGAACAGCGCTGGGAGTTCTACGAGCGCGTCTGGAACAGCCCCGGGTTCGCCAAGATGAGCGGCAACTACGAGGACATGCTGCTGGACCCGAAGGCGAACAAGGAATGGTGCGACTTCCTCGAGGAGAAGATCCGCGGCCTCGTCAAGGACCAGGCGGTCGCCGACCTGCTCGTTCCCGACCTCGGGTACGGCGCCCTGCGGCCGCCGTTCGTCGCCGGCTACTACGAGATGTTCAACAACCCGGTCGTCGAGCTGGTCTCCACCCGCCACACCCCGTTCGTCCGCGTCACCGAGGCCGGCATCGAGACGACGGACGGACTGCGTGAGTTCGACATCATCGTCTGGGCGACCGGCTTCGACTTCGGCACGGGCGCGATGCTGCGGATGGGCATCCGCGGCGCGGACGGGCTGACCCTGAACGAGTACTGGGCGGACGGCCCGCATACCTTCCTGGGCGTGATGTGCCATCACTTCCCGAACTTCTTCTTCCCGGGTGGCCCGCATGGGGCGGCGGGCAACAACCCGCGCTACGGCGGCGACCAGGTCGACTTCGTCGCCGATCTGCTCGACCACGCGCGCGAACACGGCCACGACCGCATCGAGGTCCCGCTCGAGGCCGAGGAGAGATGGGCCGCCACGATGACGAAGGCCCTGCAGTACTCCACCTTCATCGAACACGGCCAGTACTACGGGACGAACGTGCCGGGCAAGCCACGGCGGTTCCTGCTGAACCCGGCCGGCCGGCCGGCCCTGCTGCGGGTGATGGCGAAATCCGGCGAGAGCGGCTACGCGGGCTTCCTTGCCTGACCGGGCCGAATCCTGGGCCACGCGGCCGCGTGGCCCAGGATCTCGAACCGCTTAGACGAAGACCAGCTCACGGCTCGCGAAGAGCCACTGCTCGCCGCTGGCGCGCAGGCGATCGGTGTAACGGCCGACGAGCCTGACCGACCAGCCCTTCTCGCCCTTGACCAGGAAGAGCAGGTCGCTCGTCGCCGACGCCGACTCGCCGTCGAAGTCGGTCACGTGGATGTTCAGCACGACGTGCCGCTGGGGCACCCCCGGCGTCAGCTTGGAGTAAGTCGCGCGGATCGCGTCGTGGCCGTGCAGCACCTCCGAGCCGGGGAAGGACGCCGACCCGGCGGGCAGGAACGTGGCGACGACGTCCTCGGTGCGGGCGTCGTCCACAGCCTGCGCGTACGCGGCGATGGTGTCGCGGATCCTCGCGACGGCATCGGCATAGTCGGCGCTCATGCGGCTCCTCCGGAGTAGGTTGACCGATCGGTACAAGAAAGCCTAGCGTCACGTCCGCCCTGGTGCGGGCGCCCGCCGTGGAGAGGAAGGGTGCCACCCCGATGAGCAGGATCTCCTTCGACGGACGGGTCGCGGCGGTGACGGGCGCCGGCCGCGGCATCGGACGGGCCTACGCGGTCTTGCTGGCCCAGCTCGGGGCCAAGGTGGTCGTCAACGACCTCGGCGGCTCCTCGACGGGCGCGGGGGCCGATCCGGCCCCGGCGAACAAGGTCGTCGACCGGATCCGTGCCGCCGGTGGCACCGCGATCGCGAACCTCAGCGACGTGTCGACCGTCGAGGGCGGACAGTCGGTCGTGGACGCCGCCATCGGCGAGTTCGGGCGCATCGACGTCCTGATCAACAATGCCGGGAACATGGTGTGGGCGGGCCTCCCTGACATCGACCTCGCCAATCTCGAGGCGCATCTGGACGTACACGTGAAGGGCTCGTTCAACACCGTGCGCGCGGCGTGGCCGTACATGGTGGAGCAGGACTACGGGCGCATCGTGCTGACGACGTCGATCGGCATGTTCGGGCTCTCGGACAACCTCGGCTACGCGACGTCGAAGGCATCGATGATCGGCATGGCCCGGAGCATGACCGCGGCGGCCGGCAAGCAGAACATCCGGATCAACTGCATCGGCCCGAACGCGATGACCCGGCTTGCCAACAAGCCCGCGGCCAGCGCCCCCACCGACGGCACCCCGACGGGCGATGCGCCGGTGGACGCCGCCCCGCGCAACGACGCCCCGATAAGCGAGGGATTCCGCCCCGTCTTGGACCTGAGCCCGGCCGCGGTCGCCCCCATGGTCGCCTACCTGGCGCACGAGGAGTGCGGGGTCAGCGGCGAGGTGTACCTGGCGGGTGGGGGCCGGTTCGCCCGGCTCTTCGTCGGTGTCACGGAGGGCTACCTCAACCCCGACCCGGCCAAGGTCGACGTCGACGACGTCGCCGCCAACTGGGCGGCCATCCAGGACGAGACCGGCTACTACGTGCCGAGCGACCCCGTGGACTGGTCGACGCACTTCATGAGCCACCTCTACGAGTAGCCACCTCTACGAGTAGCGGCGTCGCTAGCCGAGGACGGCGTCGGCTCGCTGCTTCATCTCGGCGATGAAGTCGAGGTGCTGGTCGAGGGTGGTCAGCCCGTTGCGGGCGCTGGTCACGGCGACGTCGGTCGCGCCGGCGTCGCGCAGCCGCGGGAGGGCCGCCACCGTCTGCCCGAGCCAGCTGCCCGGTTCGTTCGGCAGCAGGTTGAACAACGCCCGGAAGTCCTCCGGGGCGCGGCCCTCCGCGCGCAGCAGCTCCTGGACCCGCTGCCAGGCGAGCGTGGCCTCCTCGCGAAGTCCGTAGCCGAAGATGAACCCGTCGGCGAGGCGGGCCGCGCGGCGGAACGCGGCCTCGGACGAGCCGCCGAGCCAGATGGGGATCGGCCCGTTCGGCGGTGGACACAGGGCGGCGCGGTCGATCTGGTCGAACCGGCCGCTGAACTGCTGGGGCTCGCCGGACCACAGCCGGCGAAGGTAGGGGATCTGCTCGTCGAGCCGGCGGCCACGGGTGGTCCAATCCCGCCCGAGCGCGTGATATTCGACGGCGTTGTAGCCGATGCCGACGCCGAGCCGCAGCCGTCCATCCGAGAACAGGGCGACGTCGGCCGCCTGCCGGGCGACCAGGACCGTCTGGCGCTGGGGGAGCACCAGGATGCCCGTGACGAGCTCGATCCGCCGGGTGACGGCGGCGAGGTAGCCGAAGGCGACCAGCGGGTCGTGGAACGGGTCCTTCTCGTCATAGGAGCGCTCCGGCAACGGCGGCTGCCGGTCCACGCCGTGGACGGCGCCGACGACGTGGTCGTACAGCAGCAGATGGTCGTACCCGAGCTGCTCGGCGGCCACCGCGAACTGGCGGAGCGCCTTGGGATCGCCGGCCAGCTCGTTCTGCGGGAAGGTGACGCCCAGCCTCATCCAGATCGCCTCCGTAGTCCCTGCGCGGGGCCCCTCATGATCGCGGCGCAGTGCGTCCGAGCCCTGGCGGCCCAGGTCGACGGTTCATATGATGCACGTGGCCGTGCACTATATGGTCCACACCGAGCGGAGAGCGATCAGACGACGGTGAGCGGCACGGAGGCCCAGACGCTGGCGGAGCTCGCGGCGCGTGAGGCGATTCGCCAGCAGCTGCACAACTACTGCCGCGCGATGGACCGCCGCGACGACGAGCTCGGATACGCCGTCTGGCACGAGGACGGCACGGCGGACTACGGCGCGTCGGTCTTCCAGGGCGCGGGCCGCGACTTCGTGGATCAGGTGTCGCGAAACCATCTCCGGCGCTCGGCGCACTCCCACCAGATCGCGACCATCGGGATCGAGGTCCGGGGGGACCGCGCGGCCAGTGAGTCGTACGTCACGGTGCGCCTTCGCACCGCCGTGGCCGGTGGCTTCACCGAGGAGCTCTACGTCGGCCGCTACCTGGACCGCTGGTCGCGCCGGGACGGCCGGTGGGCCGTCGACCATCGCGTGTGGGTCCTGGACTTCGACGAGCAGGACCGGCCGGCGACGGCCCGGCTGCCCGGTGGTGGCAGCCGCGACACCGCCGACCCGTCCTACGAGCTGTTCCGCGGCCTGCGCGCCGACACCTGAAGCGCGGCCTCCGGGCAGGAGGCTTCGCCATCCTGCCCGGGTGTTGACACGAGTGTTAGAAACGCCCTATGGTCGGAACATGACCAGTGCCAGGTTCCCTGTGTTCGACGCGGACAACCACCTGTACGAGACGCGCGATGCACTCACGAAGTACCTGCCCGACAGGTACAAGGGCGCCATCGACTACGTCGACGTGCACGGCCGCACGAAGATCGTGGTGCGGGGGCAGATCTCGAACTACATTCCGAACCCGACGTTCGATGTGGTCGCGCGCCCCGGTGCCCAGGAGGAGTACTACCGGAAGGGAAATCCGGACGGTAAGAGCCGCCGGGAGATCTTCGGCGCACCGATCAAGGCGCTCCCGGCCTTCCGCGAGCCGGCCGCGCGCCTGGAGCTCATGAACGAGCAGGGCGTCAACCGCACGCTGCTGTTCCCGACCCTCGCCAGCCTGGTCGAGGAGCGCATGCGCGACGACCCGGACCTGATTCACGCGGTGGTCCACTCGCTCAACGAGTGGATCTACGAGACGTGGCAGTTCAACTACGAGGACCGGATCTTCACCACGCCGGTCATCACCCTGCCGATCGTGGACAAGGCCCTCGAGGAGCTGGACTGGGTGATCGAGCGCGGCGCCAAGGTCGTGCTCATCCGGCCCGCGCCGGTGCCGGGTTTCCGTGGCTCGCGGTCCTTCGGTTTCCCCGAGTTCGACCCGGTGTGGCAGAAGATCGTCGACAACAACCTGGTCGTCGGCATGCACTCGTCCGACTCGGGTTACGAGCGCTACACCAACGACTGGTACGGCAACAACAGCGAGTTCCTGCCGTTCCAGCCGCAGGCGTTCCGCATGCTCTCCGCGTGGCGCCCGATCGAGGACTCCGTGGCGGCCCTGGCCTGCCACGGCGCGCTCACCCGGTTCCCGGACCTGAAGGTCGCCGTCATCGAGAACGGCGCCGCCTGGGTGGCTCCGCTGATGAAGGCGCTGAAGGACCTCTACAAGAAGATGCCGCAGGACTTCCCGGAGAACCCGGTCGAGGCCATCCGCCGCTGCATCTACATCTCCCCCTTCTGGGAGGAGAACTACGCGGAGCTCGCCGAGCTGCTCGGTGAGGAGCACGTCCTGTTCGGGTCGGACTACCCGCACCCGGAGGGCCTGGCCGAGCCGGCCAAGTACGCCGAGGACCTGCTGGCCTACATCGACGACGAGGAGCGGGTCGCCAAGTTCATGGGCGGCAACATGGCCAAGCTCCTGGGCTACCCGGCAAAGCTCGAAAGCCCCGTCGGCGTCTGAGACGCGACGGGAGCCGCACGAGTCCCGGACGTTCGAGTCCATCGCTCCGGACCGGTGCCGCGCCGATGACGCGGTACCGGTCCGGAGCTTTTTTCAGAGCGGGCGGGAGACCGGCCACGACGGCCCGTGACTCGGCCGCGGGGCCGTGTGTCTGGCCGTCCGTCAGGTGGATGCGCGCTGCTGGCCGAGCAGGCCGCCCTCGAGCACGTGGACGGCGGCCTCCAATGTCTCCGCCGAGCGGTGGCCGCCGCCGAACACGTCCAGCAGCGCCATCGCCACGATCGCCTCGGCGTCGACGTCGCCGAAGCCACGCGGCGCCAGGAAGTGGGCGAGCTGGCGGCGGCCCCAGTCGAGGGCCGCGGCCGCGTCGGTGCCGAGCACCGCCTCGTGCAGTGTCGCGTCGACCCAGATCCTGATGATCCCGGCCTCGGAGACCTGCGTCTCGTTGTACGTGCGCAGCCAGTCCCGCAGGGCCGCCGTCGACCAGGCCTTTCCTGACCCGGGCGCGGGTGGTGTGGGGATCGCGGCGAGCGTGCTGGACAGCGGCGTCATCGCGGTCAGCACGAGAGTGCGCGCGAGGTCGGCCTTGTTGGCGAAGTAGCGGTAGAAGATGCCGTGCGACAGGCCGGCGGCCGCGGCCACGTCGTCGACGCGGGCGCCGTGGTACCCACGCTTGTTGAAGACCTCGTACCCGGCCGAGAGCAGCGCGTCGTAGGTGGCCCGCGCGGCGTCGGTGAGCGCGGAGCGCCGGGCCGGCGCCGCGCCCGCCCGGCGGTCGAAGTCGATGAACGGCACCTCGCCGGCGTCGTGGCCGTGCGCGTTCACGCCGGGAACGAGGCCGAAGAAGGCCCGGTGGATGACGTCCGCGAGCGCGTCCTCGACCCGCGCGCGGGGGTACGCACGCGGGGCCGCGTGGCGCAGGATCTCGGCCGAGTAGTAGGTGCGGGCCGTGGCACCCAGGAGCAGGCCGATCACCGCGTCGGCCTCGTGGTGGGCCAGCGTGGTCGAGGTGAGTCTGGACCGGATCAGCGCGATGTTCGTCGTCGCGGCCTGCACATTGAGCGCCTTGAGGCTCAAGGTCTCCCTGGCCGCGCTCTCGAAGACGTGGAACACGGCGCCGAAGTGCTCGTAGATGTCCGCGTACCGTTCCACCCACTCGCGGATCGTCGTCCAGCCCGCCGCGTCCGGGGTCAGCGGCCCCATCGCCTCGACCGAGGCGCCGACCTGGCGGGCCACCTGCCCGGCCAGATACCGAAGCACGTCCTCCTTGCTGGAGAAGTACTGGTAGAACGCCACCCGGGAGCAGCCGGCGCGCTTGGCGAGGTCGGCGACGCTGGCGGTGTGGTAGCCGCCCTCGCCGAACACCTGCAGCGCCGCCGCCACGATGCGCTGCTGGGTGAGCCGCCCGCGCTGACCGACCGTGGGGTTGTTGGCGAACGGGACGCGGCGGGCGATCGACTCCGGCGCGGGTACACCCCCTGCGTCGACGATGGGTGCCCGCTCCACGGGCCGGCCCGCTGAGCGGGTCGGATCGCTCGCCATGATCCTGTCAGTATCTCAAATTGAACGAGAACGAACGTACGGACTTCACCAGCGACCTGGAGCGTGTGACGAAGGCTTGGCCGTCACTGGCCATCAAGCGAAGGCCTGGCCATGAGACGAAGGCCTGGCTACGAAGCCGACGACCGGCCACGAGCCCGGCCTGGGAACGGGCGGGCTCGTGGCCGGGAGGCGTCAGCCAGGCGTGCCGACGGCGCGCGGTGCCTCGGCGGGGATCGCGCCGCCGGCGGCGAGGGCCGCGCGGGCGTCCGCGTCGAAGCCGACGGCGTCGAGGACCTCGGCGGTGTGCTCACCGAGGCCGGGGATCGCGACCCGTACGGCGGGGCGGCCCTCGGGGCCCAGCCGCAGCGCGAACCCGGGCTGCTCGGTCAGGCCACGCGCTCCCCAGTCGAAGGCGACCGTGCGGCCGAGCTCGCGGTCCACCGGG
This sequence comes from Pseudofrankia coriaricola, assembly GCF_032027725.1. Lineage (NCBI taxonomy): Bacteria > Bacillati > Actinomycetota > Actinomycetes > Frankiales > Frankiaceae > Pseudofrankia > Pseudofrankia coriaricola. The sequence goes on along the minus strand of NZ_JASNFO010000069.1, from coordinate 5,229 downwards.
TCGTCGACGATGTTCGAGACGAATCCCGACCGGTCCACCTCGGCGACCAGCTCCGCCGGCACGCCGGCCGCGCGCAGCCGGGCTGTCCAGGCCGCCGCGCCGTCCTCGCGGAAGGCGGCCTCGAGGATCTCCTCGGCGGGCTGGCGCTCGCCCGGCAGGGTCCGCAGCGGTGGCGGCGTCGCGGGCAGGTTCGCGAGCAGCGTCCCCCGCCCCGCCGGCAGACCGGCCGTGACCGCGTCGCGCAGGCGCCCCCACGCCTCGGCGTCCGGGACCGCGAGGGCGAGCCAGGCGCCGTCACCAGCCTGGTAGATCCGGTAGGCCGCGCCGTAGCCGGTCTGCTCGGCGTCGAGCGCCGGCCCGGCGACCACCGTGGCCCCGCCGGCCGGCGCGCCGTCCGAGCCCGGGCCGCCCAGGCGGGTCGGGCCGCCCGCGTCAGCCGGGTCGCTCGCGTCGGCTGGGTCGCCGGCGTTGACGACGAACGCGCCGGACTTCAGCATCAGGCCGGCCCCGAGCAGTGACGTGCTGACGGACTGCCCGCCGCCGTGGCGGCGGCGCGCGTACAGGCCCGCGAGGATCCCGCAGGCCGCGACCCAGCCGCTCGCCGAGTCGATCGCGCCCCAGACGAGGAACGTCGGCGCCTGGCCGGCGCCGCCCTGGGAGCCCTCGACACCGGAGAGCGCCTGCATGAGGTGGTCGTTGGCCGGCAGCTTCGCGCGCGGGCCGGTCGCGCCGAAGCCGCTCGCGTGGCAGTAGACGGCGTTCGGGTTGGCAGCGCGCACGGTGGCCTCGTCGTAGCCGAGCCGTTCGGCGAGCCCCACCCGCGCGTTGTGGTGGACGACGTCGCTGTCGCGGAAGAGCGCGGCGAGGACGCCCGCGGCGCCGGGCGCCTTGAGGTCGAGCGCGACGGCCCGCTTGCCGCGCTGGCCGGCGGCGAACATGGGCTCCATGTTCCGGTGGATGTCGCCGGTCACCGGCTCGACCTTGACGACGTCGGCGCCCAGTTCCGCCAGCACCGCCGTCGCGACCGGCCCGGCGAGGTAGGCGGACAGGTCGAGCACCCGCACACCCGACAGCAGCCGCCCGGTGCCCGCCGTGGGGCCGTTCGTCGGCGCGGGGACGGGCGAGGCGGCGGGGGCCGCGGGGGTGACGCGCGCTATCGGGCCTAGGACGGTGATCCGGCCGTGGTCGGGGTCGCCATGGCCGACGGACAGCCCGGTGCGGCGTACGTGGTCGTCCAGGAGCGCCTCGCCGGGGCGCAGCACCGGCTCGCAGCGGAAGTTGTGGCCGGCGAGGTCGGCGAGCCAGGCGGCGCGGGGTCGGCCCGCGAACGCCGCGGCCCAGCGGGCGCCGCGCTCGACCATCGCGCCGCTCATCAGGTCGGCGTTGTAGCCGCGCTCACTGGGAGGCTCGCCGAGGTACGCGAGGAACTCCTCGTAGGCGCCCTTGGCGCCGAACCAGAGCTGGATGTACTCGCCGTCGGCACACCGGTAGGCGAGGCTCTCCTTGGGGCCTTGATCCTTCCAGAGCAGCGTCGTCGTGGGGGAGGGGTGCTCCACGCGGCCGATGATCATGGGGAGCAGGGCGCGCAGGCCGTCGGCGAGCGAGGTCTCCGCCCAGCCGCCGCGCCCGGTCGCGGCCCGCTCGTAAAGCCCGGCGAGCGCGCCGACCGTCGCCGCGAGCCCCGCGCCCGCGCTCGCGACCGTGAGGTCCGCGAAGGCCGGGCGGCCAGGCTGGTGGCATCTGATCTGGGTGAGCAGCCCGGTGCGGGCGGCGAGCAGCAGCTCCAGGTCGGCGAGCGCGCCGCGAGCGGTGTAGCTGGGCCGGGTGCGGACCACCACCAGGGCCGGGTTGGCGCGGGCGAGGTCCGGGTAGCCCAGCCCGCGGCGCTCGATCGCCTCCTCCGGGCCGGTGAGGAACAGGACGTCGGCGGACCTGGCGAGCGCCGCGGCCGTCGCCGCCGCGCCGTCGGGGTCCGCGGCGTCGTCGGCCTCGACGATCTCCTTCCCGCGGTCCCAGACGCGGGCGAACTCCACCCCGGTGTCGAGCGCCGGTCGCCGTGCCGAGCGGACCCGGGTCACCTGGGCACCGAAATCGCGCAGCATCGCACCCGGCAGGCTGCCGGCCAGGCCGGCCCCGACCACGCTGGTACCGAAGGCGACCTCGACAACTCGTATGCCGGCAAGCGGGCCCTGGCCCATCGTCTCGGTGGTCATCCGCGTTCCTTCCGCCTCGCGGCGGCCGGCACCGGGCTGGCCGCGGATTTATCATTAATGAGTAGATACTCATCGGCCGGTGCAGATGCGCGCAACAGGCGACCTGCCCTTCGCCTGCCCTTCGCCCGCCCGCCCGCGGCCGGAAGCGGCCGTGGGCGGCCGTCGGCGATGACTCGGCGCGCGGCGGAGGCGTCCACCATGGTTGCCTCGGCCTTCATATCGGTGACATGCTGCTGCCGCGAATATGGCTTGGCTGCCGCTGTGGCCGGTGGTCGGTGCCCTGGGGCGGATGGAGGCGTTCAGGCGTGACGGAGCTCGACTTATCGGCCGCCGTGGCGGACCGGGGGGTCTACTACGACCCCTACGACGTGGAGATCGACAACGACCCGTACCCGGTGTGGAAGCGGATGCGCGACGAGACGCCGCTGTACCACAACGCCGAGCACGGCTTCTACGCCCTGAGCCGGTGGGACGACGTCGACGAGGCGCTCGTCGATCACCGGACCTATCTGTCCGGCCAGGGCTCCGTCCTGGAGATGATCAAATCTGACGCGCCGATCCCGCCGGGCATGATCCTGGCCGAGGACCCGCCGCTGCACGACCTGCACCGCGCGCTGCTGTCCCGGGTGTTTACCCCAAAGCGGATGGCCGCCCTGGAGCCGCGGGTGCGCGAGCTCACCGTTCGCACGCTGGACCAGTTCGTTGGCGAGCCGGGGTTCGACTTCGTCGCCGACCTGGGCGCCTACATCCCGATGCGGGTGATCGGCATGCTGCTCGGCATCCCCGAGAGCGACCAGGAGGCGATCCGAGACCGGAGCAACGCGCGCCACACTCTCAGGCAGGGCGAGGTCCCGAGGATCTCCGACATGACCGCCTCGATGGCGGAGTTCGCCGAGTACGTCGACTGGCGGGTCGACCACCCGTCGGACGACCTCATGACCACGCTGCTGAACGTCGAGTTCCGCGACGAGACCGGGACGACCCGCCGGCTGAACCGTACCGAGATCCTTCTCTACGTCATTCTGCTGGCCGGCGCCGGCAATGAGACGACCCGCCGGCTGATCGGCTGGACCGGCCAGCTGCTCGCCGACCACCCGGACCAGCGCCGGGCGATCGCCGCCGGCACCTCCACGGTCAACCAGGCGATCGAGGAGATCCTGCGCTACGAGTCGCCGTCGCCGGTGCAGGCCAGGGTCCTGTCGCGGGACGTCGAGCTGCACGGCCAGGACGTGGCGGCGGGCAGCATCGTGCTGTTGCTGAACGGCTCGGCCAACCGGGACGAGCGGCGCTTCCCCGACGCCGACAGGTTCGACATCAACCGGGACGCCGAGCGCCATCTCGCGTTCGGCCGGGGCATCCACTTCTGCATGGGCTCCTCGCTTGCCCGCACCGAGGGCAGGGTTGTGCTGGAGGAAGTGCTCAAGCGGTGGACGGACTGGGAGGTGGACTATCCGAACGCGGTCCTCGACCACACGTCCACGACACGCGGTTGGATGCGTCTGCCGATCCGCACGGTGTAGGAGGGTTATATGCGCTTCATCCTGCATTACCCGGAGACCAACGGGACCAGCCGCGACATGCTCGACGCCGGGCCGCTGGACGAGGTCGCCGTCGCCGCCGAGAAGGCCGGCTTCGACGCGATCTCGCTCACCGAGCACCCGGTACCCGGCGCCAAGTGGCTGGAGACGGGCGGGCACCAGAGCCTTGACCCGTTCGTCGCGCTCGGCTTCGCGGCGGCGGCGACCACCCGGCTGCGGCTGATGACGAACCTGGTCGTCGCGCCGTACCACAACCCGTTCACGCTGGCGAAGGCCGCCGCGACCGTCGACAAGCTCTCCGGCGGCAGGTTGATCCTGGGCATGGGCACGGGCTACCAGAAGTCCGAGTTCTTCGCCCTCGGCGTCGACCTGGCGGAACGGGCCGCGCTGTTCGACGAGACGCTCGACGTGCTGCCGCTGCACTGGCGCGGCGAGCCGTTCAGCTACAAGGGCCTGCACTTCGACGCCCGCAACGTCATCGCCCGGCCGAAGCCCGTCCAGGACCCGATCCCGATCTGGGTCGGCGGCAACTCGGGCCGTGCCCGGCGCCGCGCCGCCGAGAAGGGGCAGGGCTGGCTGCCAATGATGGCCAGCCCCCAGGTGGCCGTCACCGCCCAGACGATGGCGATCACCTCGCGGGAGCAGCTCGCCACCCTGATCCAGGGAGTCAAGGACGCGGCCGCCGCCGCCGGGCGCCCCGGTCCGCTGGACTTCACGTCGTCCTACAACGACGCCACGTTCACCGACGCGCCGACGGCGGACGCCGACCGGCACCGCGAGCAGTGGGCGGAGCTGGAGAAGATCGGGGTCACCTGGCTGGTGATCTCCTGCCACTCCACCTCCCCCGAGCAGACCTTCGACTTCATCGAGGCATTCGGCGGGACATACCTGTCCTGACCGGGGACCGGCCCGGCGATGACGGCGGCTGCGCGTGGTGGAGGGCTGTGGTTGCATCGCCGCGGGACGTTTTGTGCGGACATGAAGGAGCGGGCCATGCCGAAGGCGTATGTCGTGTTGACAGAGGCGATCAAGGACCCGGACGGGATGGCCGAGTACGCGAAGGTCGCCGGGGCTTCGTTCGCGGGCGTCGCCGGGCGGCCACTCGCCCTCGGCCCGGTCTCCGAGGTCCTTGAGGGCGAGTGGCATGGCAACCAGACGGTCATCCTCGAGTTCGACTCGGTCGAGGAGGCCAAGGCCTGGTACACGTCCGAGGCCTATGCCAAGGCGATCCCGCTGCGCCAGGCCGCCGCGGACTGCAATGCCGCGATCATTCCCGGCTTCTGACACGAAGAAGCTTCTGAGACGAAGAAGAGCGCCGACGGGCGAGCCGGCCCTGGGCGTCGAGCTGAGCGAGCCTGGCTGGCGGTCTGTCCGATAACGACGAAGGGGCGGTGGTGGGCCTGAGCCCACCACCGCCCCTTGGCGCGTCGGCCGGTTAAAAGAACGTGAAGGGCCCCGCGGGGGAGTGGCCCCAGACC
>NZ_JASNFO010000068.1:0-25704 GCF_032027725.1 Pseudofrankia coriaricola | reverse complement strand
GGGGGGTGGGTGGGGGGCGGGGGGGGGGCCCCCCCCCCCCCCCCGGGGGGGGGGGGGGGGGCCCCCCCCCCCCCCCCGCCCCTTGGCGCGTCGGCGTGTTACTCGACGGTGATGGCCCGCTCGGGGCAGTGGCCCGAGACGGTGCGGACCTCCGCCTCGAGATCCGCGGGCACCTCGTCGACCAGGACCTCGCCGTAGCCGTCGTCGCTGATGCCGAACACCGCCGGGCACTCCGCCGCGCAGACGCCGTGCCCGCGGCAGATGTCCTCGTCGATGAAGACCTTCATCATGCCTCGCTCGGGTTCTCCGCCGGGGTGAACTCCAGGCGTAGGTACCCGAGGCCGCGCAGGATAAAAGTCGGCAGGTACCGGTACTTGCGGGCGTCCGCGGGGCCGTGGACGGTCTCGTCGACGCGGATGTCGCTTGTGCGGGCGAGCAGCCGCTCGATCGCGACCCGGGCCTCGGCACGGGCGAGCGGGGCACCAGGGCAGGTGTGGATGCCGCGGCCGAACGCGATGTGGTGCCGGGAGTTCGGCCGGCTGATGTCGAACTTGTCCGCGTCCTCGAAGTGCCGCGGGTCGCGGTTGGCCGCGCCGTTGACCACCATGAGTGTGGCGCCGGCGGGGACGTCCACGCCGCCCACGGTCGTCGGCACCTTGGCGAGCCGGAAGTCGCCCTTGATCGGGCTCTCCGTCCGCAGCGTCTCCTCGAGGAAGTTCGAGATGAGGCCGGGCTCGGCGCGCAGCCTGGCCTGCAGCTCGGGGTCCTCGGCGATCAGCTTGCCCGCGGTGCTGACGAGGCGGACGGTGGTCTCCTGGCCGGCCGAGAACAGGTTCGCCGCGACCCGCACGGCGTCCATCACCTCGGGCGTCGACCCGTCGGGGAACGTCGCCTGCGCGAGCCCGGTGAGCACGTCGCCGCGCGGCTCCTTGCGGCGGTCCTCGATGTAGACCTTGAACTTCTCGTAGAGGAACTCCAGCGGGGTGTGCGAGATCGACTCGCCGCTGGTGCCGCCGATGGTGCCACTGGCGGCCCGGTTCAGGTGGCTGACGAACTCGGCGTGGTCCTCCTCGGGTACGCCGAGCAGGTCGGCGATGACCAGGAGCGCGAGCGGGCCGGCGAAGTCGCCGATGAACTCGCCCTTGCCACCCTCGAGAAGGCTGTCGAGCAGCCGGTCGGTGATGACACCCATCCACTCCTCGTTCTCGCGGAGGCGCTTGGGGGTGATCATCTTCATCAGCAGCGCGCGATGGTCGGTGTGCAGCGGCGGGTCCATCGTCGGCAGCTGGTCGAAGAACGGGAGCGAGTCCCGGTGCTGCGCGATCAGCTCGGCGACGTCGTCGCGGCCCTCGATGGGGACCGGAAACCCCGGGAACGGGCCGGTCACCGAGGTGCAGGACGAGAAGTTCTCGCTGTCCTGCAGGACCTCGATGCCCTCGTCGTAGCCGGTGACCATCACGACGTTGTGGTGCGGCTCCCGGTGCACGGGGCACTTGGACCGCAGCTCGTCGAAGTAGGGGTACGGGTTATCGACAAGCTCCTTGCCCAGGAAGAAGTCCAACGACTCGAGGTCGTTCGCCACTGAAGGCTCCCTTCGACACCGCGACGCCGGCCGGGCGCGGGACCTGTTTCTCCGCCGCCAGAGGGGGCAACGGCGTTAAAAAGTGCTGAGAGCAGCATTCTCGACTAACGGAAGCTGCTATCTCAACCTACCGTACGACGCCCGCGCGGCAGACGCGTCCGAGACCGAAACGACCGCGGCCGGCCGGCATGACACCGTCCGGCCGCGGCGCCTTCCGCGTGGGCACACAGCGCAAACCCAGCCACAGAAGGTGACAGCGCATCGGCGCAGCGCCAACGCAACCACCCCGTCGGCCCCAGATCGGGCCAGCCACCGCCACATGGCCTCACCCCGGACCAGCGCAGGGAGGGCGCCCTAGCGCCCGACACGCGGGCGAGCGCGTTCAGCGCCTCGCCGCGATCGAGATCGACTTGGAGTCGAGGAAGCCCTCGATGCCTTCCTTGCCCAGCTCGCGGCCGATGCCGGAGGCCTTCACGCCGCCGAACGGCGCCGCCGGGTCCATGCTGTAGGCCTCGTTGACGCCGAAGGTGCCGCTGCGCACCCGCCGGGCGACCCCGAGGCCGCGCTCGACGTCGGCGGTCCACACCGAGCCGGACAGGCCGTACTCGGTCGCGTCGGCGATCCTGACGGCCTCGGCCTCGTCGGTGTAGGGGATGACGGACAGGACCGGGCCGAAGATCTCCTCCTGCGCGATGCGCATGGAGCTGTCGACGTCGGCGAACAGCGTCGGCCGGATGTACCAGCCGCGGTCGACGCCGGCGGGCAGGTCGGCGCCGCCGGCGACGAGCCGGGCGCCCTCCTTCTGGCCGACCTCGATGTAGCCGCGGACCCGCTCCTGCTGGCGCTGGGCGACCAGCGGGCCGACCGCGGTGGCGGGGTCGGTCGGGTCGCCCGTGGGCAGCGACTCGACCATGGCGGCGAGCGCGTCGACATACTCGGCGTAGCGCGACCGGGGGACCAGCACCCGGGTCTGGGCGACGCAGGCCTGACCGCTGTTCATCAGGCCGGCGACCTCGACGCCCTTGGCCATCGCTGCCGGGTCGGCGTCGTCGAGTACGACGGCGGCGGACTTGCCGCCCAGCTCCAGGCCGACCCGCTTGAGGTTCGCCCCGCAGGCGGCGGCGACCTTTCGGCCGGCGGCGGTGGAGCCGGTGAACGAGACCTTGTCGATCCCCGGGTGCGAGACCAGGTACTCGCCGATCTCGCGGCCGGCGGGCAGGATGCTCACGACACCCGGCGGGATGTCGGCCTGCTCCAGCAGGCCAGCGAGCCAGTACGCGTCCAGCGGCGTCTCCGGCGACGGCTTCAGCACGACCGAGCAGCCGGCGAGCAGCGCGGGGACCAGCTTGCCGATCGTCAGGTGCATCGGCATGTTCCACGGGACGATCGCGCCGACGACGCCGACCGGCTCCTTGCGTACCAGGATGTCCTGGCCGTAGAAGCCGGGACGCTTCTCCTCCCAGACGAGGTTCTCGGCGATGCCCGCGAAGGCGTTCATCATGAACATCGGGATGGCGACGTGCCCGACCTTGGCGAAGCTGATCGGCGCGCCCATCTCGGCGGTGATCAGGCTGGCGAGCTCGGCGCGGCCCGGCTTGTAGAGCGCGGCGAGCCGGCGGACCGCCGAGACCCGCTCCGCCGGGTCGAGCCGGGGCCAGGGGCCCTCGTCGAACGCCGTCCGCGCGGCGGCCACCGCCTTGTCGACATCCGCCGGCGTCGGCTCGGCGATCCTGGCGATGACCTCCTCGGTGGCCGGGGAGATGACGTCGAACGTGTCCGGGCCGCTCGGTGCGACCCACTCGCCGCCGATGAACAGACGATCCTGAACCTGCATGGTTCCTCCGGTTGCCCTTCGCTTCCTGCTGCCGGTCGCGCGGTAGGGCGCCTTCTACTGCCTTCTTGCGCTATGTGTCGGGTTGGCTTGAAGCGGCGGTCGCGTTCGGGTCGGGTTGCCTGGCGGCCCCGGTTCCTCCGGTTGCCCTGCGCTTCCGGCTGCCGGTCGCGCGGTAGGGCGCCTTCTACTGCCTTCTTGCGCTGTGTGTCGGGTTGGCTTGAAGCGGCGGTTGCGTTCGGGTCGGGTTACCTGGCGGCCCTGGGCTGACGAGCGCGAGGCAGCGGTGGCGGTTGGTTTCCGGTGGTCTAGACCTCGTCGATCAGGCCGGCCAGCGCCGCGCGGTGCAGCACGTTGGCGGCCAGGCGCATGTGGGCGGCGTCGACGAGCCGGCCGTCGCGCCCGATCGCGCCGACCCCGTCGCGCTCGGAGGCGCGGTAGACCTCGATCGAGTCCCGGGCCTCGGTGATCTGCGCCGCCGTCGGGGCGAAGACCTCGTTCGCGATGGGCACCTGGGACGGGTGGATCGCCCACTTGCCGTCGAAGCCGAGCAGGCTCGCGTGCGTCGCGGCCCGGCGGTAGCCGTCGGGGTCCTTGTAGGCGGGGTAGGGCGCGTCGATCGCGTCGATGCCGGCGCCGCGCGCCGCCGCGAGCACCTGTACGCGGGCGAAGTGCCAGAAGTCGCCGGGGTAGTCGCCGAGTGGGTCGAAGTTGCCGTTCACCCGGGCGTGCAGCGACGCCGACAGGTCGCCGGCGCCGAAGATGATGGCCTCCAACCGGGGGCTGGCCTTGGCGATCTCGGGCGCGTTCGACAGGCCCTCGGCCTCCTCGATGAGCACCTCGAGGCCGATCCGCCTGCGCAGGCCGAGCTTGGTCTCCAGCTGGGTGAGCAGGACGTCGACCCACCAGACGTCGCGGGCCGAGCGCGCCTTGGGCACGATCAGGACGTCGACGGCCTCGCGGGCACCGGTGACGATCTCGATGATGTCGTCGTGGCACCACTCGGTGTCCAGCCCGTTGACGCGGACGGCCCGGACGGTGTGGCCCCAGTCCTGGCCGGTCAGCGCCTTGACGGCGATGCCCCGGGCGGACGCCTTCGCGGGCGGCGCGCAGGCGTCCTCCAGGTCGAGGAAGACCAGGTCGGCCCCGGACGAGCCGGCCTTCATGCACATCTTCTCGCTGCTGGCCGGCGTCGCCAGCTCCGAGCGGCGGGCGCGCGGTTCGCGCACGGGTCCTCCTGGGTTTCTGCCGACTGGGTTCCTGCCGGGCCGGGACCGGGGCCTGGGTGCCCGGAGGGCTACTTGCTGGTCAGCTGGGCGGCGATCGGCGCGAAGCTCTCCAGCTGGTCCCACTGGATGGTCACGTAGTTGATGCCGAAGGCCTCACGGCGCGCAAGCAGTTGGTCGGCCATCTCGTCGGCGGTGCCGACGAGCACGTTCGGGTGCGCGGCGGTCACGTCCGGCGTGGTCTTCATCCACCCGGCCAGCTTCTCGAACACCGCCGCCTTGTCCGTGGTGATCTCGGAGAAATACGGTGAGCTCTCGATGTCGAGCTCGCCCACGCGCTCGGGCGCGGCCGACCGGACGTAGTCGACCCGGCGGGCGAGCTCCTCGTTGGGGGTCAGCCCGTCGTCGTTGCGGGCGCTGAAGTGCACGTTGGAGATGCTGACGATGTCGGCCTCGCGGGCGGCGAACGAAAGCACTCGCTTCTTGCCGCCGCCGATCATGATCGGCGGGCGCGGCAGCTGCACGGGCGCCGGCAGGCCGCGGTAGCCGGAGACGTTGACATGGTCGCCTTTGATCTCGATGGGCTCGCCGGACCAGTGCGCCTTCGCCAGGGCGACGACCTCGACGAGCTTGTCGATGCGCCGCGGCGCCGGGGCGAAGGTGAGGCCCATGGCGTCGTACTCGGCCCCGTTCCAGCCCGCCCCGATGCCGAACTCGAGCCGGCCGTCGGAGAGCAGGTCGATCGTCGCCGCCTCCTTCACCAGCGCGGCCGGCACGTGGTAGTCGACGCAGAAAACCCGGCAGCCGACCCGCAGGGAGGTGGTCACCGCGGCGGCGGCGGTCATCGCGGCGAGCGGGGCCAGGTGCTGCGGCGGCATACTCGCCGCCCGTGCCACGGGGCCGGGGCCCAGGTAGTGGTCGGCCACGAAGAGTGTCGAGTACCCGAGGTCCTCCGCCTTCCGGGCCAGGTCGCGCCACGCGGTGCCGGACGCGGCCTTGGTGCCCTGGACGGCGAAGCGGAACGGACGGACCATTGGCATGGCGCGATTATACGATGCTCGCAGAACTATAGGACGACCTACGATTTGTGGTAGCGTCGTTCTCGCCAGCGTACGCTGATCGTTCTCATCATGACGGGCTGATCATTCTCGTATGAGAGACGACCGTTCTTCTGGAGGGCGTGATGACGGGAGCCCCGCCCGCGTGGCGTGCCCGCCGGAACGCCGTGGCGCTCCTTCGCGACCGGCCCGGGTGGTGCCGGAAGAGTGGAGGGCGTTCCCGCGCCTCGCCCTGATCCGGCCGGTAACCCGATCTTCGATCTCGCCCGCCCGTCTCGTCAGAAGGTCCACGGCATGCATGCGCTCGACGGAGTCAAGGTCCTCGATCTCGGCACCTTCCTGGCCGGCCCGTTCTGTGCGACGGTGCTCGGCGAGTTCGGCGCCGAGGTCGTCAAGGTCGAGCGCCCCGGCGTCGGCGACCACCTGCGCCGGTTCGGCAGTGATACGGAGTGCGGCGACACGCTCGTCTGGCTCTCGGAGGCGCGCAACAAGCGGTCGGTGACGATCAATTTCGCCGACCCGCGCGGCCAGGAGCTGCTCCGTGAGCTGATCGCCTGGGCGGACGTCGTCATCGAGAACTTCCGGCCCGGTGTCCTGGAGAAGTGGGGCCTGGACTTCCCGACGATCCAGGAGATCAACCCCGGCGCGATCCTGCTGCGGGTGTCCGCCTACGGGCAGTCGGGCCCGCTGCGGAACCTGCCGGGCTTCGCCCGGATCGCGCACGCGTTCTCGGGCCTGGCCTACCTCGCCGGCGAGCCGGGCGGCATCCCGGTGACGCCCGGCTCCACCTCGCTCGCCGACTACATGTCCGGCATGTACGGCGTTATCGGGGTGCTGATGGCACTGCGGGCCAGGGAGAGCACCGGGCGCGGCCAGGTCGTCGACATCGCGCTGTTCGAGACGATCTTCCGGGCGCTCGACGAGCTGGCGCCGGCCTACCAGAAGAACGGCTTCGTCCGGGAGCGGATGGGCGCCGACACGGTGAACGTCGTGCCGCACAGCCACTACCGGACCGCCGACGGCCACTTCGTGGCGATCGCCTGCTCGCACGACGACATGTTCGCCCGGCTGGCGCGGGCAATGGACCGGCCCGAGCTGTCCGCCCCCGACCTCTTCGGGCCGAAGCAGAATCGGCTCGCGGCCCGCGACGTGGTCAACAAGCTGGTGACCGACTGGGTCGGCTCACTGTCGTGCGACGAGGTCGTGGCCCGTTGCCGCGCGGCCGAGGTGCCGGCCGGCAAGCTCTACTCGATCGCCGACATCTTCGACGACGAGCAGTACCAGCACCGCGGGACGATCACGGTGGAGGAGTCGCGGATCGGCCCGCTCGCGGTGCCGGGAGTGATCCCGGCGCTGTCGGAGACCCCGGGCGAGATCCGCTGGCTCGGCCCTGAGCTCGGCGAGCACACCGACGCGGTCCTCGGCGAGATCCTCGGCCGCTCGGCCGAGCAGATCGCCCAGCTGCGCGCGGACGGCGTCGTCTGATGGCTGCCGTCTCGGCTTGGCGGTGCGGCCCGCGCGCCGTCCCCGTCACATCCACATCCTGATCACCGCAGCATCGCTGATCGGCGCCGGATTCCGTCCGGTCCGAGATCATCCCTGGAGGGGGTGGAGAAATGTCCAGCATCGAGAAGCTGGCGACCGGCCGGGCCAAGTACACGTTGGATTACCCGGAACTTGGCACCGGGCCCGTCAGCTACGAGGACTCGATCTCCGAGGAGTTCTACCAGGCCGAGCATGAGGCGATCTTCAGGCGGACCTGGCTGAAGGTCGGCCGGGTCGAGCAGCTGCCACGCAACGGCACGTTCTTCACCCGCGAGTTCAGGGGCCTCGGGTCGATCGTGATCAGCCGGCACACCGACGGCGAGGTCTACGCGCTGCACAACGTCTGCGCGCACCGCGGCAACAAGGTCGTGTGGCAGGAGCACCCGGGCGAGGAGTCCAAGGGCTCCGCGCGCCAGTTCCAGTGCAAGTACCACGGCTGGCGCTACGGCCTCGACGGCAGGTGCAGCTACGTCACGAAGCGGGACCAGTTCTTCGACTCGCTGCCCGACGACGAGCTGGGGATGCCCCAGCTGCGCTGTGAGGTGCTGGCCGGGTTCATCTTCGTGAACTTCAGCCAGGACGCCCCGACGCTGCGGGACTTCCTCGGCGAGAAGCTGGTCACCGAGCTCGAGGCGTGGCCGTTCGAGAAGTTCACCAACCACTGGGGCTTCAAGACCCTCATCAAGGGCAATTGGAAGATCGGGATCGACGCCCTGCTGGAGTGGTACCACCCGGCGTACGTCCACGGGCGGTTCCTCAACGCGGACATGTCGAAGGCGGAGAAGCTCGTCCCGCCGATGGACTCCTACCACTACGACCTGTTCGCCCCGCACATGCTGACCTCGGTCCCCGGCCCGCCGCCGCTGAAGAAGCGGACGCAGTCCGTCGGCCCCGCCCAGCGCGACCAGGACTGGGTCTACCGGCTGTTCCGCGGCGGCATCTTCGGCCCGGACGACCTGCCGGAGGACATCGACTACCTGACCCCCGAGCGCAACCCGGGCAACATCCAGTACTGGAGCAACGACCAGTACTGGCTGTTCCCGAACCTGTCGATCCAGCTGTGGCACCGCGGGTACTACATCACCTACCAGTACATCCCGGAGTCGGTCGGCACGCACTCGTACGAGGTCGACATCTACTTCCCGGAGCCGAAGAACGTCACCGAGCGGCTCGGTCAGGAGCTGGTGGTCGACAGCACCATCGAGTTCGCGATGCAGGACACGAACACGGTGGAGGCGACCTGGTCGGCGCTGAACAACCGCGCGCAGGGCACCTTCCACCTGTCCGACATGGAGCTGATGATCCGCCAGTTCCACCACGTCGTCCGGGAAGCCGTCGCCGCCCACCAGGCCGGTAAAGAGAAGTAGAAGGAGCCCACGAGATGAGCACCACGACGGGCACCCTGCCCGGGAAGTTCAGTGTTCTCGAGCCCTGGGTCGAGGACTGGGCGCTGGCGTCGCGGCCCGAGCGGTACGCGAAGCGGCTGACGAAGACGATCGACGAGCTGGGCGAGTTCTACGACGCGATCGCGCCGCTGGCCGAGGAGGCGATCGCCTACCTCGACACGTTCGAGGTGAACGACCTGCCCGAGGCGGAGACCCGGCTGCTGCACCTGCTCTACTCGATGATCATGGTTTCGTATCCGGTGAACATCTTCAAGCAGCCCCGTATCCCGGACTCGGGGGCGGCGTTCTTCAACGCCACCGTCGAACCCGCCATCTGAGTGGGCCAGGAGACGAACGCGCGATGAGCGTCACCAGGACGCGGATCACGCCGACCACCGATCGGCCGACGAGGGCGAGTCGCTGCTCGGCCGGCTGCTCACCTGGGCGGCACAGCCACAGTTTGTGGTACGCCACAAGTGGCGGCGTGGCGACCTCGTCATCTGGGACAACACGGGCATGTTGCACCGGGCGCTGCCCTACGGCGAGACCTCCAGCCGGCTGATGCACCGCACCTCGATCGCCGGGGACGAGGCCATCTCCTAGGCTCCGCACACCCGGGGCGGGTGCCCGCGGCGCCGCGGCGCCGCGCCGCGCGCGGCCGGGCCGCCGTGGGCACCCGCCCGCCACTCAGGCCGATCAGGGCACATTCAGGAACCAAAGGAGGTTCGGCATAGTGACCGAGCAGCGGACGGCGCTTGTCACCGGCGGTGGGTCGGGTATCGGGCGGGCCATCTCCCACCGGCTCGCCGCGGACGGCTTCGCGGTCGCCGTCCTGGACCTCAACGCCGACGCGGCCAAGAAGGTCGCCGAGGAGATCGGCGAGGCGGGGAACGAGGCTGTCGCCTTCGGCGGGGTCGACGTGTCGAGCCGCGAGCAGGTGAACGCGGCCGTCGAGAGCATCCGGGCGTCGATGGGCCCGGTCCTGGTACTCGTGAACAACGCGGGCGTCACCGGTTTCCGCGAGTTCCTGAAGATCAGCGACGCGTCCTGGGACAAGACCATCGCGGTCAACCTGTCCGGGCCCTTCTACGTCACCCAGGCGGTGCTGCCCGACATGATCGCGGCGCACTGGGGCCGGATCGTGAACATCTCGTCCTCGAGTGCCCAGGGCGGCCAGCAGTACATGACGCACTACGTCTCCTCGAAGGCCGGCCTGATCGGTATGACCAAGGCACTCGCGCTCGAGTTCGGCCCGGAGGGGATCACCGTCAACACGATCCCGCCGGGCTTCGTCGACACTCCCATGCTGCGAGAGTCCGAGCGTCGCGGCATGTTGGGCGGCGGCGTCGAGGACCACGCCGAGAAGACCCCGGTCCGTCGCGCCGGCAAGCCGGAGGACATCGCGGCGGCCACCTCGTTCCTGTGCCGCGACGAGGCCAGCTACATCACCGGCCAGATCATCGGCGTCAACGGCGGCCGCAACACCTGAAGCCGGCTGGGGACGAGGCGCGGAGCGCCTCGTCCCCAGGGGCGGTGCCCGCGGCGGGGTGGGGCGCTCCCGTTGCCGGACGCTTCGCGCCCGCAACCGGGCAGCGCCTTTCGGGCGCTGAGCGCCCTCCTCGCGTGGTTCCGGGCACAGGCATATGGCGGTGGTCGGGGCTGGTCTGGCCTGGCGAGGTGGCTGGCAGACCTCCCAGATCGGCTTCGCCGATCCGGCAGGGACCCCGGGTGCAGCGCTGATGCGCCGTCACCAGTTGTGGCTGGATTCCGGCTGCCGGCCCCTGCGTCGGCCGGTAGCCACATCGACGTCCGACGGAGGTTGTTGTGGGAAGGCTGGATGGCAAGGTCGCGATCGTTACGGGAGCCGGGTCTGGGATCGGGAAGGCGTCGGCGCTGTTGTTCGCGGCGGAGGGCGCGAAGGTCGTCTGCGCGGATATGAACGGCTCGGAGAAGGACACCGTCGCGGAGATCGGCGCGGGCGCGGTGGCGGTCCAGGTGGACGTGGCCGTCGCGGCCGAGGTCCAGAACATGGTCGAGACGGCGGAGCGCGAGTTCGGCCGGCTCGACGTGCTGTTCAACAACGCTGGCATCTCGGGCCCGTTCGGGCCGATCCACGAGCTCGACGAGGAGACGCTCGACCGCCTCCTCGCGGTGAACATCAAGGGCACCTTCCTCGGCATCAAGTACGCCGTTCCCGCGATGCTGCGGACCGGCGGCGGCTCGATCATCAACACGGCCTCGAACGCCGGGATGGTCGGTTGGAAGGACAAGGCCGGGTACTCGGCGGCCAAGGGCGGCGTCGTGCTGCTCACCAAGTCGGCGGCGCTCGACTACGCGAAGTCCGGCATCCGGGTCAACGCGGTCTGCCCGGGCATGACCTGGACCGGCATGGCCGTCGCCCAGGCCGGTCCCACGCCGCCCGCGGACATCAAGGTGCCGAACCCGATGGCCCGTTTCGCCAGGCCGGAGGAGCTCGCCGCCGCGGCGCTCTTCCTGGCCAGCGACGAGTCGTCGTTCATGACCGGCGTGGCGATGCCGGTCGACGGCGGTTACGTCGCGCGCTGACGTCGTCCTTCGGCCGGTTTACGCCCCTGACCGGCGCGCACAACTTCGGACTCTGGCCCGGAACGGTCTGATGGCGATCTGCAGGCGGTGTAGCTAAAGTCCAGGCGTGACGGCGATCACGGTTCGTGACGTACCGGAGCCCGTCGTCGAGGGGCTGAAGCGTAAGGCGATGCGGGCAGCCCGGCCCGGCACGACAACGACGAAAAGCGACCATCCGCATGCGTGGGTCGGCGCTTCGCGCGCTTAGGATCTGCCTAGTTTCGACACGACGGCGCAGGCGCCCGGCGAAGAACACCGTCAGCAATCCGAAGGCTCAGGTCATACCCCGGGTTACACAACCGCCACTCGTACCCGTGAGTCGTCGGCGACAAGTGCCGTGATGTCGCGGGGATCGCTAGTCATTATCACCACTGAGCCGGTGCCCGCGACACGTTGCGCGGTCGCCACCACCATAGCGTCCAGTGTCGTGCCGCCGCCGACGAGCAACCTGCCGGCGTCCCGCGCGAGGGGTTCGTCAAGCGGATGGATATCGTTGACGGACTTCAGTACTCGGTTGACGGCGCCATCTCGCCGGTGGTCGCCGCGGACGAGTTCTGTGATGACGGGGGCGGGAACCCAGACCTGAGACTGCTCACGCAGCGCGGCGGCGAGCATCGTTCGCGCCGTCTTCTCGAGCCGGGACAGCGCGATCACTGCGCCGGTATCGAGCACGAACGGCACGCCAAGTTGACCGCGGGGCGGACGCCGCCTCGTCATGGCCGGAACCACCGGCGCGCCTCCTCGATGTCCTCCTCCGGAACGGGCCCGGCCTCCTCGTCTGATACGACAAGGAATTCGGCCAGCCGATCATGCTGCAGCCGCTGCCGTAGCGCGGCGTTGATGTAGGCGGAGAGCTCCCTCGGCCCGACACGCTCGCGGGCCTCCTGCACCAGGTCCGAGTCGAGCGTTAGCGACACCTTGGTCACTGGCACGGCTCCAATCCTACTTGGAAGGCTATAGCAGGGTCGCCGGTCCTGCTGCGGCGACGGCAACCGCGCCTGCGCCGGGTGCCCTGTGGCGGGCCGGTTCCTGGGAGCAGGTCATCAGCAGGTTGTGCGGTGTCACGTCATACTGTCGGCTCAGACCGTGACGGGTACGACAGTAGCCGTCACGCGTCACTTGGTCAACATCGGGCCGGGCGCCTGCCCTCGCGGCGCTGCGTGGCGGAAGCGGTCATCTGGCAGAGGGCCGGACCTGATCCCGGCGCGCTCGCCCGCCGGTGGTGCGGGTGACCCGCGATGGCTCCTGGCGGGTCTACGCGGCAGGACCGGCCTGGGTCTGCGCCCGGCCTGGCCACAGGTCACCTGCTCTGCCGAACCAACCTGTCCGGCGGCGGGGCCGGCGAATCCAAGGGTTTCACCGAGTCCGCCTACTCCCAGCTCCGCGCACCGATCGTGCAGCTCTTGGACAACTCGATCCCACCGAGGCAGCGCGGTGCGCCAGCTGTACTCCACCCGGCGAGGCTGACCGGCTACCGGGTACCGGCCTCCACTCAAGACCACAATCCTGTAGAAGTTGCCTCGCCCACCCAAAAGAGCGCATCGCAAACCCGACCACGCAACATCGACGGCCTCGCACCCCTTGTGACCAGCCGCCCCGAGGAGATGCGGTACCACCACAACTCCTCCGGGCTTCATCGCCAGGGCGACCCCGTCATCCAAGCGCGCTGACCCGAGCCAGCACTGGCTTCTAGTCAGATCGCGCCTGACCAGGTCCTTTGCAGCACCCAGGACTTCTGCGCAAGACTGTTAGGACCGGGGGGGGGTGAGACTGGTGACGCTCGAGCGCAGTAGTCCAGGTGTCGAAGCTGCTTGTGGGCCGCTGACCGCTGTGCGTTCACCCAGCTGTAAGATCAACGATCACCGCCTGGGTCGCTCGGTTCGCTCCGCCCTCGCCAAAACTAACGACCGGACCGACGGGACGCGCACAGCCGCCGCGTCGCACCGCCCTCCTCCGCCAGCCAGAGCTAAGCGTACTTTCCAGCCAGCCCTGTGCCTCCACCGATTCGACCGGCACCCCCCGGAGCTCGGGGCCAACACTATCGGGGATACATGCACGTCTACCTTGGCATCGATACCGGTACATCGGTCATCAAGGGCCATGCAATTGATCAGACCGGACGGACGGTGGCGCACGCCTCGCGAGATCGGCAAATACCACCCGACGGACGCCCGGAGCACGACCCGGAGAACGTATGGTGGAAAGAATGGAAGGCCGTATGTCAAGAACTGCTTAGACAGCTTCCGAGCGGCTCATCCGTCCGGTGCGTGGCGCCAACAGCCATGGTGCCTAATCTTTGCCTTCTCGATACGCAAGGAAATGCAGTTCATTCAGCCTTGCTGTTCTACGACGACCGTGCGTACGAGATTGAGAAGCAGCTCGATCGTGAGCTGGCGACACCCCGCTGGCAGAACGAGGTACTATCAAAGCTGATCTGGCTTCGCACACATCTCACAGAAGCATGGCGGCCTGGGCTCCGCCTCGTCTCAACTCATAACTATATAACGTATCGCCTAACTGGCAGCTATACCCAGGACACCGTAACCGCAGCCGAGTGTGGATCGATCTACGACCCTGTGGCAGGGCGGTGGTCCAAGGAGATAATTTCGCGTTATGGCTTGACGGATCTCGCAATGCCCGAGGTCGTCCCGCCTCTATCCGTAGTTGGCAATGTCACGGAGCGCGCCGCAGCCGAAACTGACTTGCCGAGCGGAGTTCCAGTGATTGCTGGGACTGCCGATTCGATAGCGAGTCTGATCGGCGCCGGAACACGAACCGCGGGCGACGTCCTCATATACTATGGGACATTCAACTGCGCTGCAGGGCTACGAGCAGACACAGCGGATATCCTGGCCGGAAGCTACAAGCCCTATCCAGTTGAGTGGTTGACCTCGGTTCCCCGTGCAGGCCACCAGCTCCGCGACATTGCTAAAGCGTTATTTCGTGATATCAGTGAACAAAATATATTCCAAGCTTTCGACAGCGCCGCTGCGAAGGCGCCTCCCGGTGCCAACGGACTGGTATTTCTACAGGATGTCGACCTCCTGACCACCACGGTGAGTAGCTCTCCCCGAGGCGCACTGCTAAATTTCCAAATCGGTCACTCTGCGGACGACATCGCGAGGGCAGTTCTTGAGTCCTTCGCCTACGCGCTGGCCCTAACGCTGCCATCAGCACCTTTCGACCTGCCCGAACGGCTATTTGCTGGCGGCGGTGGCGCGCGCAGCAAAGTATGGCGCCAGATCGTGAGCGACGTCCTGGAAAGGCCACAGGTGCATGTCCGCCACTCCGATCGGGCCCACGGCTCTGCTTTGCTCGCCCTCGCGGCTATGGATCCCGATAGCTTCGAGATGGCGTTGGACCTGATGGTCGATGGTGCCGAAATTGTCTATCCCTCGCGCGACACTGGGCGCTACGCAGCGGCACTATCCCACTACGACGAGGCACTTGGCCGCCTGCGAGAGGTGCGATCGTGGGAATCCAGCTAGTCGTCACGCCGCTTGGTACGGAGACTACTTGCCCCCAGTGCTTCGCCCGGGAACTCGTGGAAATCGCCGGCCTTCGACTTTCCGCGCCGGAAGTAACCACTATCATGGCAGAAGCAGCTGAACAGTTTCATAGACTCGCCGGCACAATAGGATCGGTCCACGAGAACCTGGAACGGCTTCGTTCGGGTGCGATAACGATTCGCTTTGCGCACCAACCAAACCTTCTCCCGTACCTAGGTGTTCTCGGTCAGTTCACCCATATCTATCTTCTTTCGGCGTTCGCCGCGCCGCTGTCCGAACGAGGCGCGGTTCCGGCCTATTTTGTTATGGACTACGATGGGGGCGCCGGGCGAAGGTTCGTCAACTCGCTCCTCCCAGACCCGCAGGCCCGGCACGGGGCCGCCAAGCTGAAATATCGAACGAAGGGCCCAAGCCACCATCGCGTCGCTTTCAGCCTCGAGGCACCTCCTCCCGCCACATTAGCTCGATGGTCTGCGACTTTTGAGAGCTGGGCCGAGCGATATTCGCCCGCCGTCGATGACGAACGCATGGCAGATTTACATCACCCCGCACTCGCGGAACTCGAGTCAGCCCGGGATGCATTACAGATCCTAGGCAAGTGCTACCTGGCCACCGACCGTTTTGCAATGGGGAACACTGCATTTCTAAGCGTCATAGTGAATGAAATATGGGACTTGCCCGTACTGTTTATCCCGCTCTCGCGTTGTGTCACAAGTCTGCAGCCTCAGATGCTTCGAATCGCCCGGCATCTTGCGAGCGTGCTGCCCGAAAGCCCGTTTCAGGTCTGGAAAATTTGTCCTGTATGCTTCTCTCGGAATGCTACATCGGCCGTCATCGAGGACTCAGATGATCGCTGTGTTCAATGCAGATCGCTGTTCGATGTCGCCAGCCTCCCTCGCCCCCTAGTCGGCGACTGCATCTTTACTCGTCATACTCCACTGTTCTTCCCTCGCGTCGTCGCCGATGATCTGGCCGACTACGCGATCTATCGTGTGCCCGGAGGCACCACATATCAGAGCAGCCTGCGGCACCTGGAGCAGAGCCGGCCGTATATGCCACCCGACCGAAAGCCGGGGATTGAGCTCGGGCTCCAGTTCTCCTCGAGCAACGACAAAAATACAGGAAAAAAATCTTACAAAAATTTATCAGGATTCCGTGCAAATGAGATAATCCGAACTGGTCGGGCCAGCATGCTGTACTATCTCTCGATGTTTGGCTATTCGGGAATGAAAGACGAACTACTCGCAGTCTCCGCAGCGTCAATGTGCGAAAATCACGTCGGAGGACAAGGTCAATGAGTAACGAACGGCCCTTGATTCTTATCACCAACGATGACGGCCTGATGTCGCCGGGGCTCCTCGCGGCCGCCGAGGCAGTCGCTGACCTAGGCGAGCTTCTACTTGTAGCCCCAAAAGACCAGCAGACATCAATGAGCCATGCGTTTCCGAAAGGGAAGACCGTCGGCTCGATTGAAAAGGTAGAACTGCTGATCAACGACCGCAAGATCAACTGCTATGCAATCGACGGCTCCCCTGCCCAATCTGTATCACACGCGGTCCTAGAGCTATCTCATCGCCTTCCAGATCTGTGTATCAGCGGCATCAACTACGGCGAGAACCTCGGACTTGGCCTCAGCATCAGCGGGACGGTCGGGGCGGCGTTTGAGGCGGACGCCTACGACATCCCAGCCATTGCAGCCTCGCTCCAGTCAGATCTCTCAACGCAGCACAGCTCAGAGTATCCCGAGCAAGATTGGAAAGCGGCCAAGTACTTCACCAGGCTATTGGCAGAGAAGATTCTGAGAGAAGGTCTTCCGTCGCCCATTTCGGTGCTCAACTTGAATATCCCGCACGGCGCTACCGAAGAGACCGAGGTCGTGCGAACTATTCAAAGTCGTCAACAGTACTTCGTCTATCTTCGTCCCGGACCGCGCGAAATTGCTCAGCCGTTCAAGTTCGCGGTCGATATCGTCGTCGACGAAGAGGCACTTGAGCCGGACAGCGATATCCAAGCCCTTATATATGATCACAAGGTCTCGGTAACGCCGCTCACATGGATCATGACCGCAGACAGTCCCTGGCGCCTCGATTTGTCAGAAGGCTGATAGTCGGACGGACGATAGTCGATGACTCGCATACTCGTGTTGTCTGGCCATGGCGATTCATTGAGCCGCAGCCCGGCCTCTGCCCTAGTTGCCGCTTTACGACGCCTTGGAAACACGGCACAGGAGATTCGGGTTAGGAGAAGCACCAGCGATCGTTCTCCGATGGGTAGGTTCGATCTTGGTGTTGTCTTCGTCACTCGGGCGATACTCCAGGATGCCACAGGTGTCGACGCCTTGCGCCTGGAGATGGCCAGCTGTCGAAGAACGACGTTTTTCCTGATGGATTCATGTCGCTATGAGATGAGTGCGGCCGGCGCCGTATTTTCCGAGGCACTGGCCTTCGAATGGTCGTCCGTAGGCGATGCGATATCGCGGTTGAACCTCAGTCCACCGGGGGACGACGATCGCTCCCGGCGCGATTCGCCTCCCGGGGACAGGTCATCCGTTTGGAACAACGCTCCGTTGGAGTCCGAATTTGTGGGACGATCTGGGGATGTAGCGCGCGTAACCGAACTTCTGAGAGAAAAGACGTTCACCGTACTTGTGGTGGCAGGAATAGGGGGCGTGGGCAAAACGGCGCTTACGCTTCATTGTGCCAAAGCAGAAGAGGAATCGTTCGATCACGTCGCGTGGGTCTCAATGCATTCAATGCCCACCATCGACCAACTTGCGCAATATCTGGACGGCGCCATCCCCGAAGGTGATACATCGGGAACAGCTCATCGGCTAGACGCTACGGATCGGATTGTCGGCCGCCTGACGCGGTGGTCCACCTTGCTGATTCTTGACAACTTTGAGTCGATACTAGATGTCGGCGTGGACGTCGGGCGTTACCGTGAAGGCTTCGAAGACTATGAGGACCTGTTGACAAGGCTCGTCGCGGCGGCGGGCCGAAGCGTGGTACTGATCACCAGTCGGGAAGAACCGGATCCGGTGCCGCTGCTGCGCCGGCGGTCAGAGAGAGTTGAGGTCTACCAGCTCGGTGGTTTGCAGCCGGATGATGTCCGTGACCTCGTCAGTAGCATGGGACTGGTCCCCGCACCGGAACAACTTGTCCAGCTTCATGCTGCCTATGCGGGCAACATATTCGGTCTTCAACTGGCAGTGAGCTACATAGTTGATGTCCTTTCCTCGGATGTTGATACTTTCATAAACGATCAGACGTTTGTTTTTGGAGGTGTACGACGTCTGATCGAAGGGCACCTGCGGCGGATCGGCGACCTTGAGCTTCGCGTGTTGACCTGGCTCGCGCTGGCGCGAGCGCCGCTTTCGACCTCGCAGCTGGTAAGACGAATGGCTATGTCCGATCCAGCGGACGTCTCCGGCGCTGTATCAAATCTTCTCCGGAGGTCCTTGGCCATTGCTTCTCATGGCGGTGCCGACGTACATGAGCTAATTCGGGGGTATCTAGTTCAGTCCTTCATCGCAAAATGCGTCGAAGAGGTTCAGCAAGGTGACCCTTGGACGAATCTCGATGACTTCTGCATCGTTGACGGAAGACGGCCTGACTACGTCCGTTCTGCGCAGCGAATCCAGAATCTGGTTCCAATCGCCGAACGTTTGCAACGAATCGTTTCGAAGGCCCACCTGGCCGAGCGACTCGAAGCTGTCGCCGAGTCACGCCGTAGCCAAGGCCGCTCGGCGCGCATCGGGTTTTCGATCACAAACATGCTTCTTCTGCGCGTGCAGCTTGAACTACCGACGGACCGGCTCGATCTACATGGAACGGCGGTGGTTGCGGCCCGTCTCGACGAGATTGACCTTAGGGGCTGCGATTTGTCGGACTGCGCTTTTGTCGACTGTACCTTTTCGGACAACTTCGGAGCGGTCACCTCCGTTGCGTGGAGCCCGGACGGTACACGATTCGTAGCGGGAACCTTCGATGGCAGGCTTCGAGTCTGGACGTCGACCGGACGCCAGGTCCTGGCGAATGTTCAGGCTCATAAATACTGGATCAGTGCAATTCGTTTTGTCGGCAACTCGTCGTCGCTGGTTGCACTCAGTTCGATGGACGGCAGTGCCTCTCTTTGGAACCTAGACGAACCAAAGAGGCTACGCGAGTGGAAAGCGCATAGCCGCGCAATCCGCGATCTATCAGTCAGCGCGTCAGGGGGCGTTGCAGTCACCGTTGGCGAGGACGGATTTCTCTCAGCGTGGCTGATTCCCGATTGCGTTCAAATTTACAACCGGCGAATAAGTGATTCCCGCCTAAAGGTCGTGTCTTTCGTCGCCGGGCGGGATGATCGAGTAGTGGTGGGTGGAGACGACGGGAAGCTCGTTGAAGTGGATCTAGAAGGAGTGCGACCAACTCGGCTTTTAATCCGCACCTCCTCGTGGATCCGCAGCTTGAAGATTGTCTCCACTGGCCTGGCGTTCGCGGGCTGTGACGATGGCGCAGTGCTTTCTTTTGATCCCTTGGAAGAAGATGCGGATCCTGTCGTAATCGGGCGGCACTCATCGCGGGTATGGGCCATTGACTACGATCCCTCCAACGGTCTTCTTGCGACGGCGGGGCACGACGCTACGATTCATCTCTGGGACGTGAATAACGCGGCAGTCAATACGAGAACGCTCCATGCTCATACGAGCTGGGTGCGAGCCATATCTTTCAGTCCTTCTGGCGATGAGCTTCTAAGCGCCGGGGAGGATCAGAGCATCAAAGTGTGGGAATCGGGTTCTGGCCTTCTCACGCATAGTATTGTTGGGTATGCTCAGCGATCTTTCTCGGTGGTATTGTCGCCGCCTATGCTGTTGAGCACCCACGGCAGCCATACTGTCTGCACCTGGGACCTTGCAACGAATTCTTTGGTTCAGATACTGCCCGGCCACCATGATCAGGTCTTTAAGATCGCGCCGAAACCCGGAAGGCTTTCCTTTGCTTCTGGCAGCGATGATGGTCAGGTTCTAGTCTGGAGCCGGCGAGATGTTGATGACCTATTGACGTTGAAGCTTCGGCTTACTCATCATCGTGGCTGGATCGGCAGCCTCGCCTTCGATGTTAGTGGACAGCGTCTCGCAACGGGGGCGGATGATAAGCGGATTGTGGTCGTCGATTCCAGCACGGGCGAGATCCTGGATGATTGGATCGCTCACGGGGGACGGGTCTCGGGCCTTTTCTTCCTGCCAGACGGCAAAATTCTGAGTTGCAGTGAGGATGGTACAGCGGCGGTGTGGCTGTTGGGGTTGCCAGAGCCCGTGTTCAGGGTCGACGGACGGTCGGGACCTCTGTATGCGTTGGCCACGGACGGTGGTGACAGGTTCTACACGGGCGGGTCGGACGGGGTGGTTCGCCAGTGGTCATTGGATGATGGGCGGTTAGAGGCAGAGTATGCGAGCGAGCTGAAGAGGCAGATTTGGAGCGTGGCTGTTGACACTCCGCGATCGATGCTCTATTCAGGGGGTGATGATGGAGTAATAAGGTCGTGGAGCATTGGTTCGCTAGAGTGTTCCGGCCGTCTGCGCGGTCACGTTCGCCAGGTGTGGTGTGTAGCGGTCGATTCTGAGAGTGGCACACTCGCAAGCGCTGGTGAAGATGGCACGATTCGCATCTGGGATGCGGAGCAAGGTCGGGAACTGCGGCGACTTCAATCGCCTGGAAGGTATGAGAATACTCGGATAGCGGGTGCGGAGGGGATTAGCCTTGGCCAGATACGGACGCTTGAGTCGCTTGGGGCGGTTCGGTGATCGGATACGGAGGATGGTTCCCCGGTCAGGCTGGGTATGGCTTGGTTTGTTTCTCTTCCTGGCGTCGGTGGGAATAGGCCTTGGCGGTAACTATTTGGATCACGGGAATATTCGGCTTCGCGCTCTGTTCATTGATAGCTATCAAAGTCTTGCATCGAGTCTATTTGGGACGGTCTTGACGATTGTCTTCGTCGACGCTTTCGTCAGACGGGGGGAGCGGAGGCGGAAGATGGAAGAGCTAATCGGCAGGATGAGAAGCGGTGATGTGGACGCGGCGCTGGACTCCCTTCGTGAGGTCCGTTCGTTGGGCTGGTTGAAGGACGGGAAGTTTCGGGAAGCTCGTCTTGCGGATGCGGCTTTGCCCGGGGCAGACCTTGAGTCCGCTGTCCTTGAGGGGGCGGACCTCGCGCGGGCGAACCTGGCCAGTGCTTCGCTATTTCAGGCTCGCCTTCGCGGGGCTGACCTGAGTGAGGCGTGCCTTGACGGCGCGAACCTAATGTTGGCGGATCTTCGCGAGGCGAATCTATACGGAGCGGATTGCACGGGGTTGGATATCAGAGGGGCTGATCTTCGCGGCGCGATCTTGAAGGACTCTAACCTCGATTCGGACTCGCTCGCGGCAGCAGTGACAGATAGAAGGACGATCATGCCCTGAGAGGGCGGACATGGTAAAGTCGCCCGCGTCGTGCCCGAGGCCGTCCACGCCGCGCAGGCCGTCCCCGGCGAGGTGACGCCCCTACGCGCCGGTCGTCGATGGGGAGCTGGTGCTGGGCCAGCCGTGGGAACGGTTACGCGGCGAGGTCGACCTGCTGGTCGGCTTCACCCGCGACGAGTATCGGTTCTTCACCACCCTGCTGGAAGGCCTGACGAAGGCCGACCCGGCCGCGACCGCTGAGCGCGCCGGCCTGCCCGCCTCCGCCCTCCTGAGTTCGGTCATTTGGTTAGTGCCTTGCCCGTGAGGGCGTCGAGCAGGGTTCTCCGTTCGGGGTCGAGTTCGGGTGGGAAGGTCTGGGCGGCGCCGTTGATCGCGATGGTCGCGGAGCGGAGTGGGCGGAGCTGTCGGATGACGTTGCGGACCGCGAGGCCGGTGCGGTTCTGGATGGCGCGGGCGACGGCGAGCGCGGTGAACACGATGGTCAGGTGGGCTTCGATTGCGTCTTTGGTGCGTACGAACATGGGCCGGGCGGCGAGGTCGGTCTTGGACATCCGGAACGACTGCTCAGTGAGCCACTGTTGGTGCTCCTGAAGCTGTGATCGTCTTTCATGTCCGGGTTCCGTTCATGCCGTGGTCTGGCGGTGCTGGGCGGGGCTGGGTCCAGCGGGCTCGGGTGTAGTAGCCGGGTGGGCGGTCCCGGCGTTCGCGGAGCCGCCTGATCTCGGCGTCGTCGGCGAGGATGATCCAGGATCTGCCGTCCGGGTGGCGCTCGGCGGTGATCCATCCTCGGTAGATCCAGTTGTAGAGGGTGGCGGTTGGCATGTTCAGGGCGACGGCGAGGCCGGCCACTGACCACCGGCCGGGGCCGGGGTTGGCCAGGGCGGTGCGGGTGTCGCGGGGGTGGTGGACCCCGATTCCGAGCCGTCGGGTCAGCGTGAGGATCTGGCCGGGGCCGAACCGGGTGGTGCGTTTGGGTGGGCGTAGTCCCTCGGCGTTGAGCTGGTCGGCGATCTGCCGGCTGGAGTGGCCGGCACCGGCGAGTTCGGTGATCCGTTCGACCAGGTGGGGGTAGTAGGAGAGCTGGTCGAGGCGGGCGACCGGGCGGGTGGTGCGACTGCGGGTCTGGTGCCCGCCGGCCCAGGTGATGGTGACGTCGACGAGCTCGCTGGTGCCGACGACCGTCACGGTGATCTCGTCGATCAGGGCGCGTAGGAGCTGTTTGCGGTCGGTCTGGCTGGTGGTCGGCGCGTTCCAGAGCGCGGGCAGGTCGTGGGCGAGGGCGGTGATGGTCGCCCGTTCGGCGGCGGTGAGCGTCTGCGGGCGTGTCTCGATGAACCGTTGGTAGTCGGTTTCGAGTCGGTCGAGGTCGGCCAGCGCCGTCTCCCAGTCGGTTTCCAGCTGGCGGGTGACCAGCCGGTTTTCCGGTTCGGCGAGCTGGTACTGGCGCCGGGCGCGCTGGGCGGTGTAGCGGGCGCGTTCCAGCCGCTGGCACCACAGGGTGTCCAGCTCGGCCCGGTCTGCCTCGGCGTGGGCGGCCGCGGCCAGGGAGACCTCCAACGCGGCGGGGGCGACGGCGTCGAGCAGCTGGCCGGTCATGAAGCGGTCCAGTGCCGGGCCGGCCAGGTGCTGGCATGCCTGGCCGGTGCCATAGGTCGCGAGCAGGTAGCCGCAGTGGTAGTTATGCGACGGGAACCGGCTGGCCGGGGTGTGGTAACTGACCGTCATCCGATGCCCGCACCGTCCGCAGCGCAGCAGACCCGCCAGCAGCGCCGATCCCGACCTGGGCGCCCCAGGTGAGGCGGCGATCTGCCGGTTGGCCTGCATGCGGGCCAGGTTCGCGGCATACCGGTCGGCGCTGATGTAGGCCGGCATCCGGTCGGGCAGCAGCACATGCCAGTCATCCATCGCGCGCACCACCCGCCCCGTGCTGGGCCGGCCCGCCTTCCTGCGCCGCGCATCCACGCGGCGGCGGCCGTAGGCGTAGTACCCGGCGTAGATGGGGTTGTGCAGCATGACCTGCAGGGTTTCCCGGTTGGGGCGCCGCCAGGTCAGCTCACCCTTGTCGACCCCGCCGTGGGAACGCACCGGCAGCTGCACCTGGTGCTCGACCAGCCAGCGCAGCACGCCGTTCGCCGTCCCGAGCCGGTCGAACAGGTCGAAGACCAGCCGGACCACGGTCCGGGCCTGCTCGTCCGGGTCGAACACCACCTGCCCGGCGCGGTCGCGCCAGTAGCCGATCGGCAGCGCCCACGCCAACTCGCCGCGTTCGGCCTTGGCCAGCTTCCCGCCCCACATCCGCTGCCGGATCAGCCACAGCTCGGCCTCCGACATCGTGCCCTTCAACCCCAGCAACAGACGATCGTTGTAGACGGCAGGGTCATAGACCCCGTCGAGGTCGGCCAGCAACGTCCCCGCCAGCGAACACAGCTCGATCAACTGATGCCAGTCCCGGCCGGTGCGGGCCAGCCGGGACATCTCCACCCCCAGCACCAGACCGACCCGCCCCATCGTCACCTCGGTGACCAGCCGCGCGAACCCCGCCCGGGAACCGGCGACCGCCGCCGACACACCCAGGTCGTCATCGATGACCATCACCCGCGACCGCGCCCAGCCCAGACCCACCGCCCGCTCGACCAGCGCGTACTGCACCCGCGTCGACTCGGCGTGCTCGACAACCTGCTGCCGGCTGGACTGCCGCACATAGACAACCGCCGCGCGATCAGTGTGCTCCGGCCGGATCCGGCTCTCCGACCTGCTGCCCAGCACAGACCCCGCCGTGCTCATCGGCACCACCCCCGGCCATCACGACCCGAGCCAGCCACCCCGCCAGCAGGCGCACCGCCATCCCCCGCCGCTCGACGGGAAGCCTCGGCCACACCCCCGACTGGGGGGCTCACCACGCTCGCCGGACATCTCTCACCATCTCCGGACCTATCCGTCACCGACCGCAACCGGACGACCAAAGCCGCCAGCCGCAGCAACGCATCCACACTGATTATCGGCCCGCCCACCCCAGCGCCGCCATTTTCAGATGCACTGTGTGTAGCCGATCTCGACGTGCCAGAGGTCGTGGTAGTTCGCGATGACCTCGGGGGCGGTCACGACGGTGACCGGGAGGTTGGTGACGTAGCCCTTGAGGCCGACGAGTCGGCGGGCGCGGGCGAGGCTGGCCTCGTCGAGGGTGGTGGCGTCGCCTGTGACCGTGACGAATCTCGGGGTGCGCGCGGTCTGTTCTCCCCCGACGACGGCGCGGGCGCGGTTCTCCTGGGCGGTGAGGGTCCTGTTGTCGCGGGCGGCGCGTCTGGCGGAGTAGGCCCGGACCGCCCGCCACGACGCGGGGTGCTGTTCCCGGTCCCAGACGGGCTCGGTCTTCAACGCGACGTCGTTGTCCCGGTTGCGGCCCTTTCTGGGAGTGATCGTGTCGATGATCTGCCCGTCGGTGAACGCGTCGCCGTGCCAGCGGAAGTGGGACTCCAGATCGATCGGCGCCTTGGTGACCCGGGAACCGACGATGAACCCGAACCCGGCCTCGTCGAGGTCGCGCAGGTTGGCCGCGGAGAGCATGCCGGCGTCGGCGACCACGACCAGGTTCTCCAGGCCGTGGCGGTTCCTGAACTGGCGGACGATCGGCAGGATCGTCGCGGTCTCGGCCCGGTTGCCCTCGTAGCAGCCGATCTCGAGCGGGAACCCGTACCGGTCGACGAGTAGCCCGACGACGATCTGTGGGTCGACGCGGCGTTCCTTGGAGTAGCCGACCCGGCGCAGTTCGTCCTCGTTCTCGGCCTCGAAGTAGAGCGTGGTCACGTCGTAGAGACACAGCGAGACATCACCAGCGGCCCTGGCGTGGGCGAAACACAGCCCCGCGAGCTGGTCGCGGTAGCCGCCCTGATGCGCGCGGAGCAGGGTGCGGCGCATCGTCTTCTCGCTCGCCGGCGTGGCGCCGAGGTCCACCAGCACCCTGCCGGTGTCCAGGATCGACGTCGGCTCGACCAGCCTGGCGATCACCAGGTCCCGGAACACCTCGTCGCCCAGGGCGTCGAACCCCAACGACGTGAACACCGAGACGAGCACGTCGTAGAGCACCCGCGAGCCGGTCGCGACCACCCGCGGCCCAGCGACCGCCACCCGCCCACGCAGCGGTTCCACGGCCACGTCGAACAGAACCGGCGGGGCAGGGCCGGCCTCGCCGAGCAGCGGGGTCCTCACCGCGACCGGCTCGACCCCGAGCTCGAGCTCGCCCTGGCCCGGAGCCTCCAACAGTTCCCGGGCCCGCTCGATGAGCACCCCAAGCTCGGCCTCGGTATGCGCCGAACCCACATGCGCGACGATCCGCCGCCGGCCCCCGACCGACTCGGCGATCTGCACAGCCGTCGCCCCCGACGCCGTCCGCACCCGCCGAATCCAGGCCACAACCACACCGTAGGGCACCAATTAGTGCCTCAGAACCACCCACCAGGCACCCATCACCCCAGGTCAACGCACTACACCATGATCGAAAACGAGCAGGTGACCGAACTCAGG
>NZ_JASNFO010000067.1:0-86501 GCF_032027725.1 Pseudofrankia coriaricola | reverse complement strand
TTTACCGACCGCTGCCGTCCTGATTAGCCTCTTGACCTGCGCTGATGCGTAGCTTACATGTCCGTGACGGTCGTTTGGCAAATATCTGGCGGCATCAATTCCATGTGTTGAGCGGCGCGGTCTGGCCACCGGATTCGGCGGCCAGACCGCGGGCTTGGATCAGCGGTGGAATTCCGGTCAGGGTGAGGGTTTCGGTTCGAGTAGGCGGGTTTCGAGGTCGGCCATCCGGCGGTCCTGGAAGCGCAGGTTCGAGCGGGCGGCCTTCAGTCGCTCGTCGAGGGCGCGGTTGTCGGTGGTGAGCTGACGGACGCGCTGTTTGAGGGTGGTGTTCTCGGTGGTGATGCGCTGGATGGCCTCCTGGGTCCATTCGGCTTCGAGGTCGCGGATCTGGCCGAGGAGCTCGCCGATGCGGGTGCGCTGGGTGAGGATCTCGGCGTGGGCCGCGGTGAGCGCGTCTTCGGCGTTCAGTGCCCGTTCGCGCCAGGGTGCTTGGCGGGCGTCGTCTTCGTCGGCGATCCGCTGGCCGCGGCGCTGGTTGGCCTCGGTCATGGCGGCGGTGACCGCGGCTCTGGCCTCGGGGTTGTCGTAGAGGAAGGTGCGGGATACCGTCGCGCGCCGGGCCACGGCGGCGACGCTGACCGGTGTCTTCTCCCGTCGGAGGCGGGCGACGGCGTCGTGGACACGCCCCAGCGCGGCCTCGGATGAGCGGCGTCGGGCCGAGGCTGCGGCGGCCGTGCGCGGGTCGGGTTCGGGAACGGCGGCGCTCACCGACGCACCTTTTCGCTGTCGCCGAGGCCGTCGTGCTCGTCGTGTGCGGCGTGCGCGAGGTCGGCGGCGCGGAAGGCGGTGGACCAGACGCGGTGGAAGTAGTCCTGGGGTTTGCGCAGGTCCAGGGCGAGGGCGTCGTCGAGGAGACCGAGGCCGGCGAGTGCCTTCTCCAGGCCGTCGATCGCATGGGCGGTGGGCTCGAAGTATTGGTGGAGGTAGTCGGCGGTGGCGTCGTCGGGGGCGCCTTCGGCGAGTAGCCGCCATTGCTCGCGTTTGCGGCGCCAGTAGAGCAGGTCGGCGCCGGACAGGACGAACTTGTCGCAGCTGTGGCAGTTGAGGTTCCAGGGGCAGGCGCCGCCGTCGACGACGGGTTGGAAGGTGCAGAACCCGCCTTCGGCCGGAGTGCTGCGCCGGGACAGGTCGACCGCGAGGGCCTGCGCCTGGCCACGGCTCAGCGGCGTGGCGTCCCCGGCGAGCAGTTCGCCGGGGCGGGCGGCGCCGGGGCCGGCGACCCAGACGTGCTGCAGGACGTTCTCCAGGTCGGACTGGGTGAGGTGGACGTAGTGCTCGGCCATCCGGTCGGAGACATGGCCGAGGTAGCGGCGGATGTGGCTGAGGCTGGCGCCGTGCCGGAGCAGGTTCGTCGCCAGCGTGTGCCGGGCCTGATGTGGCACGACGTGACCGAGGTCGAGCGCGTCGACCCAGGGTCGGAACCGGCTGTGGAACCACTGGTGGGTCAGCGCGACGGTGCCGTCCGGGTTGCGGTGGGTCGTGGGGAACAGGGCCAGTCTGGCGCGTTCGGTTCCAGCCGGCCGGCGGCCGTGCTCGGCGGTGAACCGGTCGAGGGTCGTGACCTGCCGGGCGGCGAGGACCTCATAGAGCCGTTCGGGGATCCGGATCGCCACGTCGTAGTTCCCGACCTTGGTCTGGTCGTGCCAGAACATCGCCAGCCCGCCGTAGCGGCCGAGGCAGTCCCATCGCACCGACAGCACCTCGCCGATGCGCCGGCCGGTGATCACGACGGTCTCCCAGATGTCGCGCATTCCCCAGTCCTGGGGGTCGTAGTCGGCGGCGAGCCGGGTCAGGTTCGTCTCGTCGGCCAGCGCGCGGGCGACCTCGTCGGGGAACGGGCGGCGGGCGCGCATCGGGACTCCACCGGCGGCGGGAGCCGCGATGATGAACTCCCGGCTCAGGTCGAGGCGGTCGGCCGTCCCGCTGTCCATCGCGTCGCGCAGCAGCTTGCGGACCGCGTTGAACACCACCGTCCGGGTGCCGGTCGTGACGACGCCGGCGGATCCGCTCGTCCGTTTGATCGCCAGGGACGGCAGACCGTCGCGTTCGCGGTGGCGCTGGTCAGCGACGAACCGCCGCATGTGCTCGGCCCCCAACAGTGCCGGGTCGTGACCGCCGCCGGGGGCGTCGAGTTCCAGGAAGACGCCCAGCTCGATGGCGGCCCGGCGGACGGAGTCCAGCACGGCGGCGGTGCGCGGGCGGCGCGCCGAGCTCAGCAGATCGGCCAGGTAGTCGAAGGCAAGGTCCCGCAGCCAGCGCTGCGGGATGCCGGTCAGGTCGACGTGGCTCGTGCGGTGCGCGAACCGGACCCCGAAGTGGTCGGTTTCCAGGAAGCCGGCATCCTTCGCCTGCTCGGGAGTGAAGTAGACCAGCCGCAGCTCGTGGAGGATCTCTTTGGCGATCGCGCCGGAGAACGCGGTCGCGCCGTCGAGGTCGAGGTCGACGAGCGAGTTCGTCTCAGCGTGGCGGCAGGTGTTCACCAGGGTGCGGACCCAGCCGACGTCCCAGCGGGTCGGCCGGGACCGGCGGGTGTGGATGAACAGCCCCCACTGAATCTCCGCGCGTAGCAGGGGCCGCAGCCCGCGCAGGTTGAGCTGCCCCGGCCAGGGCATCGCGGTCGACGCCTGGCACCAGAGGCGGAATTGGTGCTCGTCGGTGTAGCCGACGGGGACCGGCTGGCTGGCGTGCTCGAAGCGCTGCCACCAGCTGGGCGGCAACGCTGCCCCGCCCGGCTGGTCGTCGCCTCGGTAGCGGGCCGTATGCCCAGAACACAGGCCCAGCGGGGAGGCCGCCAGGGCCGGGCAGACCGAGACCTGACAGTCCCCGTAGCCGGGATAGGGCACCTGCTCGCCGAGCCAGCCAGCGAAGTCCGCGCCGTCGCCCACGTCGAGTGCGTGCAGCGACCACCGTCCGCGGTGCCGCTGGCAGAGCCGCAGGTCGGTGTGGTCAGCGGGCCGGTCAGGGCAGACCCGGCAGGGAAGATACTCGAGGTGTTCCGAGGGCGGCAGCGGCTGGGCGCCGGCCACGAACGCCGCCTTGCCGACACCCCGCGCCTTCGCCCGAGCCCACTGCTCCCGGTGGATCGAACACAGGTCGCCGCTGCCGCGGACCCGCTCACAGCCGCCGATCACACAATCCCACTGGTAGATCGGATGCCCACGCGGGATCCGGACAATGTCGCCGCGGAACATCGGGTCGAACGACGGGCCGCCGATCAGCGCGGTCAGGATCTCCAGCCGGTCCCGTACCGTCCGGTCAGGCCGCTCCGCGTAGAGCGGGCGCAGGTGATCCGCCCGTTTCACCGCGTTCCCCAGACGGTGCGCAGCGCCGCGTCGAACGCCGGGTCATGGACATCGACATGGCCATAGATCTCATCGACCACAGCGGTGGAAGCCCAACCGCCGGCGTCCCGGGCGATCAGCAGGTTGCCATCAGAGGCGTCCAGCACAGCGCTGGTGAAGGAGTGCCGGAACGCATGCGGACGGACGACGCCCAGGCCGGCGCGCTGCCCGGCCCGGCCCAGCATCCGCCGAGCCGCCACCGGCGCCCACGGCTGACCATGCCCAGCGCCGTGGAGCTGAACGAGCAGCATCCCGTGTCCCGCCTGACCACGCGGATACTCGCCGGTGAGGTAGTCGAAGTAGGTGTGCACCATCGCGGGGCTGACCCGTTTGAGCAGCCCACCGACGACGGTCCCGTCGTCGATCCGCCACGGGTGCTTGGTCTTTGCCTCCGCCCGGTTCGGGTTGCCGGGGCGGTGGCAGACGTGGACGTGCGGAGATCGGCATTCGCCGCAGGCCGCGTTCTCCCGCAGGTGCAGGTCGACCAGGTGCAGCCCACACAGCTCACCGATCCGCAGACCCCCGTCCGCCAGCCAGGTCACCACCAGCCGGTCACGGGCCGAGTTGACCTCGGTCAGCAGCTTCTCCCGCGCCCCGTCGGGCAGCATCTTCGGATGCCGCCGGTGCGGGCCGGTCGGGGCCAGCGGGTTCGCCGGCATCGTCGACGTCACGTGCCCGAGGAACGCGCGGCGACGGTCCGCCCGGGACGGCAACCGGGCGCGGTCCAACACGTTGCCGAGCTCGCCGTTGACCCCGTAGGACGCTTGGTGCAGGTAGAACCCCTTCAGGCAGGCAGCCGTCGTCGTCAGCGCCGCGCGACCGTAGGGGCGCTTACCGAGGCGCCACGGCTGCCCCAGCGGCATCGCCACCTCGGCACCAAGGATCCCCATATAGCGTTCGAGGTCGCGCAGCCCGACCACGGCGACGGTGAGGCACTCCCGCTCGAGCCAGCGCAGGTGGTCGACCAGCAGGTAGGCATACGTCCGCTGCGTCCCCGAGCCATCGTGCCGGCGCAGGTACCGGTCCGCCTCCGGGTGCACCGTCCCCTCCGGCCAGACGATCGTCCACGACCGCCGCCCGTCCCCCTGCCGGATCTCCTGCACCCGCAGGTCTCCGATCACAACCGTGCGAACCACGTGCCCTCCGCCTACCGACGCCGCCAACAGGACGGACGTCCCGGACCCGGTCGGTAAACGAGCACGGCACGTCCCAGCCACAGGCCGGGACGGACATTACGGGCAGCTCTACCCGCGGTCGGTAAAGTCGACGACGATGAGCCGGGTCCGGCAGGACACGATGCAGTCGTGCGCCTGCGAGGCCAGCTGGGTGGTGGTCGCGCGCCGGTAGCCGCCGGCCGCAGCTGGGTGGGCGTAGAAGTCGAGGATCGTCCGGTTGAGCCCCTTGATGGTGGTGTTCGCGCCGAGGCCGATCCAGCAGACCGGCAGGTGCTCGTGCCCGCCGACGGTGAACCGGCCTTCCTCGGCGATCTGGCGGCGGTGGAACTCGCGGGCGAAGACCAGCGCCGCGGTCGTCTTGCCCAGCCCTGGGTAGCCGTCGATCGCGGCCGCGCCCTTGGCCTTGTCGCCGTCCTGGTGGTTCGTCTCGACGATGTCCCACAGGTCATCGTGCAGCGCCATCATCTGCGCGGTCCGCAGCGGGCCGATATTCGCGTGCCAGACCCGCCGCGCCCGGTCGTGGGCCGCCTTCGCCGCCGGCGACAGCGCGTCGAGCGCGGCCCGCGTCAGGCGCTTAGGCGCGACCCGCGGCCCGGACTCCGCGAGCAGGATCCAGCCCTCCTTGCGCGACGGCAGCGCGTCGTCGAGGGACGCGGTCACTCGACGACCTCCAGGGCGTCGGCGTAGAAGTCCTCGCTGGTCTCGTCCCCGGTGCGCGTGGTGTCCTCCGGTAGCCGCGGGTCCGGCCAGGGGGCCGCGTCGGCGAGCGCGTCGGCGTAGAAGTCGTCGCCGCCGGTCCCGTCCTCGGCGTCGTCGAGATCGTCGTCGCTGTCGTCGTCGCCGAGATCCTCGGCCGGCGGCGACCTCGGCGGCTCGTGGCTTGCGACGGCGTCGAGCTGTTGGGCGAGCAGCAGGCCCCGCACCGCCGGCAGCTCCACCGGGTCATCGGGCGGAGCGACCTGGAGCGCGGCGCGCTCCGTGGCGGTGCGCAGCGCGATCCGCCGCTCGGTCCGGTTCGCGGCCAGTCCGACGTTCCAGGCCGCGAGCAGGTCGACCAGTGCCCGTTCCAGATCCGGCGCACCCGCGCTGCGCGCCGCGAGGCCTTTGGCGTAGGCGAGCGCGTCGCCGCTCAGCGGCAGGTCCAGGTCGGCGGCATGCTCCCAGACGAGGATGTGCCAGACGCCGTCCTCGGGATCCTGGAAGAAGATCCGGCGCCGGTCGTCCGGGTCCATCGCGAACGGCCACTTCCCACCGCGCGCGCCTGCGCCGATCGTCTTGTAGCCGCTGGCCCGGTTGGCGTACTTCGCGACGACCGCCCCGGAGTAACGCAGCCCGTCGATCTCGACTCCGTAGTGCTGGATCGTCCGCCATCGCACCGGCAGCAGCTGCAGCGCCAGCGTCGCGTCGGCGGGCAGGTCGATCCGACCGGCGCGGGCGACACCGTGGGAGAACCGCTGCAGCGGGCTCATCGCCAGCCCGGGCAGGTGCGGGTCGACCAGCGACTCGTGCGGCCGACGGTGGTAAACCACCGCGATCCACTCCCGGATGATCTGGTCGAGCTCGCCCAGGTAGAAGAACGCCTCCTCCTCGACCCGGTCCCCGCGGCTGGCCAATGGTCGGAGGCCGGCCGGGGCTGGATCGTCTCGAACAGCACCGACGCGACATCCACGCTCTTCGTCGACACCGGGCTGCACCGCAGGCCCGTGACACAACGGGTGTAGAGATCCATCGCGATCGTCAGCTCGACCTGGATCCAGCGCAGCGTCACCGGCTCCATCGCGAACACGTCGAGGCGGGTGGTGTCGAGCAGCACGTACTCGGCCGGCAGGGAAGCCCGCAGCCGTCCGTAGGAAGCCGGCGGCCGGTTCGCGATCGAACGCCGTGCCTTCGCGCTCGCCCCGAAACTCCCCCGCCCGCGCGCGATCTCATCGAGCGCCCGGTAAGTCGCCCCGCCCCGAGGGGCCGGCACCACCCCGGCGCCGAACTCCCGCTCCAGGCGAGCGGCGACCCGCAGCAGCGTCAGCTTCTTCGACACGTTCGACTCGGCGACCTGGTCTTCCAGAACCGCCCGACAGGCATCCGCCCACCGCGGGTCGACGCGCGCGAGCACCGGACGGCGCCGCTCCGCGGCGGCCGCAGCCACCAACCCCGCTTCACCCCCCGCCTGGTAGGCGGCCACCCACCGCTGCATAGTCCGGGTCGAGACGCCGAGTTCCTCGGCCTTGGACCGGTAACGCTCCAACAGAGGGACGTCAGCCGCGAACAGGGGGCGGGGCTCGCCCGGCGCCGCGATCTCCGCCGACCCTGACCGGTAGCCGGTCAGGGCCTCCCGGACATGACCAGCACGCTCCAGCGCCTGCCTGATCGCCGCGTCGCCGGCGAGAGCCAGCCGAACGCCACCCGGCTCCTCCTCGACGGGGGGCGTTTCCGCGTTCGCCAGCCTTGTCGCCGTTTGGCCGCCCGGCCGGAGCAGGTCCACCAGGCGGACCCGCGAGGCCCCGCCGCGGCCGTTCTCGATGACGACCGTGTCACCGTGCAGTTCGACGACCTGGCAAGGCTCGCCATCGTGGATCAGCCAGCTGCCGATCCCGACGCTCGTCCGCGCCGCTGTCACGCCGCGGCCCTCACGAGCGTCGTCGGCTCCAGTGGCGCCCGCAGATCCGCCTCCACCCGGCCGGACCACAACGCGGCCAGCAGATAGGCCCGGCCAGCAGACCCGCTCCCCACGACCACGCCCGCCGCCCGCGCCGCATCCGCGAACGACACCGACGGGCCCACCGAAGCCACCACGGCCTCAAGCAGCCCCTGGTCGAACTGCCAACCCCGCCGGTAGCCGGACAGGAAACGGACGTTCGCCAGCACCACCGGGTCAGGCTCGCTGAAGACCTCGAACTCCCAGCCCTGCCCCGCCGCGACCTGACCAGTCCACCCGAACGTGAACACGACCTTGTCATCGACCAGCCGCCGGCGCGGCTTAACGTCGACCACCGTGACCAGGCCGTCCTCGCGGACCGCCAGGAAGTCCGGCACGTGACGCCGCTCGGCGCCGCCGACCCGCGCGACGAGCTGGAACGGCTGCGACACGATCCGCCGCAGCCGACGGTCGCGGTCCGCGATCAGCAGCCAGGCGAGCTCCAGCCGCGACTCGTAACCGACGTGAGCCCCTGTGACCGCTGACCAGTACAGACCCGAGTAATGAGCCTGGCCACGCCGCCACCGAAACGTCCGCCAGGGAAGCGCACCGTCGAACTCGACTGGCGCCCGCGCGCCCAGGTCAACCTCGTCCGTCCCCGCGGCCCGCCGCAGCCGCAACCGCGGGGCCTCCACCTCCGACTGCCGCGCCATGGTCGGGAAGCACACCCCCAGGACTCCTCAACGAGACCGTAGGGATACGCGCACTACCAAGACAGATCGCCTACGTGGTCCGCTGTGTGCTCACCAGTAGGCGCCAGGAACGCGCGCTCAGTTCCGCGCCGCAGGCGCGCGACAGTGTGGCTGCTGTCCGTTCCCAAGGAACATGTCTGGCGATCAATACCTGACCTGGACCCGGACAACTTCGATGGGAATCCGGCGAGGGCCGTTCGGCGCGTCGGGCGAGCCAGGTTGCTCGGCGTGTCGCGTTTTTCCCAAGGATCATGGCAGCGCCACCCTGACCTGGTGCGCGACAAGTTCGATAGGACGCCGACGGCTTGGCCGGGGCGGCCTGGGGGGATCTCATCCTCTGGTTGAGTCGGCCGATGAGGCGCGGTGCCCGGATCGCCCTAAAGACGAGGTCCTCAACCCGCGACGTCCGAGCCGTCTTTGCCGTCGAAGCACGTGGCTGGAGCGTCGCTGACCGGAACGGCGCGCCGCACCCGCCCGGACCGCGCCGGCTGGCGGTTAGACGGAACCGACTACGAAGGTGCCGATGACGGTCACGCCGTCCAGCTCATAGATCGGGATGCGCCTTCGCTCTCCGGCCGCCGCCCGCGCCGCAACTATCTTGCGCCATTCGGCCCTTTCAGCGGCCGGCAGACCGGTACCGCGCGCAGCTTCGAGTTCGGTCCGCCTGACGTAGCCGCGTTTCCCGTCCCGGAGCCCAACCGAGATCAGGTCCGGCCGGAGGCGTCCGGACAGGTCGGCCACGCCCGACCCGTAGGTCTCTCCGGCTGCGTTCGTCCGCCAGATTGGTCCTGACTCATCATCGGGCATAGCGCCATTTTCTATACCCATCCCGCCATACACGGTCTCCTCGCCGGCGCTGTGCACCGCCCCAACGCCAGGCCCGGGTCGCCGCGATGCGCCTCGTCGCTGCCGACGGAAGGCGCTGCGGTTCGCGCGGACGGTCGCGCTCCACCCAGGACAGCTCAAACCCTCCGGCAGACGACGACACCGGGCCGAGTGTGACCGGATCATCACCCATGGCGCACGCCAGATCCAGCGAGAAAAGCCAGTTCAACCGGGAAGCGCCACCGCCACAAGCCCCGACGCAACGGTAGTACCGCTCGCCCACCAGCCACGTAGCCCGGGAATCTGCCAGATCCAACGCCGACCAGCGAGACGAAGCCGAGCTCACCGGGAACGGACCGCTGCCGAGGATCGCCCTACCTGCATCTTGTCGTATGCGCCAAGGAGACGACAGATGAGCTGGGAAAACGACAAGCGGCCCGGGAACCTACAGCAGGCGAGTAGTGATCAAGTTGCAGTGTGTTAGCGTTTATTGTCACTTGACGAGTGTTAAGTGGCGATAAACGAGGTGAGGGGTGCTGCCGCGGATGAGCCGACATGATGATCAGGTCGATCAGCAGGTGGACGAGCTGCTGACCGCGATGACGCGGCTGTGGGCCGCGGCGCCGCCGGTGGTCCGTTGGCGGGCGCTGCGCGAGCTGGCCGACAACCGGGCGGGACTGCAGGCGATGACGGTCCACCAGCTGCTCCCGGAGGACGGCTCCCGCCGAGGCCTCGGCGAACTGGCCCGCGCGCTCGGCGTGACGACCAGCTGGGTCAGCCAGCTGGCCGCGCTTCCCCGCCGGCATGCAGGCCTGTTCGCGTGGGGGCGGGCGCTGGCCGTCGCCTCCGACCTGGTCGCCCTGGCCGAGCGGTCCGGCTCCAGCCGGCTCTCCGGCGAGCTCGCCGGCATCGTCCGGCGCGGCCTGCACGACACCAGTCCGCTGAGCGATCTGGAGGACGCGGCCAGCCGCTGGGCGCTGGCCGCCCGCCGCCAGCGCCGCGGCCCCGAGGCGGACGCGCTCGTCGAGCGCCTCGACACCCTGCTCGCGCGGGTCACCCCCGCTCTCGACCTGGACTGGCTGGCGCGCGCGGAGATCGCCCTCGGCTACCAGACCGGCCGTCCTTCCGCCGCCGGCGGCACCGCGGCCGGAGCTTCTGGCCTCAGCGAGGCATCCGCCGGCGGCGTCCGCGCCACCGGCGCCGAGCCGGCGGCCGCCCCGGCCCGGCCCGCCGCGGCCTCGGCGGAGCCGCCGGCCGTGCCTGGGCCGAGGCGCGGTCCCAGCGACCCTCTGCCCTGGAGCCGTTACCGCCTTCGCGACCGCTGAGCGAACCCGGCCAGTGGCCGGGCCATCGGACTGTGGCGACGACGGCGTCGAAACATCATTTCCGTGACGACGGCCGGTTCGTCACGATGGCCGGGTACCCGTGGGCGCGGGCCGAGATCGCCGCGCCGAGGCGACTACGGCCTGCGGAGCAGGACGCCGGTCGGCTGGCCGGCGGCGGCGGAGCCGGAGGTGTAGGTCAGCCCGCCATCAGGCTCCAGCCGCAGGCGAACAGTGTCACCCTGGGTACACATGTGCATACCTAAAACGATCGGGTTCTCACCAGAGTCGGGGATGTCCACGACGATCACCTCGTCGCCGTAGGGGCCGCCGATTCCGGCGAACCGCAAGTCTCCCGTGCATCGAAGCGAGCCCACGTCCACGCTGAGGAACTGGATCAGAGTGGATTCCGCGTGGCCGAGGGTCTGTCCGCTCTCGCCCGCCCGCAACGTGATCACCACGTTGGAGACGAGGCCCTCCTGGGAGGTCACTCGTCCTTCCCATGTCCCCACGTAGCCCGTGGGCAGGACACCCTGCTTAGGGGCGTCGGTCTCGTCAGGTCGGGTGGATTCGCCGGCGGCGTCCGAGGTGGCCGGCCGGCTGGTGACGGCCGGAGAACCGCTGGCACTGGTCGTCTCCAAACCCCGCGATCCGTCGTCGCTGCCAGAGCTGGGCAGCACCAGCAGGACGATCAGCAGGGCGGCGATCGCGAGGCTCAGGAAGCCCGCGGCCGCGGCCACGACGAGTTGGCCGCGGCGTGGGTTGCCGGCGGCGGGCGGTGTCGGCGGAACGGGCGGGATCGACACGGCCTCGGGTCGGGGCGTCGACGTCGCGGCCGTCGCGGACCCCCACGACGGGTAGCTGCCCTGAGGACCCGACTGGCCGGTGAGTGGCCCGGCGGGTGTGTCCAGGTCGAGAAGGGCGATGGCCTGCCGGCTGATGCCGGTGATGAGATCGGCCGGCAGCCAGCCCGCCGCGACGAGCGAGGCCGCGTCGCGGCCTGAGGCGATCGCGGCGAGTACGGCGGGTGGGGTGGGCCGCGCGGCCGGGTCCTTGTTCAGGCAGGCGCGCGCGAGGTCACGCAGATCGGGGGGCATGGCGGCGAGGTTCGGCTCCCGGGTGACCACGCTGTGCAGCACAGCGGCGACGATGGAGCCGTCAAACGGGCCAGTGCCGGTCGCGGCGAACACCAGCACGGAACCCAGGGAGAACACGTCGCTCGCGGGGCCGGCCTCCGCCCCGCCCACCTGCTCGGGCGACATGAACGCGGGCGAGCCGATCGGCGAGCCGGTCCGGGTGAGCACCGAGGCGTCGATCGCCCGGGAGATCCCGAAGTCGATGACCCGCGGCCCGTCCAGGCTGAGCAGCACGTTCGACGGCTTGAGATCGCGGTGGACCAGACCGGCGCCGTGGATGGCGACCAGCGCCTCGGCGAGGCCGGCGCCGAGCGTGCGCACGGTCGGCGCCGGCAGCGGGCCGTGCTCGGCCACCGCCTGCATCAGCGACGGCCCGGGGATGTAGGCGGTGACGAGGTAGGGATGCTCGGCGTCCGGGTCGGCATCGAGCAGCGGGGCGGTCCATGGGCCACCGACCCGCCGCGCCGCGTCGACCTCCCGCCGGAACCGGGCGCGAAACGATGGGTCGTCGGCGTACTCGGGGCGGATCACCTTGACCGCCACGGTCCGGCCGCCGTGGCCGCGGGCCAGGTAGACGCGGCCCATGCCCCCGCCGCCGAGGACGCCGAGCAGCTGGTAGCCGCCGACGGCGCGGGGGTCGTCCGCACGGAGCGGTCTCACGCGGCGTCGTCCTCCTCGCCTCCGCGATCCGTCATTCGTCAGCCGTCGCAGTCGCGGCGACGCCCAATATCTTCCGTGACGGCCTGGGTGTCCTTCGCACCCCCTCCGCCTGGGCCATCACACTTTCGACGTGCGGCCACCCGGCAAATGCAACATCATGCTGGTGAGCAACGCGCGTAACTCATCTACAGCTGGTGACCGCGCATCAGCGCAGCGCCAACCGAGCCACGTCGTGAGCCCGGATCCGGCCGGACCACCGCCATATGCCAGGGCCCGGAACCACGCTGGGAGCAGGGTCCCTGCCGGATCGGCGACAGGGTTCCTGCCGGATCGCGAAGCCAGGGTCCCTGCCGGATCGCGGAGCGATCTGGGAGGTCTGCTGGGAGGTAAGCGATCTGGGAGGTCAGGCTCAGCGTCCGCGGACCTCCCAGATTGGCTCCGCAAGCTCCGCCAATCCGGCAGGAACCCCGGGCGCTGCCCGGTTGCGGGCGCGGAACGTCCGGCAACGGGAGCGCCTCAGACGCCGAGGAAGCTCAGGACGGTGTCCATGGCACGCATGTTGGACTGCAGGGAGAAGTGGTCGGCGCCGTCGATGGTCACGCCGGTGGCGTTGGGCAGCAGGGCGGCCAGGGCCTCGGGCGAGCCGACGCTGTCGCGCTCGCCGGTGACGACGAGCACCTCACAGGTGACGGCGGCCAGCTCCACGGCCGTGATCGGCTCCACGGGGCGGCGGGCGAACGCGGCCAGGGCGTCGAGGTCGTTGCCCGCGCTGCGGGCGAGGCCGCGGAAGAGCCGGGCCCGGACGTCGGCCGGGTCGGCGTTGTCGATCGCGAACGGGACGGCCTCGCGGATCTCGAGAATCGCCGGGCCGATACCCATCAGCACCAGCCGCTCGAACGAGGCGAGCCCGCGCGTGGCGCACTCGAGCAGCAGGCGGGCGCCGGCGGAGAAGCCGACGGCGTCGACCGGGCCGCGGTCGGCGAACACGCCGGCGACAGTCGCGGCGACGTCGGCGTAGTCCGCCGGGTCGGTCGAGTGAGGGGCCGTGCCATGCCCGGGCAGGTCGACGGCGATGACCTCCCGCCCCGTCTCCCGCAGCAGGTCGATCCAGCCAGCCGGACGCCAGCCGTGCTCGCTCGAAGACGCAAAGCCATGTATCAGGACGATCGGCGCTGAATCAGCCACTCCGGCACGCTAACGCGATCCCCGCGTATCCGCCCGAACTGTGGCGATCGGCTCGAAGGTCGCTGGCGCGACCCGGACCTCCCAGATCACGACCTGCCAGATCGGCTCCGCCGATCCGGCAGGGACCCTGCTCCCAGCGTGGTCCCGGGGTTTGAGGGGATGCGGCGGGGCTGGTCTGGATCAGGGGCGCGGAGCTGGTTGCTTGGGTGCTGCGCCTACGTGCCGTCGCCACCCGTGGCTGGATGGTCACGTTTCTTCCAAACCTGGTTGAACTGAGGCATGTGCCGTCCGATCTTGGATGTGACTATACGGATGTGTAGTCGACTGCCCCTCCGTATAGTGGAGGTCGAGAAGAGGAGAAGGTGACGAGGATGGAGCGAGCGAACGAGGACCTGACCGCCAAGGCGCGGATCCGGGACGCGGCGCTGCGACTGTTCGCCGAGCAGGGCTTCGAGGCGACGACGATCCGGGGGGTCGCCTCGGCGGCCGGCGTGTCGTCGGGCCTGGTGCGCCACCATTTCGGGTCGAAGGAGGCGCTGCGCGACGCGTGTGACGTGCACGCGCTCGACCACGCGATGGCCATCAAGGAGGAGGCCATCCT
Organism: Pseudofrankia coriaricola; assembly: GCF_032027725.1. Taxonomy (NCBI): domain Bacteria; kingdom Bacillati; phylum Actinomycetota; class Actinomycetes; order Frankiales; family Frankiaceae; genus Pseudofrankia; species Pseudofrankia coriaricola. The sequence continues at coordinate 72,812 of NZ_JASNFO010000067.1, read as the reverse complement.
CGCGGGGGGACTGGCCGACTCCACGTTCATGGCGGCCGTCTACCCGTCGATACTGCTGATGCAGCGCTACCTGGCGCGGTCGCTGGTCGACGGCTCGCCGTCGGCCGCCGCGCTGTTCGACCGCATGGTCGACCTCGCCGAGCAGTGGGCCCAGGACGGGCGGCTTCCGACCAGGCCGGACGACCCGCGGGCGTTCGCCGCAGCGCTGGTCGCCATGCAGACCGGGCTGCTCATGCTGCATGACCAGGTCTCGCGCGCGCTCGGTGCCGACGTCCTCGACGCGAGCGGGCATATCCGGCTCGGCAGGGCGATCCTCGACATCTACACGCACCCGCTGCTCACCGACGACCAGGCCGCCCAGGCACGGGCCGCATATGACCAGCTACAGGCACGCGCGCCGTTCTCGTCCGCGCCCTCGGCGCCGGCGGCGGCGCCGGCGGGCACAGTGACGAAGGGCCCCCGACCATGAGCGAGGCAATCCGCGCGGAAGGGCTGGTCAAGACGTTCGGGGCCACCCGCGCCCTCGACAGGCTGGACCTGGCCGTGCACACCGGGGAGGTGCACGGCTTCCTGGGGCCCAACGGCGCAGGCAAGAGCACGGCGCTGCGCATCCTGCTCGGGCTGATGCGGGCCGACGCGGGGAAGGCGACCGTGCTGGGCGAGGACGCCTGGCGGGACGCGACCGAGCTGCACCGCCGGCTCGCGTACGTACCCGGCGACGTGACGCTGTGGCCGAACCTGTCCGGTGGTGAGGCGATCGACCTGCTCGGCCGGCTGCGCGGCGGCCTGGACGGGCGCCGGCGGGCCGAGCTGCTGGAGCGGTTCGACCTGGACCCGCGCAAGAAGGGCCGGTCCTACTCGAAGGGCAACCGGCAGAAGGTCGCGCTTGTCGCCGCGTTCGCGTCCAACGTCGAGCTGCTGCTGCTCGACGAGCCGACGAGCGGCCTCGACCCGCTGATGGAGGACCAGTTCCGTCAGTACATCCAGGAGGAGCGGCGCCGGGGCGGGCGCACGGTGCTGCTGTCCAGCCACCTCCTCGACGAGGTCGAGGCGCTGTGCGAAAGGGTCACGATCATCCGCGACGGGCGGACGGTCGAGGCCGGCACCCTCGCCGACATGCGCCACCTCACCCGGACCGTCGTGGCGGCGGACCTCGCGGCCACGGCCGACACGGCGGCGACCGCCGCCGGTCTCGCCAGCCTGCCCGGCGTCCACGATCTGGTGACCGACGGCTACCGGGTCAGCTTCGAGGCGGACGCCGACGCGCTCAACCCCGCTCTGTCGCGGCTGGCCTCGGCCGGGGTCCGCGGCCTGGTGAGCAAGCCACCCACGCTTGAGGAGCTGTTCCTGCGCCACTACGACCGGACCGGCGGCCGGGAAGGCACGGCCGCATCCGGTGGCGTGCCCGCCGACGCCGCCGTCGGCGCGGGCCACGCCGACGGCGGCGTCGGCGCGGACGCCGAGGCGGCCCCCACCGGCGACGGGCGGGCGGAGGCGCGGCGATGACCAGCCTGCGGGGGACCGGCGCCCTGGCGCGGCTGGTGCTGCGGCGTGACCGGGTGCTGCTGCCGATCTGGGTCTACGTCGTCGGGATCCTCCCGGTCAGCTTCGCCGTGACGTTCGCCGACCTGTACCCGACGCCCGCGGACCGGGCGCGCTTCGCCGCGACCAGCGCGCACAACGGCGCGTTCACGGCGCTCTACGGCAGGCTTTCGGGCTCCAGCCTTGGCGAGTTGGTCACCTGGCGCGGCGGCTTCATCCCGGTCGTCGTCGGCCTGATCAGCCTGCTCGCCGTCATCCGGCACACCAGGACCGAGGAGGAGGCCGGCCGGCGCGAGCTGGTCGGTTCGACGGTCGTCGGCCGGCAGGCGGGCCTGGCCGCGGCGCTCGCGGTCGTGTTCGCGGCGAACCTGGGTACCGCCCTGTTGACCGCGGTCGCGCTGAGCCTGCGCGGCCTGCCCGTGGCCGGGTCGGTCGCCGTGGGCCTGGAATGGGCGGCCGCCGGCTGGATCTTCGCGGGCGTCGGGGCGGTGGCCGCGCAGCTGACGACCAGCGCCGGCGCCGCGCGCGGGATCGGCGTCGCCGTGCTCGCGGCCTCCTACGCCGCCCGGATCCTCGGTGATCGCGGCGGCTCCGCCACCCCCGGCGGTGCCGGGGGCGCGCTGGAATGGCTGTCGTGGTTCTCGCCGATCGGGCTGCTCCAACGCGTCCACCCGTTCGCCGGGCCGTCCGGCGCGCGGCACTGGTGGGTGTTCGCGGTCATCGCGGGCATCGTCGCCGGTCTCGTCGCGGTGGCAACGGCGCTGTCGGCGCGGCGCGACCTCGGCGCGGGCCTGCTGCCCGACCGGCTCGGCCCGGCGACGGCGCGGCCGGCGTTCGGCTCGCCCCTGGCGCTGGCCTGGCGGCTGCATCGGGGGCTGCTCGCCGGCTGGGTCGCCGGGTTCGCGCTGCTCGGTGTCGTCTTCGGTGGCGTCGCGAGCGGCGTGACGGACCTGGTCGGCGACAACCCGGGCCTGCGGGACGTGTTCACCCGCCTCGGCGGCCGGGCTGAGCTCGTCAGCTCCTACCTGGCCTCGATCATGTCCCTCCTCGGGATGATCGCCGCCGGCTACGCCATCCAGGCGGTGCTGCGCCTGCGCGCCGAGGAGGCGAGCGGCCGCGCGGAGCCTGTCCTGACCACGGCCGTCGGCCGGCTGCGCTGGGCCACGAGCCATCTCGTCTTCGCGGTTCTCGGCCCGGCCCTCGCGATGCTGGTCGCCGGGGCCGTCACGGGACTCGTGTACGGGGCCAACTCCGGCGACATCGGCCACGAGACGGCCAGGGGGGTCAGCTCGGCGGGGGTGCAACTGCCCGCCGTCGCGGTGCTGGCCGCGCTCGCGCTCGCCCTGTTCGGCCTGGTCCCGCGCCTGTGGCCGGTCAGCTGGGCGACACTCGCCGCCTGCCTGCTCATCGGCCTCGTCGGCTCCGGCCTGAATCTCAGTCACTGGCTCCTCGACGTCTCTCCCTTCACCCACGCGACCCGCCCTCCCGGTGGCTCCGTCACCGCTGTGCCGCTGGCCGTCCTGTGCGTCCTGGCCGTGGCCCTCGGCGCCGCCGGCCTGGCCGGCCTGCGTCGCCGCGACATCCCCGTCGCCTGAACCGGCCTCGGGCCGCGTGGGGAGCCCGCCATGGTCACGTGGTCCCGGCTGGCCGGGCGCCGGCCAGTCGGCCGTCGCGGGCGTCGTCCGATCTCAACTGGGCATGTACACGCAGAGAGATCAGGCGCACTCAGGGGGTGAGCGGACATGGTCCGGTCGGAATCCACGTCATTGCTGGTACGCGGCACGGTCGCGGTGATTTTGGGGATCTTCGCCATCGCCTGGCCCAGCATCACCATCGCCACACTCGTGGCGCTGTTCGCGATCTACGTGTTCTGCGACGCAATCGGCCAGTTCTACCGCGCGTACGCCAGCGACCGGGGCGGTTCGGTCGCCGGCCACGTGCTGCTCGGGCTGCTGGACATCGCGGCTGGAATCGTGGCGCTCGCCTGGCCGAGCATCACCGTGTTCGTGCTGGCCATCTGGGTCGCGGCTTGGGCGGTAGTCACCGGAGTGATCGAGATCGGGTCGGCCGTCGCGTCTGAGCGTCCTGGCGGTCTCCGCCTCAGCCTGGGGCTCCTCGGCGTCGCCAGCATCCTGTTCGGGATCGTCGTGTTCACGCACCCGTACGCCGGCGCGCTGAGTCTGGCGCTGCTGTTCGGGCTGTTCCTGCTGGTCTACGGCGTGAACCTGCTGGTGACGGGTGGCACGCTGCGCCGCGAGGCGATGGCCGGCGGGCGCCCGGCCGCGGGCACCGCGGGCTGGACCGGTCTCGGCCGGCACGCGGAAGCGCCGCGGGGGGCGGACCGTCCGACGTCGAGCCCTCGCTGAGACAACGCGGACGGATCGGCTGTCCGGGCACTACCCGCGAAATTCCTCTTAACGAGGCGCCGGTGCCTGGATGAGGATGGCGGGCATGGTCGCTGCCGCGCAGACCCACGCCACCCAGCCACATCCGCCGACGCACACCTACTCGGTCACCTGCTCGTGGTCGGGGTCCACCGGGGCCGGGTACGAGCGGTACTCGCGGGCGCACGTGGGGCACGCGAGTACCGTCGCGCCGGCCGTACGACTGTCCGCGGACCCGGCGTTCCGCGGCGACCCGGCACTGCTGAATCCCGAGCAGCTTCTGGTCCTGTCGGCGGCGTCCTGCCAGCTACTGTCGTTTCTCGCGGTCGCCGCCCGTGCCCGGATCGACGTGCGGGACTACCAGGACAGCGGCCACGCCGTCATGACCGAGGACGGCAAAGGCGGTGGCCGGATCACCGAGATCACGCTGCGCCCGCGGATCACGGCCGTCACGGAAGCGGCCGAGGACCGGCTGCGCCGGCTCGTCCAGCTGGCGCACCAGCAGTGCTACATCGCCGCGTCGCTCGCCTGCCCGGTCACCGTCGAGCCAACGTTCGAGATCCTCACTCCGTATGCCTTCCGGGACACCGAGGCGGCGGTACGCCGGCTCGCCTTGGTCTCCGAGATCTTCGATCCGGGGTCGCGGGCGTTCGTCGCCGCGCGGGTGTCTCAGGGCTCGGAGCCGGCGCTCGCTGTCGATCTCGGCTGTGGGCCCGGCCACACGACCCGCCTGCTCGCGGCGGCCACCGGCGCGCGGCGCACGGTCGGGCTGGACGCGTCGGGGGCGTTCCTCGCCGCCGCGCACGGCTCCCCCCACGCTGAGAAGCAGGCGGGCGACGAGAGCGCCGCGGGCGCCGGCCTTGATGAAGCGGGCGAGATCGAGTTCGCTCGTCACGACATCCGGCGTGTCCCGTTCCCCACACAGGCCCGCGGCGCCGACGTCGTCTACGCACGGCTCCTGCTGGCGCACCTCGCCGACGTGACCACGGCCATCGGCGGCTGGGTCACCCAGCTCGCGCCGCACGGCGTGCTGCTGCTCGACGAGATCGAGTCCATCGACACCGACCAGCCCGTCCTCGCCGCCTACCTCGACCACGCCAGGCGCCTGCTCGCCGCCCGCGGCACGACACTGCACGCCGGCCGGCTGCTCAACACCGCGCTGCACGACCTGGCCGCCCACCAACCGACGCCGGATTTCGAGGTCGAGTACAACGCCACCGAGCGGCTGAGCCCGCCGGTCGCCGCCGCGGCGGCGATGTTCGGCATGAACCTCGCCGTCTGGCGGACGGACCCGCTGTTCCGTGACCGCGAGGCCGAGCTCGACCGGCTCGCCACCGACCTGGCGGCGCTGACGTCGGCGCCACCGGACGCCGGCGTCATCACCTGGACCCTGCGCCGCGTCGCGGTCCGGCGCCTCGGCTCCCGGAACGGCTCGGCGCCCACCACCCAGACATCCCAGGAGCAGCCGCCGGCCGTCTGACGTTGGGTTGGCCGAGGCGGAGGTGCGTGTGGTGACGGTGACGGCGGTGGTGACAGTGACGGCGGTGGTGACAGTGACGGCGGTGGTGACAGTGACGGCGGCGGAAGCCGCGCGGGCGGGACGGGCTGGAGCGACGAGTCGCTCCTCGACATCGCGACCCGTCTTGCCCTCCCCAGCCCCCGCCGCGCCTCCGCCACAGGCGCCCACATCGCCATCGCCGACCGCCTGACCTGGCGGTCATGCATGCCGCGGCGGTGGCATCCTGCCGACTTCCCGGTCATCGCGGCGATGCTGTGTCCTCACCCGGTGGCCCGGCGCCGTCCGAGCAGGCGGGCTCGAGGTCGACGAGGGTGAGGGTCCGCAGCTGGGACCGCCACCATTCGGCGAAGCGGAGCTGGAAGACCGCGAGCGGGAAGCCGTGGCGGGCCGCGTGCTCGGGCGGTATCCGGTCCCAGCCGAAGTGCTCGACGGTGACGCGGGTCTGGACGGGTGGGCCGGCGGGGTCGTCGTGGATCTCGTCGAACCGGACATGCAGCTCGGTTTCCTGATCGGGGGCGAAGCTGGCGTGGCGCCAGCTGAGCACCAGTCGACTGGGCGGGTCCCAGACGCGGATGTGGCCGACCACGAACGAGTCACCGTCGTCGTAGGTCTCGACCAACCGGCCGCCGGGGCCTGGCTCGAAGGCCAGGGTTCCCGTTCGAGCGCTGAACGAGAAGAGGCCGTTGGGTCGCCACCAGTCGGCGATCTGCGCCGTGAACACGGTGAATGCCCGCGCCGCCGGGGCTGGCACCCGCAGCGCGACGAGGACGCGCGATCCTTCGGTCACGCCCGCGACTCCTCAGCCTCGTCGTTCGTGCCGTTCGTGTCGCGCTCGATGTGGGCGGCGAAGGAGCCGAGCTGCTCGGCCCAGGCCTGCTCGGCGACGGCGAGCCAGCGCCGGAGCTCCAGCATGGGCGCCGAGGAGAGCGCGTAGATCCGCACCCGGGTGTCGAACTCGGGGCTGGTCTCGGTCACCAGGCCGGACTGGCGCAGCACCCGCAGGTGCTTGCTCATCGCCGATGGCGCGGTGCCGAGCTCCTTGGCCAGCTCGCCGGCCCGGCGCGGCCGCTCGGCGAGCAGCTCCACGGCGCGGCGCCGGACCGGGTCGGCCAGCGCGGCGAGCGTCTCGTCCAGCCTCGCGGGCGCGGGTTCGCTCATGCCCAGCCGGTGGCCGTGATCGGCTGCCCCAGCGCGGCCTCGGCCTCCTCGCGCGTGACATCACGGACGTGAGCAGAGAACGTCCAGCAGTGCCCCTCGGGGTCGACGGCCCGATAGGTCCGGTCGCCGTAGAACTGGTCGGTGGGCTCGGCCTGGATCACCGCGCCGGCGGCCCTGGCCCGCTCGCAGTGCTCGTCGAGCCCGCCCGGCAGCTGGAGGTGCACCCGCTGGGTGTTGGCTCCGCCGACGCTCGCCGGGCTGCGGGCGAGCGCGGTCCACTCCGCGCCAATCATGATCCTTCCGCGTCCGGCGCAGCTCATCTCGTAGTGGCACATCTCCGGCGCTTCCGGCGGCCCGTCGATCGCCATCGTCACCTCGAACCCGAACGCCTCGGCCAGCCAGGCCAGCGCCGCCTTCGGATCCCGGTAGTGCAGGCTCGACGTGAACACGTTGTCATCCATGAGGAAATTATTTCCATATCTGGCAACATTGTCAACCATCTGCTCTGATGGGTGTCCGGGCGGCCCGCCGCCGGCCGCCAGTGTCGATCCGTCGCCGTCTTCCTGATCACCTGGTGGTCGGAGACGCCGGGGTGGGCCCGCGGTCTGGAGGGATCGGCCGGAAACTACGGATCCGAGTGGATTCCATGAGCATCGAGCCTTGGATGACGACTGTTCTGCGAGTGGCGAGCGGGTGTCGTCGCCAACTTCCAGTGCTCTTAGTAACCGTCCTGATACTTTAAGTGAGTGGTCGATGTCTCACGCACATGGACGCGTTCCCGCCTGGACGGCCTCCTGGCCGCCGCCGGAGACGCTCGGACAACGGGTCGGTTCATTTGGGCGCATCCCGAGGTGCGGGACGCTCGGGTACGCGCGCTAGGGCGCTGGGTCGGCTGGCAGGTGTGGCAGCGCACGGCGCGGCGGCCGGTTACGGTCAAGTTGCCTGGCGGAGTGCGGATGCGCTGCCATCCGCACGCCACGGCGGCGTCCATGATGCTTTACTGCCGACTGCCGGAATGGGAGTCGATGCGGTTTGTCCGCGACACGCTTCGGCCGGGCGACGTGTTCGTGGACGTGGGCGCAAACGTCGGCACCTACACACTGCTCGCTGCCGGCCGTCCGGGGGTCCGGGTGGTGGCATTCGAGCCGTCGTCGGCCACGTACCTGCGGCTGACCGAGAACCTACGGCTGAATCCCTGGCTGGAGGTCGACGCCCGGCGCGCGGCTGTGGGCGACACGAACGGCATGGTCGAACTCACCGTCGGACTCGACACCGTCAACCATGTCGTCGATGGCACGTCCACGGGGCGGCCGATCGAACGTGTGCCGATCGTGCGGCTCGACAGCGAACTGTCCGACGAGCCGGTCGGCATTATCAAGATCGATGTCGAGGGTCTGGAGCCGGCCGTGCTGGCTGGCGCACGCGGCCTGTTCCAGCGCTGCCGGCCGGCGCTCGTCGTCGAGTGGAACGATCCTGTCCGACTCGGTGAGTCATTCGCCGAGATTGGCTATGTCGCTGCCCGCTATCTCCCCGACGAGAGCCGGTTGGTGCCCCTGACCTGGACGGGCTCGCCGCCGCGGATTCAGAACGTCATCGCGGTGCCGGCCGACTGGCTGGAGGATGGCGCACCGGGGCGGTCGAGCGCGTCGTCGCCGGATGTGGCCACCGTGTCGCCGGCCGTCGTGAGCCGGACCCGGCACGGGCGGGAGCCGGATCCGGCGCGCGTCGGGGTCGGCGTCAACGAGGCGTCCTGACGTCCCGCGACGGAGTTGTTCGGGGTGAGGGGCCAGGTTTCGACGAAAGCGCCGGCCGCTGTCCGGACCGCCGGCCAGCGACTGGTGGGCCGCCCGAGCGTCCCGACCCGTCGGCGGGCCTCGTCGATCCTGCATCTCATTCGACGACTTTGACAACGTAACGGGAGGATGATCATGATGAGTCCGAGGACGGCCGGTGCCACCTCCGAGACGGGCACGAGCGACCGTGCCGCCGCTGGGGAGGCGGCGCTCGAGCCGGCGTCGGCCCCCGACACGCCCGAGCACCCTGACGGCGGGATCCCTTTGCCGCGAGCCGCCGAGGACTTGCGCGCGCGTTACCTCAGCCTCCTGCATGCCACCCTTACCTTCGCGCTGTGGGATGCCCAAGACGGGACGCTCTGGGCGCCGCGTCCGGCCGTGCGGGCGGTCACCGACAGGCTGTCGGCCAGGTACGGCCTGGAGGTCGTCAAGAAGTCGAGCCTGCGGGCGCGCGCCGAGGGTCTGGACTGGCCGAGGTTGGCGCACACCATGGTGGGTGATCGCCGCCTGGAGAACCTGCGGTACTGCGTCGAGCAGGTGATCCGCGACGGTGTCCCTGGCGACCTGATCGAAACCGGCGTGTGGCGCGGTGGCAGTTGCATCCTGATGCGCGGGGTGCTCGCCGCGTACGGCGACACCGCTCGCACGGTGTGGGTCGCCGACTCGTTCGCGGGCCTGCCGCGGCCCGACGCGGAACGCTACCCGGCGGACGCCGGTGACCTGCACCACCAGGTGACGGTGCTCGCCGTCTCGCTGGCCGAGGTCCGCGAGAACTTTCGCCGGTACGGGCTTCTCGATGAGCAGGTTCGCTTCCTGAAGGGGTGGTTCCGGGACACCCTGCCGGCCGCGCCGATCGAGCGGCTCGCCGTGCTGCGCCTTGACGGGGACATGTACGAGAGCACGATGGAGGCCCTGACCGCGCTGTACCCGAAGCTGTCCGTCGGGGGCTTCTGCATCATCGACGACTACGGCGTCATCGAGGGGTGCCGGCGGGCCGTCGACGACTTCCGGCGCGATCACGGGGTCACCGAAGAGATCCTGAGGATCGACCCATCGGGGGTTTACTGGCGTCGGACGGCCTGAGTCGCCGCGCTTCTATCACTCTGGGCAAATTTCCTATTGCATACAGTGGTGCGAACGAGACTGCGGCGGTGAGCGAGCCGCGGACCGTACCGATGTGGCGCCAGCACGGCAGGGCGCGAACGAGTGCGCTGACCTGCCGCGGCACAGCTGGATCTGCTCGCCGTCGATGTAGGTGGAGGCGGCGCCGTAGGTGACCTCGGTCCGGGCTGGGGCCAGCGCTTCTGGTGTGGGCGAGCAGCCCGCGGCCTCGGCCCCACGACGCCGCCTCCGCCGAGCTACCCGCTCTGTCTGTATCGCGAACGATCGCAGGTAGTGGCGGTGGACGTCGCCAAGGCGGGCGTACACGCGGGGGTGGCGCTGAAAGCGACGTATGGCTGGTTTTGGGCAGTCGTCACCCCGAGGTCAGGTACCGGGCTGGCAGCGTCGCGCAGGACGCGGGGCGGCCCCTTCGATCTCAGGGACCGCTCCACGGCCGCCTGCCGGCGGTGGCCCTCCGGCCATGGTTGACCTCGGAGCGTCATGACCCCGCGGCCAGGACAGCAAGGCCAGGAAAACCTCGGCCCCATCAGGCGCGCGGCGACGGGTATACCACCTACAGCCAGCACGGACCCGGCTCTGCCCCAGCCAGTCAGCTCCGCAGACACAGGGGAACCACGCCGGATGATCTGGATCTCCGCAGGACTGCCCGGCTCGGTGCACGAGCTGACCGTCGTCCCGCATGCGCGACATCCTCCACGTCGCCGGCGGCTCCGAACTCCATCTCCACGCCGACCTCGGCTGCGTCGGCGGTGAGGGCGACCGCCTCGTCATCCTCCACGAGACCCCGCGGGCAGGGTCAGCTCCCCGACAACCACAAAGCCGCTGGCCGCGCCCACGCCGCCATCCGCCCCCATGGGCAAAGCGGCTGGCTCCGCCGAGCCCTGGAACTGAAGCATTCTCAACCTCTGCCCCGCCTGCCGCGCCGTGTCAGCACCGCCGTCCAGGCCATCCTCGTCCCGTCAACCAAAGGAATTTTGGAAAACCGGGACCGAGAAATCTCACCGCAGGCCATGACGGCGCGCGGCCCCATCCTCATGGCGAGCGACAGTCTCGCCCGGTATCAGGGAGGCGCACGTGCAGTTCAACCTCACTCCGGTCAGCGTTACAAGTAATGAGCCTGGGCCATTCGTGGTGTGGGCCGGCGACGATGGCTACGACACCCAGGCGGGGTATTTTTCCCTGCTCGCGGCGAACGGGATCGCGGGGACCCTGTTTCTGTCAGTCGACTGGGTGGACAAATCTGGTACATCCCCGGTCTACGGGGACGCGTACATCACCACGGCCCAGGTGGAAGCAATCATTGCGGCCGGTCACGAGATCGGCTCGCACGGCAAGGACCATGAAGATCTTCTGAACTACTACACGATCAACGGTCCGGCGGCGCTGGACACCTTACTTGGTGCCGCCATCGGCAAGATTCAAACGGACTTCGGCGTCTCGGTCAGGACGGGCTCCTATCCCTATGGGCAAACGGACGACCGGGTACGAGAAGTCGTCAGTCGACGGCACGAGTACTTCCGGTGCAGCCGGGGTGTGGTCAGCCGCAATGCGCCGGACCCGTTCGACGTCCCGGGGATAGATATTCTTTCCCCATCCGAGTCGACTATCGAGACTTACATCGACGAGGCCGTGGCGAACCGCAGCATCGTCGTCCTCTTCATGCATGGCTCAATTGACTCGTCGCAGCTGACCAAGGTGTCGAACCTGATTTCCTACGCAAATAGCGCCGGGTGTGGCCAGGGGACGTTCTGCCGGGCGATGAGCGAGCGGACCAGATGGCTGTCGGCACGCGCAATGATCGACGCCCAAGGAAACGCGTTCCATCCGACCATCCACACCAACAAGCTGATCGTCGATCGCGACGACATCTTCGGCGGCTACTACTTCCTGGATCTGGACGAATCGACAAATGCGCCGTTTGTGGATGCGACGAGTGGAACGCCGTTTGAGTTCAGAAGAGACCTCCTTGCGCTCGGGGTAACTAATGCGGGCCGCCGTCGGGTGTTTTCCGACTTCACAACAACCAATGGTTCGACGACCGTCTCGTCGGGAAGCGTGGGGTTCCGTGCCGATGATGTGGGACTTTCGATCAGCGGCACCGGTATCCCGACCAGCACGACGATCGCGTCTATCCTGTCCCCCACTCAAGCCACCATGTCGGCTTCTGCGACGGCCAGTGCCACGAGTATGACGGCTACGCTCGGCCGACCTCAGTCACCAGGCATCGTATCGGCGGGGGAGGTGCGTTGTTATAACGGTCTGTCACTCTACGGGACTCAGTCGCAGGCGGTGAACTTCGTACGCCTCGAATCGACAGTCGAAGGGTCCGTCAGCGCAAGCCAGTGGCTCAATCTGGGCGTGGCCGGCGACGGCGGGGAGATGACCGTCGACTCGGGGACCGGCGGTTCCTACGTGAACATCAAGGGGTTTGCGACCAGAATCCGAAGTCAAGACGGCACGTTGCGTCTGCGCTTGGGTGCCGGCAAGGATGGAATCGATTTTGGCGCGGCCGAGGACGTGACACTCGAACGGGATGCGTCCGGAATTCTTGCCACCAACGCGGCCCTCAAGACGAGTGGAAATCTGATCGTAGGCAATGCCGGAAACGGACTCCTGGTCAAGGAGGGGACAAATGCACGCCTCGGTGCCGCCGCGCTGTCCAGCGGTTCGGCTACAGTTTCCACAACCGCTGTCACCGCTAATAGCCGGATCTTCCTGGCTCCACAGAACCTGTCCGGAGTCAGCACCCCTCAACCGATAGCGGTTTCCGCGAGAACCCCGGGAACAAGCTTCACGATCGCGTCGGCGTCCTCGGCCGACGCGTCAACCATCGCGTGGATGATCGTGGAACCCGCCTGATACTCCAGGGCTCCGGTGTGTCCGGGATTTGACCGGGCGATCGGCGCCCGGGGACGTCCGGAGCACGTGTCGCTGACAAAGACGCGGGCGCGCCGCCCGTGGCTCACGGAGAGGTCCAGGTCTCCGTGAGCTGGGGCGCGGGTGCCCGCTGGGGCGCTGTCCCGTGCGGCGGCCGGTGCCGTGGTGGGCGGCGGCGTGTTGCGGGCACCGCCATTTCAACCCGCCATTTCAACCTGGGTACCGCGCCGTACGACTGGCCCGAGGTGGCCAGCACGTCACCTGAGGGGTGATCGTCTCGCTGGTCCGCCGCGGCGTCGGCACCGCGGCGGGTGCGGCCGGGATGGCGGGTGTGCCGGGCCGGCCGGGCGCCAGGTAGTTCCAGCCGGCCTGGCGCCAGCGCTCGGGGTCGAGGGCGTGTCGTCCGTCGACGATGATCTGGCCGGCGACCACCTCGGCGAGTGCCGCCGGCTCGAGGTTGGCGAACTCGGCCCATTCGGTGAGCAGGAGGGTGATCTCCGCGCCGGCCATCGCCCTGACGGCTGACGTGGCGTATCGCAGGTGTGGGTGCGCTCGGCGCGCGTTGTCGAGCGCCATCGGGTCGTAGACGGTGACGGCGGCGCCCTCGTCGGCGAGCACCGCGGCGACCCCGAGCGCCGGCGAGTCGCGGACGTCGTCGGAGTTCGGTTTGAACGAGGCACCGAGGACCGCGATCCGCCGGCCCGTCAGCCGTCCGCCCAGCGCCGTTCGGGTGAGCTGGACGACCCTGTCGCGGCACCGCATGTTGACCTCGTCCACCTGGCGCAGGAAGGCGAGGCTGGCGCCGACGCCGAGCTCCTCCGCGCGGGCCAGGAACGCTCGGATGTCCTTGGGCAGGCAGCCACCGCCGAACCCGACCCCGGGCCGCAGGAACGCACCCCCGATCCGCGCGTCGAACGACAGGGCCGTGGCCAGTGTGGTGACGTCGGCGCCCGCGGCCTCGCACACCTCGGCCATGGCGTTGATGAACGAGATCTTGGTCGCGAGGAACGAGTTGGCCGCGACCTTGACCAGCTCCGCCGTGGCGAAGTCACCGACGATCACCGGTGTCTCGTGCTGGTCGATGATCGGCGTGTATACGGCGCGCAGAGTCGCCTCCGCCGCCGCTGTCGCGACCCCGAAGACGAGCCGGTCGGGCCGCAGGGTGTCAGCGATGGCGAATCCCTCGCGGAGGAACTCCGGGTTCCAGGCGAGCTCGATGCCGGCCGGCGCCTCGCGGGCCAGCCGCGCGGCCAGGGCGGCCGCGGTTCCGACCGGCACCGTCGACTTGCCGACAACCAGGCAGGGACGGCGTAGGTGAGGCATGAGGGCATCGACGGCGCCATGCAGGTAGCTCAGGTCAGCGCCCTGGGCGCCGGGCAGCTGCGGGGTGCCGACGCACAGGAAGTGGACGTCGCCGAAGTCGGCGACCTGTTCGAAGGATGTGGTGAAACGCAGGCGGCCGGCCTTCAGGTTCGTGCGCAGCAGGTCGTCGAGCCCCGGCTCGAAGAACGGCGCCTCACCTTCGGCCAGAAGGCCGATCTTCGCCTGGTCGATGTCCACCGCGAGCACATCGAAGCCAAGCTCCGCCATGCACGCGGCGTGCGTCGCGCCGAGGTAGCCCGTCCCGATAATGGTCAGCCTTGGCCGGTCCGTCGATGCGGGCACCCGAGAGCCGGAGCCGAGGCCGGCACCGATGTATGTCATACGTCGTCCGCTCCGGAAACGTACGCGCACGTCGTCCGAGCGGTCACGTGGTACTCCCCGCCGCGCCGTCCGCCCGAAGACCCACCAGCCCGACGGTGTCCTGTCCGGGTCGCCTCGGCGCCGGTATCGCCTCGTCCACGAGCTGGCTGCGGCGGGGCCGCCCAGCCATCGCCTGGGCGGGAAGGTTCAGCGCATCGGCGAACCAGGCGATGGCTACAGCCAGTCCGTCGCGAAGGTCGACCCGGGGTTCCCAGCCGAGCTGGGAGCGGGCCAACGTGATGTCGGGGCGTCGCACCATCGGGTCGTCGACAGGACGCGGAACGAAAGTGATCGGCACGTTCGTGCCGCACAGCTCGACGACGAGCTGGGCCAGCTCGAGGATCGTCATCTCCCGTGGGTTCCCGAGGTTGACGGGGCCGGGCAGGTCAGTGCGTAGCATCCTCAGGACGCCGTCGACGAGGTCGTCGACGTAGCACAGCGACCTTGTCTGCGAACCGTCGCCGGCCACCGTGACTGGCTGCCCGCGTAGCGCCTGCGCGACGAACGCGGGAATCGCGCGGCCGTCGTCGATGCGCATCCTGGGGCCGTACGTGTTGAAGATCCGGACTATTCCGGTGTTGGTTTCGTGGGTGATCCGGTAGGCGGTGGTGAGTGCCTCGGCGTACCTTTTTGCCTCGTCGTACATGCTGCGCGGCCCGACCGGGTTGACGTTTCCCCAGTACGACTCGGTCTGCGGATGAACCAGTGGGTCGCCATACACCTCGGAGGTGGACGCGAGCAGGAAGCGTGCCTTTTTGGCGCGCGCGAGCCCGAGCAGGTTGCGCGTTCCGAGCGCGCCCGCCATCAGCGTCTCCAGCGGCAGGTCGCGGTAGTGCAGCGGAGAGGCCGGCGAGGCCAGGTGCAGCACCGCGTCCACCGGCCCGGCGACGTGTACGAAATTCGTCACATCGTGGCAGCCGAGCTCGAACCGTGGATGCGTACGGAGATTACTTACGTTGTCCGGACGGCCCGTGGCAAAGTTGTCCAGACAGATCACTTCGGCGCCATCCGTCAACAGCCGTTCGCACAGATGGCTGCCCAGGAAGCCGGCCCCGCCGGCGACCACAACGCGCATGAGGAGACATTCCCTTCCGTACCCGCGGCACCAGGCAGGCGCCAAGAGGCTCGCTTCTCCGAACAGGAGGTCGCTCCGAACAGGAGGTCGCATTGCCGAAGGTAGTGGCAGCCTCGCGGGCTGTCACTGATCCTGGCTCGGTGGATGTCGGGTCTCAATGGCAATGCGCGAAGCTTGGGCCATATCGGGGAGGCGAAGCGCGAGACCCGTCCGGCCGTGGCACTCGAGGGCATTCACGGAGGATCTTCTCGGCGTTGCTGCCCTCGGCTGTCATTGCTCGAGGATGTCGCTGCCGCCGCGCCGCGCCGGCTGAGGCGCGGACGGCTCGGCCGGTGTCGTCGGCGCCGGGGTGGCCGACCGGGGAGGGCCGGCAGCCAGGACCGCGAGGGGAGCCGGGGGATCGGCCTGGCCGGAGCGGGGGGCGATGTCCGGTCGCGGCGGACGCGGCGTCGGGAGCGGGGTGCCGAGGACGGCGGAGAACACGGCGCGGATGTGTTCCTCGGGCTGGGTGGCCAGCTGAGCCCACTCGGCGGCCTGTCGCCGCATCCGCGCGAGCCGGGCCGGATCCGAGAGCAGGTCCGCCAGCACCGCGGCCAGCGCCTCCGGGGACTCGTCGGTGGGGGTGGCGCCGGTGACGCCGTCCAGGTACGCGTCGCGCGAGCCCCCGGACACCGGCCCGACGACCGGGCAGCCGGCGAGCTGGGCCTCGACCAGCACGATGCCGTACCCCTCGCCGCTGCGAGGCGGACGGGTCCGCGTGGACAGCACGAACAGGTCCGCCGCCGCGTAGAGTCCGGCCAGCGCCACGTCGTCCGGCGACTCGACCAGCTCGACGTCCTCGTGCCGGTCGACCACCCGGTGCACCTCGTCGAGCGCCGGGCCCTTGCCCGCCACCACGAGCCGGACGGGACCGATGCGCTCGCGGACCATGTGCAGCGCGGCGAGCAGCTCGCGCAGCCCCTTGCCCTCCCAGTCGGCGTCGTTGAGCCGGAAGACACCGAGCAGGGTGGGGACCGGGCCGGGCACGGGCCGCCGACTGCCCGCCGCGAGCAGCGTCTCCCGCCACGAGGTCGCGATGCCCGGCCGCAGCACCGGCGCCACGCCGACGTCGGCGAGCGTGCCGGCGCTGTAGGAGCTGATGGTTATCGGGTGCAGGACCGGATGGCGGGTGAGGATCGCCCGGTTCCGCCGGCGCAACCCCCAGATGTCGATTCCGTAGAAGAACACCGGGCCGTGGCGTGCCCTGGCGAGGGGCACGGCCGCCGCGGCCACCGGGATGAGGTTCGGGTGCCCGGTGACGACCGCGTCGAATGGGCCCACCCGCACGGCGGTGCGCAATGCCGTGACCACGAAGCGCAACCGGGCCCGCAGGCCGGGCGGTCTCGCTGGGCCGCGCAGGTCCAACCGGTGCACGTCGGCGCCGCCGACGCGCAGCCGCTCCTCGACAGTGCCGAGGTAGCGTTCGATGCCGCCGCCGAGCCCGCCGGACGGGGCCAGCAGCAGGACCCGTGGGCGGTCGGCCCCAGCCTCGGCCCCGACAGCGGGGCGATACATAGAGAGCACGAACGACTACTCTAAGTGTCAAAGTATTGGAGTGGTGGAGCCTTGCTCCCGGCGTGCCGACATCGCCTGGCGGAATCGGGTGGAGCGGGCGCAGCTGGCAGATCCCGCCCAAGGCTCGTCATGTGGATCTTCTGGCGTCCCCTGGCGCCGGTCGGCCGTCCGACTGCGTCCCGATCTGCAGGCCGGCCAGGCGCTCCTGGTTGTCGGCGTGGACGGCGCGGGCGGAGCAGCGGCCGGCGCTGACATTCGCCACCGAGCGGCGGCCGATACTGACCGCAACGTACGTCGCTCTATGTAGTTGAAGTGATACAACCAGTGGCATGGAAAAGGGCGCAGCAGCGACGGACCTGCGGACCGATCCGACGTGGCGGCGGCTCGGCCGAGGACATGGGCAGGGCCCGTTGCGCTGGCGCCTCGCCGGCCGACTGGCGGCCAACCTTCCCGAGGTGCGTGGTCGCGACCGCGTCGTCGGGTGGGTGAAGGGGCCGGCCGACGAGTACACGGGCCCGCTTCGTGGCCGGTTCGTCAATGGCATGCTCTTCGATGTCGACAGCTGCCGGGACGGGTCGGCGCGCGCGTTGTCCACACTGCGTTACCGTCCGCCGGCGTTGGCCCCGGTGTTCGCCGCCGTGCTCGGCCCCGGGGACTGCTGCTACGACGTCGGCGCGAACATCGGGGTGTACACACTGTGGGCCGCCGGACTCGTCGGCCTGTCAGGGCAGGTACACGCCTTCGAACCGGTGCCGGACACGATGGCGGTCCTGCGGTCGATGGTCCGGCGCAACGAGCTGCCGCAGGTGCGGCTCGAGTCCTGCGCCGTCGGGGCGACGGCCGGCGAGACCGGCATGCGGACCTACCGCGACGCCTCCGGCCTCGCCCATCCCGTCGCGGACGCCGGCACCGCCGACCACATCGCGCGCCTCACCACCCTCGACGCGTACGTCGAGCGGCACCGGCCCCCCGACCTCGTCAAGATCGACGTCGAGGGCTTCGAGATCGACGTCCTGCGTGGCGCCGCGAGCCTGCTCGCCGCCCGGTCGCCGGCGCTGCTGCTGGAGATGCTGCCAGGCCTCCTGACCCGCCAGGGCGGTCAGGCGGAGCTGGTCGCCCGGCTCACCGACGCCGGTTATGTGATCTTCAACCTGACGCCCGAAGGGATCGCCACGCGTGGCGCGTTCACGCCGAACGTGCTGGCGCTGGCGCCCCGGTGGGACCGGTTCGACCGCGTCGTCGCGGCTCTCGAACGCACCCCGTTCCCGCGGAACCAGACCACGTGATCCGGGCCAAGCATCGCCGGCGGTCATCCCGCTGGCGCGGTGAATACCTGCGCTCCGTCGGAGCGACCGCGGCGACGAGTGTCGCCGTCAGCGGAGTGGCAGCGGTCGGCGGACTGTTGCTCGCCCGTTACCTCGGCCCGTCCGGGCGGGGCACATTCGCCGTCGTCACCTCCTACATGCTGGCCGCCGCGACCATCGGCGAGTGCGGGCTGACCACCGCTATCTGCTACCTGGTCGCGCGGGACCGTTCCAGCGCCCGCGATTCCATCCGCACTGGCGGGGCAATGCTCGTGATGCTTGGGATCCTCGTTGGCGCAGCCGGCATCGCGGCCGCGCCCCTGGTGCTCGACGACCCGGAGGCGGTGACGGCGTTCCGGGTCGCCTTTGCCGCCCAGCCGCTGGTGTTCGGTGCCTCCACCTGGCTGTTCGCACTGCAGGCCACCCGGATCGGCAGCTGGAACGTGGTCCGTGCGCTCCAGCCGGCCGTCTACACCACCGCGGTGGTGACGCTGGCGGTCACCAACCTGCTCACTGTCGAGCGCGCGGTGTTCTGCCTCGTCGGCTCGACGGCCCTGCAGGCCATCGCGGCCGTGGTGCTGTGCCGGCTGGCTCTTCCCGGACGGGGCCGGCTGCGCCGCTCCACTGGCCGGAAACTGGCCGGCTACGGCGGCGCGACGATGCTCTCCGCTGTCCCGTACCTGCTCAACGCGCATCTGGACGTGCTCCTGCTGGCGCTGCTCGTCGAGCCCGCCGAGGTGGGTCACTACGCCGTCGCGGTTTCGCTGAGCATGTTGTCGCAGCCGGTGTGCTCCGCGTTCGGCAACGTCGCGATGCCCCGCCTCGCGGCCGCCGCGGCGGTGGCCGGCACGGACGGCACGACCGCCGGGTCCGCCAGGCGGGTGGCGCTGACCGCCGTGGGCGCCAGTCTCGCCACGGGCGTGCTGTGCATGGGCGCGGTCAGCGCCATCGCGCCGTTGGCTGTGCACGGGCTGCTGGGGCCGGACTACGCGCCGAGCGTGGGACTGTTCTGGCTGCTCGCTCCGGGCGCGGCTGTGCTCGGCTGCAACCGGGCGATCGACGACGTGCTGCGCGGGCTCGGGCGGGCGCTCACGGTGGCTCGCTGTGAGTGGATCGGGACAGTGGTGACGGTGGCGCTGCTCGCCACGCTGGTTCCGCTGATGGGGGTCGCCGGAGCCGCCGTCGCGTCCAGCATCGCCTACGGCGTCGCCTTCGCCTTCCTGCTGCATGCGGTGCTGCGCGCCGTCGGCATCACAGCCAGGTCCGTGCCGGCGAGGCTGCGCCGGGCCGCCGGGCGCGGACGCCGGGACTGGCTCGGCGTTCCCTCCGAATCCGGAAGAGGTAACGCGGCATGAACGACGAAAGCCTCGTGGTGCGATCCGCCAGCCCTTTCGCCGCTTGGACGTCCACGTCCACGTCCAAGCCCTCACCCGCGCCAGCCCCGGCCCCGGTCGGTGGCGCGGTCCGGGTGGGCGTGATCGGGCCGGTCTTCGAGGACAGCTTCGCGGACAACATCCTCGACTGCCTGCCGGGCGTCGGGGCCGACCCCGTGGCGCTCGGCCCGGCTGTCCCTCGGCCGGCCGACCGGCGTGTCTCGGCCGTCCTCGCTCTTGCGCGTCGGGCCTACGACCACCTCGACCTCGCCTACCAGCGCAGGCTGGTCGCGGCCGCCGAGCGCGCGGGAGTCGGCCTGGTGCTGTCCGTCGACCTCAACCTTCTGCCGACGACAGTCCGCGAGCTGCGCCGCCGCGGGATCCGGGTCTGCCTGTGGTTCCCGGATGCCGTGGCCAACCTCGACCGGCAGCGGATGCTGCTTGGTGACTACGACGCTCTTTTCCTCAAGGACCCGCTCGTCGCCCGCCGGCTGTCCGACGTCCTGGAACTGCCGGCGCACTATCTGCCGGAGGCCTGCAACCCGGCCCGCCACCAGCCACCGGCCACGGCGCCGGACTCGCCATATTTCGTGTTCGTCGGAAATGTATACGGCGCTCGTGCCCGCCTGATCGGGCAGCTTCTCGACCGCGGCGTCGACGTGCGGGTCTACGGGCCGCCGATACCCCGCTGGCTTCGTGAACCTCGACTGGCTGGCCGCCACGCCGGGCGCTACGTGGTCGGCGAGGAGAAGGCCGCGGTGTTCCGCGGGGCGCGCGCCGTCGTCAACGCGCTGCACCCGGCGGAGATGCAGAGCGTGAACTGTCGGCTGTTCGAGGCGACGGCGTGTGGGGGCGCCGTCCTGTGCGAGCGCCGGGAGACGCTGCCCGCGTTGTTCGACGAGGGAAGCGAGGTTCTTGTTTTCAGCACCTTCGACGAGCTGTTGGCGCGGATCAAATGGTGTTCGGACGACCCGGCTGCGGCCCGCGCGGTCGGCGATGCCGGGTCTCTGCGCAGCCATTCCGAACACACGTACGGGCATCGGCTCACCGCGCTGCTCGAGGCCGTCCTGTGACCGCCACAAGCATCCACACAGTCTCGCCGTCTCCGACCAGGCCCGAAGCATGGAAGGGTTCTCCCGGGCCCCTGGACGCGGCGCGCCGCGCGGGTTCGCCAGCGTGGGCCGCGGTGGCCGCGGTGGCGATCGTCCTGTGGGGAGTGGACGCCGCTACCTACATGGCTGTCCCTGAACGGGTGGTGCTGCGGTCGATTGCTCTCACGGTCGAATACCTGGCCGCCGTCGCGTTGATCGGTAGCCGCTACGGCCGAGGGTACGGTCTGTACCAGTTCCGGCTGGGGCCGTGGTACCTACTGCTGTCCGCGGTGACGTTGGGACTCACATCGATTACATGGCGAACCCCGCAGGCCGGCGTACTGGCCGTCATCGGCCCGTCGAGTGTGGCGTACGCTCTGGCACTCCTCGGGTTGGGGGTGCCGCTCTGGACGATCGGATACCTGGTTGGTCCCGGCGGGCTCGCATTTCGCGCCGGGCATTCGCTGGCCGCCCTCGCGACATCGGAGCGTGACGGCAAAGGTGGCGGAAGATACCGCCCGGTCGCCGTGTGGGCGCTCGCCGGTGTGGCCGTCGCGGCCCGCCTTACCCAGATTGCCATCGGGCGGTTCGGCTATCTGGCCGACCCGTCCCAACTCGTCAGCAACTCGTCAAGATATGCGCAGATCCTGGAATATGCCGCCAGCCTCGGTCTCCCGGCACTCGTCATCGCGGCGGTCGAGCTGGCGCGATCCGGCGGCGCGCGCCAGCGGACGCTCTTTCTGGTCCTGTTGGGGACCGAGATCGGCTTCGGGCTGCTCAGCGGGGTGAAGGGACAGTTCGTGTTCACCTTGCTCGCCGTGTGCATGAGCTTCGCCATTGTTCGCGGCCGGTTGCCCCTGCGCTGGCTGCTCGGCGCCGCAGCCGTTCTGATGTTCGTCGTCGTGCCGTACAACGCCACGTATCGGCAGACCGTCCGGCCACACGCGGACCAGAACCTCTCGCCGTCGGCGGCGATAGCCGCCGCCCCTCAGATCTTGACTCAGACGATCGAAGGCGGCGGTCGCGACGATGAGCAGTCGCACAACACCCTCACCGACTCCGCCGACTATCTCGCCGACCGCGTCCGGTCTGTTGACAGCCTCGCCGTCGTCGTCCAGAAGACCCCGGAAGTGGTTCCGTACCGGGGTACCTTCGAGTTGGTCAGCGGCACAGTGCTGGGTTGGGTGCCGCGCGCGCTGTGGCCGGGCAAGCCGGTCCGGACCGCCGGCTACACCTTCAGCCAGGAGTACTACGAAACCCCTCCTGGCCTGTACACCTCGGCCGGGATTTCGCCGCAGGCCGACCTGTTCCGTTACGGCGGGCTCCTCGTGATGCTCGTCGGGTCGGCTCTCCTGGGCGCGGTCTGCCGATTCGTGGACGAGACCCTGCACCCCGGGCGCGACCTACGGCTGACCGCCCTGTTCGCGTCCCTGTTCACCCTGTTGCTGACCACGGAGACGAGCGTGTCGGACCTGGTGGTGTTGCTGCCCATCAAGGTCGGCGTGGTGGTCCTCGCCTGCCGGTTCGTCTACCGTCGGCGTCCGGTGGTGGCATAAACCAGCGAGTGATCCTGGGGACAACCGGACCTCCCAGATCGCTTCGCGATCCGGCAGGAACCCCGGCCGGGCGTGCGAAGGAAGATCATTTTCGCACGCCCTTTGGCCCTCTAGTCCGGATCTTTCACGGCCGGGCGCGGTCCGCTCGGCGTTCCCAGCGCGCGGGCCGTGGCTCGTCCGGCAAGGGGGAGTCGGCCGACGGCAGCGGCCCGATGCCGTCACGCAGGCCGTGCCAGGCGTACCGCCAGGAGGCCAGCCCACGTCCGCGGAGCAGGTTGGCGCCAGCGGAACGGGGCAGCCTGACGAGTGCCAGCCAGACAGCGGCCGCGCCGGCCTGCCAGGGACGGCCGTGGATCCGCGCGAACCAGAGCCGGTTGCGCGTCGAGTAGTAGACGTAGCTGGTGCTGGGGATGGTTCCGCCGCCGGTGTGCCAGGCCTGGTAGGGGCTGATCATGACCCGCCAGCCGGCGGCGGCGGCGCGGCGCGCCAGGTCGGTCTCCTCGTAGACGAGGAAGTAGCGGGTGTCCATCGGCACCTGGCGGTGACATTCGGCCCGCACGAACAGGATCGCGCCGGTGACGAACGCGACGTCCGCCGGCTCGGGGCGCCCCCGGCGCCGTCGGCGCGGTACCGCGAACAGCGGGGTCAGCCGGTCCGCACCGGGGTGGATCCCGTCCGCGTTGAGCAGGGTCGGCCCGACGATGCCGACCCCGGGGCGCGAGATGAGGTCGAGGCAGGCCACGACCGTGCGCTCGGGCAGCCGCACGTCGTTGTTGAGCAGCAGGTAGACGTCGGTGTCCGGCCGGGCGTCGGCGCCGAACCGGAAGCCGCCGGCGAAGCCGAGATTGGCGCCGGGGACGAGCCAGGCGGTGGCCGGCGGCACGTCGTCGGGCCGGCGGGCTCCGTCGTTGGCGACGACGACCACCTCGGTCACCGCTGGCATGGCCTCGAGCCGGCGGGCGAGTTCCACGGTGGGCTCGGTCGGCCCCCAGTGCACGATGACGGCGGTCGTCCGTGGTCCGACGGCCGCCGAATCCGGGGTGCCGAACGCGTCGCTGACCGGTGGCGGGTCCGTAGCGTCGTCCGCGCCACCGGCTTTCTCGCGGCCGTCAGCGGTGCGCGGGGCGTTTGTCCGCAGGCTCATCGCACGCTCGACCCTCCAGGCGGGAGACACGGCGAATGTGTCGCCGTTTAGATACGTTCGGTAATCAGCCTAGAGCCATCCGGCTGTCGACCCGAGACTTGCTGGCAGGCGTGTTGCCTGGTATCCGCAATGTCTCCAGGCGCGGGCGTCGCGGGCGTCGCGGGCGTCGCGGGCGTCGCGGTCGTTGTCGCCGCGGCGCGGGGCTGTCGGCCGGCGCGGTCGGGTGCGTTGCGCGGTCGATCCGACGTGCCTGAGTTGGCGGACCGCTGGTAGGCGATACACCTCCTTGCAATCTGAGATCGTTCGAATACGCTGAGTATCCATGTGTGGAATCGCCGGAGTGCTTGATCCCGACGAGGGCCGGGCCGAGGGCCGGGTCCGCTGGCTCGTCGGCCGGCAGAGTCACCGAGGTCCCGACCACAGCACGGTGCGCCGGGTGGGCCCGGCGACGCTCGGCATAGCCCGGCTGGCCATCGTGACGCCGACTACCGAAGGTAATCAACCAATCACCTCCCCGGGCGGCGGTGTCGCCGCCGTCTTCAACGGGGAGATCTACAACCATCTCGAGCTGGCCCGCTGGCTCGGCGTCGACGGCGTGCCCGGCAGCGACGGGCGGGTCATCCCGGCCCTGCTCGAGCGGCACGGCGTCGGCGCGCTCGGCCGGCTACGCGGGATGTTCGGCTTCGCGGCCGTCGACCTGCGCCGCCGGCGGCTTCTGCTGGGCCGGGACCGACTGGGTATCAAGCCGCTGTACGTGCGCCGTTGCCCGGACGGCACGGTCGCGTTCGCCTCGGAGCTGCGTCCGCTGGTCGGCCTCGGCCCGATCCCACCGGTCCGCGCGGAGGCGGTCGCCCGGTTCCTGCATCTGGGCGCCCTCGGCGGCGACGACTGCCCGTTCGAGGGCATCGAGGCCGTTCCGGCCGGCTGGTGGATCGCCTTCGACGAACATGGCGGGTGTACCCGCGGCGAGATCGGCGCCGACAGCGCGGACGACGACGCTCTCGGCGCCGCGCCCCCCGCGCCGCGCCTGCGCGGACCCCGGCTGCGTGAGGCGCTGCTCGAGACGGTCGCCGCGCACCTCGGAGCGGACGTCCCGACCTCGCTGCTGCTGTCCGCCGGGACGGACTCCACCGCGCTTGCCTGGGCGGTGCGCGAGCTCGGCACGACGGTGACCTGCCTCACCGTCGCGGCCGAGCCGGGCATGCCGGGCGTCGACGAGGCGCCGCGCGCGGCGGCGACGGCCGCCGCCTACGGGCACCGGCACCGTGTCGTCGAGCCCCGGCTGGCCGACGCCGACCTCGACGGCTTCTTCCGGCACATGCAGCGTCCGACCATCGATGGGCTGAACAGCTGGGTGGTGTGCCGGGCCGTGCGGGACGCCGGGTTCAAGGTCGCGTTGTCCGGCCTCGGCGGAGATGAGGCGCTGGGCGGGTACCGGCACTTCCGGCTGCTGCGGGCGCTCGCGCCGCTGCGCGCCCTCGACCGGCTACGCCGCCCGCCGCTGCGGCCGGCGGTGGACGCACTCGCGGACGCCGCGGCCCGCCGGGTGTCGGACTCCTCGAAGGGCCGCGCGCTGCTCGCGGCCGACGGCCCGCGCTCGGCGTGGGAGCTGGACCTGCTCACCCGCGCGGTCTGGCCGCTGCCGCGGGTGGTCGCGGCGACCGGGGCGCCGCCCGACCGGCTCGGCTACCTGCGCTGCCCCGAGGAGCTGGTGGGGCTGCGGTCCTCCTGGGCCCTCACCCGGGCGGAGCTCGATCTCTACCTCGGCGCCACGCTGCTGCCGGACACCGACGCCTTCTCGATGGCGCATTCCGTCGAGGTGCGGGTGCCGTTTGTCGATCTGCCCTTCCTGACCGCGGCGACAGCGGCGGCGCACCGCCGCCCGGTCGGCAAGGCGGCCTTCGCCGCCGCGATCGCCGACCCGGTGCTCACGGACGTCGCCAGCCAGCCCAAGCAGGGGTTCTCCGTGCCGATGGCGGCGTGGACGTGCTCGGGCCCGCTACGCGGGCTGGTCGAGGCCGTCCGCGACCCGGGCGCGCCGGTGTGGGCGTACGTCGACTCGGTGGCCGGCCATGACGTGCTCGACGCCGCGGACCGGGCGGCGGCGCGCTGGTCGCATGTGTGGGCGCTGGCCGCGCTGAACGGCTGGCTGGAGTCGGTCGCGGCACAGCCGGTCCGGCCGGCCGACGCGCTCCGGATACCCGTCCAGGCCGGCCCGGGCCGTGCGGCCCAGCGGGAGGGTGTGGCCGCGGATTCGGGGAAGCCCGCGGGGGCGACGGCCCAGGCGGAGCCGGCGGCCGCGGGACCGGCGGAGGCCGCCGGCGATCCGGTGCCGGCCGGCCCCGCCGGTTCCACGAGTGACGGCGGGGCCGGCGCCCCGGGGCATCGTGGCCCAGCGAGCGAGGTCACCGGCGTCAGCGGCTGACAGCCAGCTCGACCGCGCGCTCGTAGCCGTCCGCCGTCGCGGCGAGCGAGTACCGGTCCACCCGTTCGCGCACCCTCATCCGCAGCCTCGGACCGGCCTCCGGGTCCTCGACCGTGTCGGCCGCCGCCGCCAGGCAGTCGGCGAGCCGGTCGACATCGCCGATCGGGAAGACATGGCCGAGCCCTTCGACCAGGTCCGGGGCGGCGCCCACCGCCTCGCTCACCACCGGCAGCGCTCCGGCGGCCATCGCCTCGTTCACCACCAGCCCCCAGGTCTCGTGCTCGCTCGGCAGCGCGAGGACGTCGGCGAGCCCGTAGTACGACGGCAGCTCGGCCTGGTTCACGAAGCCGACACAGGCCGCCGCGAGGCCGGCGCACCGCCGCCGGGTCTGCTCGAGCAGCGGGCCGTCACCGACCACGAGCAGGGCCACCCGTCCGTCCAGCCGGCGCACCGCCTCGACCAGATCGAGCGGCCGCTTGCGCGGGATGAGCTTGGCCGAGTAGAGCACGACCGGGCGGTCGGCAGGCAGGCCGAGCTCGGCCAGCCGCTCCGCGCGGCGGGGGCGGGCGGCGTCCGCGCCGGTTCGGAAGTGGTCGTTGTCGACGGAGTACGGGGCGAACACCGCCCGCGGCGCACCGAAGGCCGCGTAGAACGCGTCGTTGTGCGCGCCGATGGCGAGGCCGGCCGCGCAGCGGCTCACCACCGCGCGGGCCAGCGGGTCGCGCACGACGCGCCAGCGGGGCTGACCGCCGCGCCGCCAGGATTCGCAGCGCAGCAGGTATGGCCGCCCGATGCCGCGCGCCAGCGCGATGGCGGCGAGCATCCACGGCGAGTCGTAGCCGTGTACCACGAGCGCGTCCTGGGCCCGCACCCAGGCCGCGAGCCGGGTCAGGCCGGCCGGGTGCCGCGCCGGTGAGGCGCCGACCCCGAGCACCCGGTTGGGGTAGCCGGACAGCAGGTCGACGTCCCACCGCAGCTCGCGGCCGAATCCGGGGTCCAGGTAGACCCGTGCGCCAGCGTCGGTGAGGAACGCGACCTCGAGGTCCACGCGGTTGCGGCGGGCGAGCTCGCGGTAAAGCGGCGCCTGGTACTGGATGACGTGCGTCGCGAGGACGCCAAGCCGGATCACCGGCGGGCGCCCGTGCCTAGCGGCACCTGGGCGGTGACGAGCAGGAAGGAGCCGCGCCGCCCGGCAGCGGTGGCGAAACGGCGGTCGACCTCATCGAACCATTCCCCGCTGTGCGGCTCGGCGCTGTGCGGCTCCGCTGGATCTGTCCCGTGCCAGTGGTAGGTCATTGGATTTCCCTCCCACCAGGTTCGGTTTGATCCTGAACCTGGTCGATAGACCGCTCCTGGTCCCGGGTGGGGACTGGGGTCCACTTTGTCTTCCTTGTTGGCGTCGGCCGACGAATGTCGTCATCCGATATCCGTTTTATTCAGGAGCCAGTCGAAGTAGTCATCTGGGTCAAAGGGATTGTGCCGCTCCCCGCTCGGTACCGTGCGCAGGGCATCATGCATTGCCTCGGCAATCAAGGTGGAGTCGTCGCGTTGGTAAGGGACCAGCGCGGGCCCGGCGACCTCTCGGGCGCGCTGGCTGTCGAGTGCGATGACAGGAACGCGCGCGAGCCGTGCCTCCGCCAGCGGATAGCCGAAGGATTCTGTCCGGGTCGGGTAAATGATGGCTCGGCACCCGTGTTGGAAGTGCGCGAGCTGCTGAGGGGTAAGCCGGCCGACGAACCGCAGGTGCTTCGAGCCGAGCAGGTCCTCTGCTTCAGCCTCCCGCTTGCTCGCGGTAATGATGATCTCAATACTCTCGGCCAGGTCCGTGGAGATCGCGCTAGCCGCCTGGTCGACCAGCCGTAGCAAATGCCCCATGGGTTTGTAGGAGGAGGAGAAGAACACCGGGCAGAGTATCTGACACCGGTCTCGTGCCTCGGGCGGCCTTGGGGACGGCGGTGAGAGCGGATGCATGCGAACTACGATCCGGGACGAGAGATGTGGATAGATCGAGGTGACTCGGTCGGCCATCTCTGTGCTGGGCACGACCAGAACGTCGGCGCGCTGGGCGCATGCTCGGACTACTGGGATCGAGTGTGCGAACCTGCGGGGGAAATGAAACTGTCTCTCTTCGTCGGCCGAGAGGAAGTGCAGCGCGCTGCGGAGAAGCGCCCACCGTTCGCCGCGAGTCACGACGAAGCTGACATTGTTCAGAGCGATCGCTCGCTGGTGACGTCCGATACGTTCCCGTCGGGCCAGCCAGGCTGGCGAAAGCTGGTGCCCGCGCCCGACGACGCGGACACCAGGGGACGGGCGGCGAGCGAGATAGTCGTCCAGCTCGCCGAGAAGGCGCAGGGCTCCGCCCATGCGGGCTCCGGCGCAGTCGACGATGACTTTGTCGCGGACTTTGTCGCGAATGGGTCGCGGGTTCACCATTCGCTCCTTGTGGCCAACATACCGCTCTCCGATCTAGCGTCGCTTCATCGCTCTGTGGATTGGCGAAACCCAGGCCGCCGGCCCATACCACTGGTCGACAACGACGGCTTTCCTCTTCGAGTGGGAGTGTTTGCCGTGGTCTCCGTCGGTCGATAGCGCTGATCGACGACCAGGGCCTTGCCTCGCTGGGTCACGAGGTCGGCGGTCTCGACGACCGACACGGACACCGCAAGGCGGTCACCCACCCGGTCCTGCAGGAGCTGTCGGGCGAGTTCGAGATCATGCGGAGCCGGGCGCCGCGTCGCCGTCACCCGCAGCTCGACCTTGCCACGGTGCTCCTGGCGGAACTGGATACGGTCGAATCTGGCGAACGCGTTGTCGTGAAAGTTGAGGGCCGCGGTGGAGATCGGCTCGTCGTCCACTCCGTAGACCAAGGACTGGTCCCACCGGCCGCGGATGTCCCGCAGGGCGGGGAACGGCGAGCCGCAGGCACACCGGTTGACGGTCGGTTCGAGCGGTGCGGCGGCGTCCTCGGTGTCGTATCGGACCAGCGGCATCGCGGCGTTGGTCAGGCCGGTGCCGATGATCCGTCCTTCGACGACCTCGGCGATCCCGTAGGTCGGCATGACGTGGTACACGGACCGGTGCTGGGCGCACTCGCCGGCGAAGACCACCTTCTCGCTCTGCCCGTACCAGCGGATCACCGGTGCCTCGAAGACCTCCTCGAACAGCCGCAGCTGCCAGTCGAACGCGCCCTCGCTTGCCAGCAGCACGCCGCGGACCCCGCGGAGTCCGGCATGTGGCCCGGTGCGCGCCACCCACCGGGCGAACGGCGTGATGGCGGACGGGTACCCCCAGATCGCCACCGGGCGGAAGTCGCGCATCATCAGCGCCAGCTCGTCGAAGGTGCGGTCGGACAGGTGGAACGGCGAGACCAGCAGCTGGTTGTAGGTCCGCTGGAACAGGATGGGCCGCCCCGCGAAGCCCTCGCCAAGGCTCCCGCCTCGAAAAGTGATCTTCGGGTCGGTCAGCCGTACCCCGGCCCGTGCCCAGACGTGCGCGATGTGCGCCCATTCCGTGAAGAACGAGGGGTGGGAGATACGCAGATCAAGGGGACGCCCGCCGGTGCCGCCGGTGGTCACCTTCCTGGCCGGCACGAACGGATGGGTGAACGAATCCGCCGCCTGGCGCACCGTCTCCTTGGTCAGGACCGGTAGCTCGCTGAGCTCTCCCCGCAGGTACTCCGGGCTGCGGCGGTAGTGCGGCACGGCGGACAGCCACCGGCGCCGGAATCGGTCCAGCCGGGCCGCCTGCCAGGCCGCGACGTCCGCTGGTTCGAGGGTCGCGAGCTCCGCGAGCCCGCGCAGGTGGGCGACGACGAGGGGGCTCTGGGCCGCCATGGCGAACGCCGCCGCGGCGCCTCGGGTCCGAAAAAGCCCGGCGTGCCTCATCGGGGGACCGCCGGCCTGGTGAGCTCGATCTGGCCCCGCCAGGCGAAGTGTGGCTCGGCGCGCAGCACGGCGTCAGGGGCGATCGCGCCGAGCCGCCCGTGCCAGGCGTCGTCATCACCGCGGAGCTCGATGTCGCGCCAGGATCCGTGTGCGAGCGGCAGCCGCGCGCAACGGAATGCCTGGTGGATGACCGGTATGCGGTCGGGGTCGAAACCGAACAGGTAGGCGGTTGCCGCATCGACCGCGGCCGGTGTCGCGCCGAACGTCAGCAGCCGCGCGGGCAGCGGGTCGGGGTTCATCGGACCGCCGCGTTGCCCGGCCAGCACGCCATCGACGAGGACGACATGCCGGCGGCCGGGTTCTGGCCTGGCGGCCAGCGTGCCGTCGGGGCGTCCGTAAGCCAGGATCTTGTTCAGATCCAGGCACATTCGCCAGACGGTGTCGTTGCCCCACCAGTTGCCGCTGCGGATCACGGAGTCACCGTCGCCGAAGACGTGGGTGCCGCCGTGGCGAGCCAGTCGCATCAGCTCGCCACCCAGCCGAGGCGACATGGTCGCCGCGCGTCGCAGCCCCGCCACCGCGGTCCGTTCCAGCCGGTGCAGCGCGCCAGGACTAGGGTGCTCGTCCCCACCGTCGCGCGGCGACCCTTCGGTGTGGTGCGGCAGCCAGTTCTTGTCCGCGTTGATGCCGACGAGGTTCTTTAGACCCAGCGTGACGCCCGCCTTCTTGTGACTCTTCAGCTTCGGCAGGTTCACCACCAGGTCGGCGTTCATGACGGTCCCCGACAGCAGGTACTCATGCCGCCCGCCACTGTGATGAGCGTTGACCACCCGGCTGTCGTAGTCGGCCCCGTAGTACCGCCCGGAGCCGCTATGGCCGACGAACTCGCTGGCGTCGCCGAGGTCGTAGGCGATGGCGCCACCGGGGTCACCGGCCAGCCGGCGGCGGTCGACGACAACGTCATCGACGGTTGTCCACTCCTCCTGGCGGAGGTCAACGAGTCCCAGGGTCAGACCCTGGCCCGCGTAGAACGCGCAGAGACGGTCGAGCCCGAGCACCCGCACGATCGCCGCGAACGAGGAGTCCGTCTGCGGAGCGTCGGCGACAACCACCCGGCCCGACGGCCCGACCGCGGCGAAGGCGAAGTCCGCCGCGGCTCGGATGACCGACCCGTGGGTGAGCACCCAGCGCCAGCCGTCCGGGTCCCGGGGGTGGCGTTCCCGGACGAGGTTCGGCTTGAGCACCACCGTCCCGCCAGGACCTACGAGGTCACCGAACGGGTTCCAGCGGGCGGTGTCGACGCGGGATGGGTCGAGTCCGGCGAGCCTGAGCACCCGACGGACCGCCGCGTACACGTGGTTCGGCTCGTCGGCGAGATGGCTCAGCCGGTACTCCGGGTATGCGTGGCTCGGGGAGTACGGCGGCTCCTCGGGATAGCGGGCATCGTCGGTCCGGGTCGTCGCCACCTGGCAGGAGGTCAGCGCGTCCGTCTCAGGCATGTAGTCGCTCCGCTGTGCATGCCGCGTCCCCCGGTTCGGGGACCCGCTGGTCGGGGCTCGTGGCCTGTCCGGGTGGCATCCGCGAGGCCGGCGTCTGCCACCGCTCCATGCTGGTACGCAGCCGGACCGGAAGATCGGCGGTGAGCTCGTACACGGCGACGACGGCGGGTTCGGTCCGGCCCCACCCGGTGGCGACCCGGCTTGCCTCGGTGCGCCAGCCGCCGCCCGCGGCGCGCAGGACGTAGATGCGGCCCGGGTCGCCGGGGTGGCCGAACAGCAGGCCCTCGGCATCGGCGCGGGCCGTCATGCCCGGCGCCAGGTGGAACAGGACCTCGACCCGGTGGCGGCCATGGCCGGTGACCAGGTCGTCGATCCGCGGGCCGTCGGCGTCGAGCCGCCAGGTCCGCTGGTGGCTCGGGGCGCCCGGCAGCCAGCGGTAGCCGTCGTGCGACGCGGTGAGCCGCGCGTGGGCCGTCGCGCTTCCGGCCGCGGGCAGGTAGCCCGCCTCGCCGATGGTCACCCGCGCGCGGCGGCCTGCCCGAAAGGCGCCCCACACCTCGGTCGAGTCCTGGCCGTCGACCACGACGGTGTTGTGCGCCCGGGTGGAGCGTTCCAGCGCCCGGTCAGGTCCTGGCGCATATGTGGAGGTGGCCGTGTCGACGATCAGCGGTGTGTCGTCGTGCCAGAGCAGGAACGACAGGGTGTCGGCATGGGCGTGCGCGGGGAGATCGTCGGGGCAGGGCGCGCCGACGTCGGCGAGCAGGTGCCATCGGCCGGCGCGCAGCACGGCGAGGCCACTGGGCGCGAGCAGCCGGACAGCGCCGTCCCGGCCGGTCCCGGCCCGCGAGACCGGTTCGGGGTCCGCTACGGCGTCCTCGTTCCCGTTCTTCTTCTGCTCACTGCCGTTTCGGCCCGCACTGCCGTTCTCGTCCGCTCGCCTGTCCTCGTGGACGTCCGTGCGGGCCGCGACACGCGGCGGGGGACTCGCCAGCAGCATCCGCGTGGCCGCTGACGGCAGGGGAAAACCGTCATTGAGCAGCGGTACCGTGCCGAGCGGACCGAGCACCGCCGACAGCCAGCCGCGCATTCTGGCGATCGCGTCGACCAGCTCGCCTGGCAGTGGGCGGCCCGCGGCGGTGAGCAGGTCGGCGACGTCGCGCAGGTCCGCGAGAACCTGGCAGTGGTAGGCCGGCGCCCGCTCGATATGGCCACCGTCGGCGAGCACCTGCCGGTCGAGCTGGCGTAGCAGCGCGCACGTCCAACGCTCGGTGTCGGCGCGGTCCCCGGCGGCGATGCCGAGACCGATCAGCGCCTTCAGGTTCTTGACCAGGTGGTTGCCGCCCACGTCGGTTTCCAGATGCGCGCGCAGGAAGGCACGGTGATGACCGAGATCGGCCGCCAGCCACCGGTCGGTCGGCGTGCCCGCGGCGAGCGGGCCGCGTAGTCCGCACAGCGACCACGCGCGCAGCGACACGACGTAGGGCGACCAGGGCACACCCTGTCCTGGCATCGTCGCCGCCCGCCAGGACGCGTAGAGCGCGCCGAACCGGTCGCGCGCGGCGTCGCGGTCGGTCAGCCCGGTAAGCGTCCAGGCCCAGTCCCAGTAGTGCAGGTGGTAACGCCACAGCAGCGGCGCCCGCGCCTGTGCCCAGTCCGCCGTGGCCAGGCCCGCGTCGGGGTCCGGCGGATGCAGTGTCCTGACGTGGCCGAGGAGGCTGAGCCGGCCGGCAACCAGCTGCGTCGCGTCCGGCCACAGTGCCTGGCAACGGCCGTCGAAGGGCAGGAAGCCGGGTGGCCAGCCGCCCACGGGCGGGCCACGGCGGATGAGCGCCGCGGACAGGCCGGGAAGCCGGTCGGCCAGCGCCCGCTGCCCGCGCAGTCGGACCCGTGCCGCGACCTGTTCGGGCCGCAGGCCGCGGACTGTCCGCGCGTACCGGCCGACGGAACCGGCGAGCGTGCCGCTCGCGACGCCTGGCCGGTGGGCGCGGCGGTCAGCGGGCGGGCGGCCATCACGCGGCTGGCCGGCGCTGGGTTGGCGCTCGTCCGGATGGGCCAAGCTCGGGCGGCCCGCGGTTGGTTGGCTCACCTCTCGCGCGGTCACCGGTGGCCCGCCTGTGCCCGGATGCCGTCGGCGAACGAACGGGGGGCGAACCTCAGGTCGGCCGCCGCCGCCTCGATCGAGAAGGCCTTGTCCTCGGCCAGCCGGGCGATCTGCTCGGCACTGATCCACCGTCGCCCGCCGCGCGGGCTCGGCGCGAGCCGCGGCGAGGAGTTCCAGGTCGTGCCCCGCGCCGAACCCCGTGACGGGCCGGCGAGCCGGCCGACGAGCTCGGCGAGGCGGATCGTCGGCCCGAGCGGCACCGGTACGCAGGTCACCCGCCGGCCGAGCGCGGCCGCCGACTCGTCGACGATCTCGCGCAGCGGCAGCGCCCGCGGCCCGGCGACGTCGTAGCGGCGTCCGACGGCGATGTCCGACTCGACCGCGCGCAGCAGCACGTCCGCAAGGTCCTCGACGTGCACCGGCTGGTGCAGGCCGCGCCCGTCGCCGGGCAGCGGCATTACCGGCGAGCGACGCAGCAGCGCCAGCAGCCGGCACATGTTCCGGTCGTCCGGCCCGCCGTAGATCATGGTCGGCCGGATGATCGTCCAGTCGAGGCCGCTGGCTCGGATCGTCTCCTCGGCCGCCAGCCGGACCCGTTTCGACGGCGCGTTCAACGTCGTCGTGACCGCGGTGGTCGAGACGAACACGGCGCGGCGCAGGCCGGCCGCGCCCGCCGCGTCGACGATCGTGCCGGCGTGCCCGAACCCCAGCGATGCCAGGTTGAGCAGCGCGTCGGCGCCGGCCGAGGCGAACGCGGCCCGGGTACCGGCCGCGTCGTCGAGGTCGGCGCGGACGGCCGAGGCGCCGAGCTCCGCCAGGGTGGCCGCCGCGGCAGCGGACCTCGCCAGCCCGATCACCTTGTCGCCGCGTGCCACCGCGGTAGCGACGACCCGGCGGCCGAGGAAGCCGCTGCCGCCGGTGACGAGGAGCCTCACCGCGTCACCTCCGCCGCGGCCGGCCGCGACCGGTCCGTCTGTCGCCCGCCTTCGCCGGTGGCTCGTCCGCTGGCAGTCGGGCCGCCGGCACCTCGACCGGGTCGTCTGGCAGCACGGTCGGGGCCGTGGGCGGATCCACGTCGTGCTCGCTCAGGCTGTCGTCGGCGCCATCCCGATGGCCATCGCCGACCTCCTCGCGCGGGCCATCGCCGGTGCTGCCGGGGATGTCGTCGTGACGATGACCGCTGTCGTCGGGCCGAATGCCGGCGTCATCGGAAAGGCCCTCGTGAAGGCCGACGGCAATGTCCTCGTCCTCGCCTCGGTCAGCGTCGGTATCACTGACGGCGGCCGGGGCCGTTGGCTCGGGTATGCCGAGGAGGCCGAGGAGGATGCGGCGGTAGCGGTCGGCCAAGCGGGCGCGGTCGAAGTGCGCCGCCACATACGCCCGCCCGGCACGCGCCATCGCGGTCCGCCTGGCCGGGTCCGCGGCCAGCGCGCGGATCGCGTCGGCGAGCGCCGCCGGGTCCTCCGGCGGCACGACGACCGCGCCGGCCGCGGTCAGGATCCGCGCCGCCTCGCCGCGCACCGCGCCGACCACCGGCCGCCCGGCGGCGAGCATCTCGAACATCTTCGACGGGATAAACGTGTCGAACAGCGGCACGGCTCGCAGCGGCACCACACAGATGTCAGCGGCGGCCAGCACACTGCCTACCTCGTCGCGCGGCACCGCCGGCGCGAGTGTGGTGTTCCTGAGCCCGAGCCAGGCGAGGTGTACGGCGATCCGCTCCTTGTCGGCGCCGTCGCCGACGAAGGCGAACCGGACCGGTGTATCGGTGAGCAGCGCCGCGGCGTCGGCGACCGCCGTCAACCCCTGCGAGATGCCGTGCGCGCCGATGTAGACGACCAGTGTGTCCGCGGGCCTGGCCCCCAGCCGGGCCCGTGTCGTCTCGCGCGCCGCTGGCCTAGAGGGCCGGCGGCCGTTGTCCCCAGGATCACTAGAGGGCCAAAGGGCGTGCGAAAATGATCCTCCTTCGCACGCCCGGCGGCCGTTGTCCCCAGGATCACTGACGGCGTCTGGTTTCGTCTCCGACTCGGCCGGGCGGAATCGCTCGAGGTCGACGCCATTGGGGATGACATGCACCTTCGTGGCCGGAATTCCGCGGCGCACGATGTCGTCGCGGAAGCCCTCCGTCACCGTCACAACGGCGTCCGCTGCCTGGTAGGCGGCGAGCTCGCAGCGCTCCAACGCGGCGATGACCCGCCGGTTGGTGATGACGCCCAGCTGGACGAATATTGCCGGCCACAGGTCGCGTACTTCGACGACGAGTCTGGCGCGCCGCAGCCGGGCGAGCAGCCAGGCCGAGCCAAGGGAGAAGAACGTCGGCGACGAGACCACGACGACGTCCGCCGGGCCGACGATCCCCGCGCCGAGCAGCACGCCGCTGACCATGAACGACAGGTGGCCCAGCGTCTTGCGGACGACTCCCTCGTTCGGGGTCGCGTACAGCCAGGTCCTGACCACGCGGTAGCCGTCGACCCACTCCACCCGCCGGACCGCGCCGCGGTAGGCCGGCGGTACGACGCCGGTCGGGTGGTTCGGCATGCCGGTCAGGACGGTGACGTCGAGGCCGCTCGCGGCCCACGCACGCGCGGTTTCCGACAGCCGGGCCTGGGGTGCGCCGATCTCCGGCGGGAAGTAGTGGGTGACCAGCAGGACCCGGGGCCGGCGGGCACCGTCGCGCCCGCCAGCTGGAGGGCCAAAGGGCGTGCGAAAATGATCTTCCTTCGCACGCCCGGCCGGGGTTCCTGCCTGATCGCGAAGCGATCTGGGAGGTCCGGTTGTCCCCAGGATCACTGCCGGGTCGTCGTCTGGGGTCCCTGCGGCGTTGCTGTACGGGCTCATCGCACCGTCGACCTCCGGTCAGGGGGGAGAACACCCGTGTGATCAGTTGACTACTGGTAGTGATCGAGCGTAGGGCTATTTGGTTAGCGGGTGGGGTCTCTGCGTCCTGCGTGTCGTCCGGACGATGCGACGCCCGATGGCCAGGCTTCGTGACCTAATGTAATTGGGCAACTACGATGACTGGCATGAGGCGACCGCGAATGTCTGGCGGATGTGTTACCCACGGTGACGCTGACGGCGACTGTTACCAGGCTCCTGGGCGCGACGGGCGCGACGCGCGCGCCGTCCGCGATGGGCGGGTCGGGCGGTGAGGCAGGTCGTCCAGGCTGTGTCCGGTGGTGGCGTGCGCGTGGTCGACGTGCCCGCCCCGACGATTGGCCCGGCCGAGGTGCTGGTGCGCACCGACGTGACGATCGTGTCCGCCGGCACCGAGCGGGCCGTCACGGAGCTGGCCCGCGCGGGTCTGCTCGCCAAGGCCAGGGCACGCCCCGACCTGGTGCGAAAGGTTGCCGACAAGGCCCGCGTCGAGGGCGTCGGCGCGGCGGCGCGCTCGGTGCGCGCCCGGCTCGGCTCCGACCTGCCGCTCGGCTACAGCGGATGCGGCCGGGCGGTGGCCGTCGGCGACGCGGTCGCCGGCATCCGCCCAGGCGACCTGGTCGCGACCGGCGGCGCGGGCCGTGCCAACCATGCCGACTTCCAGGCCGTCCCCGGACTGCTGTGCGCCCGGGTCCCCGACGGCCTGCCCGCTGCCGACGCCGCCTTCGCCACGATCGCGTCGATCGCGCTGCACGGCCTGCGCCTGGCCGAGGTCGGCCCGGGAGCCAAGGTGGTGGTGATCGGGCTCGGGCTCGTCGGGCAGCTCGCCGCCCGGCTCGCGCTCGCCAGCGGCTGCGACGTCGCCGGCATCGACCTCGCCGAGCTCCCGCTCGCCACCGCCGCCGGTGCCGGTGTGCTGGCGCTGAAGGAGTCAGGCCCCGCCACGACGGCGCGGATCCGGTCCTGGAGCCGAGGCCGTGGCGCCGACGCGGTGCTCATCTGCGCCGCCGGCCGGGCGGGCAACCCGGTGGCGCGTGCCACCGAGCTCGCCCGCGACCGCGCCCAGCTGGTCGTCGTCGGCGACGTCGACCTGAACCTTGCCAGGACCCCGTTCTACGAACGGGAGCTCTCGCTGCGCTTCGCCCGCTCCTACGGGCCTGGACGATACGACCGCGGCTACGAGGACTGGGGGGTCGACTACCCCGCCGGCCAGGTGCGCTGGACGGAGGGGCGCAACCAAGAGGCGGTGCTGGACCTGCTGGCCAGCGGTCGGCTGAAGGCCGCGGACCTCGTCACCCACACCTTCGAGGTCGATGATGCCCCGGCCGCCTACCAGCTCGTCGCCACCCGCTCGGAGCCCTACCTGGCCATCCGGTTCCGCTACCCGCCCACCGACGATGCCCCGGCCGCCGAGGACCTCGCCGCCGCCCCCGGCGACTCCGGCCAGGTCTCCCGCGCCCTCGCCGCCGACAGGCCCCGGCGGGCCGTGGGGCCGGCCGGCGGGCGGGGGGACGGGGTCGGCTGGGTCGGGGCCGGAGCGTTCTCCGGGTCGGTACTGCTGCCCGCCTTCCGCGCCGCCGGGTTCAGCCGGTTCACCACCGTCGCCTCGGCGGGCGGGCGCACCGCTGGCGCGTTCGCCGAGCGGCATGGCTTCGCCGGCGTCGCCGCGGACGCCTGGGAGGTCATCGACGACGACCGGACCGGCGTCGTCGTCATCGCGTCCGCGCACGACAGCCACGCCGCGCTCACCGTCGCCGCGCTGGAACGCGGCCGGCACGTCTGGTGCGAGAAGCCGCCGGCGCTCACGCTGGCCGAGCTCGACCAGGTCGAGCGTGCCGCCGCGGAGGGCGGTGGGGTGCTGATGCTCGGCTACAACCGGCGGTTCTCGCCGGCTGTGCTTGGCGGCGCCCGCGCGCTCGCCCGCCGCGACGGGCCGCTGACCATCGTCTACCGGGTCGCCGCCGGGCCGGTGCCGCCCGACCACTGGTACGCGGACCGACGCCAGGGTGGCCGGCTGCTCGGCGAGGTCTGCCACTTCGTCGACACCTGCGCGGTGCTCGCCGGCAGCCCCGTCGAGGCGGTCACCGCGCTCGCGGGCCGGGAGGCCGAGGCACTGCTCGCCCCGGACGTCGCGGTCGCCATGCGGCACGCCGACGGGACGCTGTCCACGATCGCCTACAGCTCCGCCCGGCCGGCCGACGCGGGCAAGGAGGCGGTCGAGGCAGTCGCGGGCGGCGACCACCTGCGCATCGACGACTTCCGCCGGCTCGTCGTGAACGGCCACGTGAGCTGGCGCGGCCCGCAGGACAAGGGCCACCGGGCCGCTGTCGAACACTTCCGGTCCCTGTGCCTGGCCGCGGACGGTCCGACCGGATCCGGCGACCCGATCGGGCCGGGCGGCGAGCTCAGGCTGACCGCGCAGCTGCTCGCGTCCAGTCGGGCCACTCTGACGGCGGCGGTCGCTCTTGGCCTGGGTGCGCCGGCCGACCTGGCCGCTACCGGCGGGGAACCCGGCACGCACCCCGGAGTCCCGGCGCCCCGGCCGGCGCTCGATCAGGTCCCGCCGAGCGTCTCGGAGGCGGGACGATGAGCCGCGCCGTGGATGGTCCGATGGCTGGTCCAGTCCCTCGCGCCGTGGCCGGCCCGGCTGGCGGCCCGGCTGGCGGCCCGGCTGGCGGCGCGGTGGCGGGACAGACGGCGGGAGTGCCGGCGCGGACGGTGCCGGCGCAGGCCGGGCGCGAGCGGCGCGGGCCGTGCGCCGGGCTGCGCGCCGCCGTCGTCGCCGGCGCCCGGCCGAACTTCATGAAGATCAAACCAATCCTGGACGCGCTCGCGGCCGACGGCGCGCTGCCCACGCTGGTGCATACCGGGCAGCACTATGACGAGGCGATGAGCGGTGTCTTCTTCGCGGAGCTCGGCATCCCGCGCCCCGACCACCACCTGGGCGCCGGGTCCGGTTCGCACGCTGCCCAGACCGCCGCCGTGATGACCGCGTTCGAGCCGCTGCTCGACAAGCTCGCGCCGGACCTGGTCGTCGTGGTCGGCGACGTCAACTCGACGCTGGCCTGCGCGCT
Organism: Pseudofrankia coriaricola; assembly: GCF_032027725.1. Taxonomy (NCBI): domain Bacteria; kingdom Bacillati; phylum Actinomycetota; class Actinomycetes; order Frankiales; family Frankiaceae; genus Pseudofrankia; species Pseudofrankia coriaricola. The sequence goes on along the minus strand of NZ_JASNFO010000067.1, from coordinate 33,720 downwards.
GGTCGCGGCGAAGGCCGGAGTGCCGGCCGCGCACGTCGAGGCTGGCCTGCGCAGCGGCGACCGCTCGATGCCGGAGGAGATCAACAGGATCGTCACGGACCGCCTCTGCGAGCATCTGTTCGCGCCGTCGGCGGAGGCCGTCGACAACCTGCTGCGCGAGGGCGCCGCCCCGGACGCGGTCCACCTGGTCGGCAATGTCATGGTCGACACGCTGCTGGCCTCGCTCGACGCGGCGCTCGCCCGTCCGACTCTCGCGGGTCTCGGCCTGCGGCCCGGCGAGTACGGACTGGTGACCCTGCACCGGCCCGCGAACGTCGACGACCCGGCCGTGCTCGACGGGCTGCTCGCCGCGCTTGGCGTTGTCGCGCGCGAGTGCCCCCTTCTGTTCCCGGTGCACCCGCGGACCGCGGCCCGCCTGGGCGGCCGGCTGCCGGCAGGGGTCCAGCCGCTGCCGCCCACCGGATACCTCGACTTCCTCGCCCTGCAGGCGGGCGCGAGGCTGGTGCTCACCGACTCCGGCGGTGTGCAGGAGGAGACGACGGTCCTCGGCGTTCCATGTCTGACCCTACGTGACAACACCGAACGTCCGATCACGGTCACCGATGGCACCAACCGGGTGGTGGGCCGCTCGCCAGACACGATCGTCGCCGTCGCGCGGGAGGTCCTGCGCACCCCGCCGCCACCCCGCCGCCCGGCGCTGTGGGACGGCCAGGCCGGCCGCCGCATCGCCGACGTCCTCGGCCACCTGCCCCGTCGGGCGCCTGCGCCGTTCTAGCCCGCGCGCCCAAGCCCTCGGTGGCGCGGCTGGCGGGACGGGTGAGCGACACGAGGAACCGCTACCTAGCTTTACGTAATTGTTGAGCGACACTATGTATATGGAGGACCTCGGGAAGCTGGTCGTCGTCGGACAGGGCTACGTGGGCCTGCCGCTGTCCATGCGCGCCATGGAGGTGGGCTGGCGGGTTGTCGGCGTCGACGTGGACGAGCGTCGGGTGAGGCGGCTCGCGGCCGGTGAGTCCTACGTCGACGACGTCACCGACGATGACCTGCGCGCGGCGCTGGATACCGGCCGCTATCGGCCGGTGGCCGAATACGGCCCGGCGGCCGGGTTCGACGTCGCCGTGGTGACCGTGCCGACGCCGCTCGCCGAGGGCGCGCCCGACCTGTCCTACATCGCCGAAGCCGGCCGCAGCCTTGCCCGACTGGTGCGGCCGGACGCCACCGTGGTGCTCGAGTCCACCACCTACCCTGGCACCACCGAGGAACTGTTCGGCCCGCTGCTGGAGGCCGGCTCCGGCCTGGTCGCCGGCCGGGACTTCAGGCTTGGCTACTCGCCGGAGCGCATCGACCCGGGGAACCGGACCTGGAACCTGGTGAACACTCCCAAGGTCGTCTCCGGCGTCGACGAGGCGTCGCTCGCCGCTGTCCGCGCCTTCTTCGACACGATCGTCACCCAGACCGTCCCGGTCAGCTCCACCCGGACCGCCGAGCTCACCAAGCTGCTGGAAAACACCTTCCGGCACGTCAACATCGCCCTGGTCAACGAGCTGGCGATGGTCGCCGATCGGCTGGGCGTGGATGTCTGGGAGGCGATCGAGGCTGCGTCGACGAAGCCGTACGGCTTCATGCGCTTCACCCCCGGCCCAGGCGTCGGCGGCCACTGCCTGCCGATCGACCCCTCCTATCTGTCCTGGCGGGTACGGCGAAGCCTCGGTCGTAACTTCCGGTTCGTCGAGCTCGCCAACGACATCAACGACCACATGCCCGATCACGTCGTCGCCCGCGCCACCGAGATGCTCAACCGGCGTGGCCGGCCGGTGCTGGGCAGCCGGATCCTGCTGCTCGGTCTCGCGTACAAGAAGAACAGCGGCGACGCCCGCGAGTCGCCGGCCATCCGGGTCGCGAGCCTGCTCGCCGACCTCGGCGCCGATGTCCGCGCCACGGACCCGCACGTCGACCCGGCGCGGGTGCCGGCCGCGGTCCGTCTCGTCGCTCTCGACGGGACGGAGCTGGCCGCCGCCGACCTCGTCGTCGTCCTCGTCGACCACGACCGGTTCCCGCGCGACTCGGTCACGCGCCATGCCCGTGCCGTGCTCGACACCCGCCGCTGGCTGCCAGCCACCCCGCGCATCCCCGAGCAGCGGCCCACGCCGGGCGCCGAGCGCCTCGACCCAGCCGCGGGGGGGCTGGCCAGCCCGCCGCTGGTGGAGTCGCTCTGAGGACCGATGACCGCGTAAACGCCGAGCGGGTGGTCATCCGCCCGCGGTGCCCTCACCCTCCGTCGACCTCGCTCCGCTGACGGGTTCGCGGATAGCGCACGTGCCGCTCGCCAGCGTTGAGTACTCCTCGAAGTAGCGACTCGAACGCCCGACGTCATGTCCCATTGCCGTCGGTGTTCCGGCCCTCGGGATGCGGTCATCCGTCGCGTGTGGTAGTCGCCCTACGGCGCGCCTCCACCGGCTTCGGGATGTTGGCTCTATTGTCACTCTAGGTAGTCATCATATCGCTTAAAGCGATCGGAGTGGCGGGTAAGGCCGGCGTCGGTCGCACCTACCACCGCGGGAAGGAGAAGCGAGCCTGTGGAGACGGACAGCGCTGTCCGCAATGGCCGGAGCCTGGTCGCCTTGCTTGCGCGACGGTGGCACCTGCTACTCACCGTGACCATCCTGTTTGGCGCGGTCGGGTTCCTGTTCGCCTCGCTCCAGTCGACGCTGTACTCGAGTAGCGCGACGATGCTTCTCAACGACCCGCGCACCACCAGCGTGTTCAGCGACAACCGTGTCGCCAGCGACCCGCAGCGGTACGTCCGCACGCAGGCGCGCTACCTCACTTCCACCGAGGTGCTGACGATCACCCGTTCGCTCCTTCACAACCGGCTCACCGTCGATCAGCTGCGTGGCCTGGTGAAGGCAACCCCCTCGGACCAGCTCAACCAGGTCAGCGTGACCGCCACCGACTCGACGGCCGAGGGCGCCTCCGCCGTGGCCAACGCCGTCTGCCAGGCCTACCGCGAGGCAGTCCGGAACCTGACCCAGGCGAACGCGAAGTCCACCACCGACGAGCTCGACCAGACGATCGCCAACCTGCGCGATCGCATCAGCAACCTGGACGAGCAGCTGAACGGGAGTGAGGGCCCGGCCGACCCGAGTCTGTCCGCTGCCCGCCAGGCCGCCGCCACCCAGCTGCTGACCGTGCAGAGCCGGGCCGACGAGATCGCGGTGGATACCGCGACATACGGCGACGGCGTGCAGATGTTCGAGCAGGCGTACCCACCGAGCGCGCCGTCGCAGCCCAGGCCACTCCGTTCGGTCGCCGTCGGCGCATTCCTCGGGCTGCTGCTGGCGGCCGGCGTCGTGTGGTGGCGCGACGAGTTCCGCCGTAGGGCGGACCAGAAGCAGGACCCGGCGGCTGTCCTCGGCGTTCCGCTGCTCGGCGAGGTCCCCGAGTTCCCCGTGTCCGCTGACGGCCGGGCGCTGCCCGCCGCGTACGAGCCTTCCTCCCCGGCCGGGGAGGCCTACAACTTCCTCGTCGAGAGCATCGGGTTCGCGCTCGCAGCCGGGGGCGGCGGCAGCGTCGTCGCGGTGACCAGCCCACGCTCCGGCGACGGCAAGACGGTGACCGCGCTCAACCTCGCGATCGCGATGGCCCGCGACGACCGCAAGGTGGCGGTCGTCGACGGCGACGAGCGGATGCGCGGGCTGACCAGGCTCGCCGACGTCGCCGACGAGCCGGGCCTGTCCGACCTGGGGGGCGACCTGCCGGTAAGCGCCGCTGTGCGCGACCTCGACCTCGACGGCACCGAGGCGCTCGACGTGGTCTCGGCCGGGGCGGCGCTCGACGACCCGGCCAGCTTCTTTCGGACCGGCCGGTTCCGCCGCGCGGTCGGCCGGCTGCGGGAGCACGCCGACGTCGTCATCGTCGACTCGCCGCCGCTGCTCGCGGTCAGCGACGCGGCCGCGATCGCCTCGCAGGCCGACGGGGTGGTGCTGGTGGTCGGGCGCGGCACGCCGCTGCGGGTGCTCTCCGACGTCCAGCACCGGCTGGAGTTCATCGGCACGCCGGTGCTCGGCTACGTCTTCAACAGGTCGGTCGTGTCCGGGCGGCGCTACGGCTACGGCTATGGCCACGGCTACGGGCGCCACGCGACCCGGCCCGCCGCCATGGCGGCGCCGTCCGGCCGCCACCGGATCCCCGGCCAGCGGCTCGATGAGGGCAGCCGGGTCGAGGCCAACCGATGACGGCCGACCCGGCCGTGCGCCGCTCGCGGCCGGGCCGGGCAAGTCCAGGCCGCCCAGCGTGTCCGGGGCGGCGGCCCGTCCCCGCGGGCCGCGAGGCCGGAGCGCGCGCGGCGCCGCGAGGAAGCGCGAGCCGATGCGGGTGACGATCGTCAGTCAGTACTTCTGGCCCGAGCAGTTTCGGGTCAACGATCTCGCTGTGGGCCTGCGCGAGCGCGGCCACCGGGTGACGGTGCTGACCGGGCGGCCGAGCTACCCGCACCGGGACGTGTTCGCGAGCCGCCGGCGCCCGGCCAGGGAATGGCACGAGGGCGTCGAGGTGCTGCGGGTGCCGCGGGCCTCCCGCGGTGGTGGCGAGCGGTGGCGACTCGGATTGAACCACCTCTCCTTCGCGGCCAGCGCCAGTGTGCTCGGCGTGCCCCGGCTGCCACCGTCCGACGTGGTGCTCGTCTACCAGATCTCGCCGGTGGCGACGCTGGTACCGGCGCTGCTGCTGCGACGTGTCCGGGGCACTCCGGTGGTGGTGTGGCTGCAGGACCTGTGGCCGCACACCATGCACGCGACCGGCGCGGTCCGCTCCGAACGGGTGCTCACGCTGCTCGACTGGCTGGTTCGCGCCGGTTACCGGCGCTGCGCCCGGGTGCTCGGACGGTCCGAGGACTTCCTGCCGCTGCTGCGGGAGGCCGCCGTCCCGGCCGACCGGCTCGACTACTTGCCGAACTGGGCGGAGAAGCATTACCGCCCCGTTCCGGCGGACGCGGAGGTCCGCCGCGCGGCGGGTATCCCCGACGGGTTCGTCGCGATGTTCGCCGCCAACCTCGGCGTCGCCCAGGCGCTGGAGACGCTGGTCGCGGCGGCCGAGCGGCTGCGTGCGGATTCCCACGGCGCGCAGGTGCACTGGGTGGTGATCGGCGACGGATCGCGCGCTGAGTGGCTGGCGGGTGAGGTGCGCCGAAGAGGCCTCAGCGACCGGGTCCACTTGCTGGGGTGTGCCCCGCCCGAGCGGATGCCGGAACTGCTGGCGCACGCGGACGTGCTGGTCACGACACTGCGCCGCGATCCCGTGTGGGCGTTGACGGTTCCGAGCCGGGTGCATTCGTTCCTCGCCTGCGGCCGGCCGATGGTGTCATCGGCCGCCGGCGCGACGGCCCGGGTGGTCGCCGCGGCTGGCGGGATCGCGGTGCCGGCCGAGGACCCGGCGGCACTCGCCGACGCGATCGCGAAGGTGGCGGCGCTCGGGCCGGCCGAACGGGCGGCGATGGGTGTCGCCGCCCGGCAGTACTACGTGACCCATTACGAGCGGGCCGCCTTGCTCGACCGGGTCGAGCGGCATCTGCGCGCCGCCGCGGGTCTGTCAGCCGCGCCGGAGCGGGTGCCGGCCGGTAGGCCGGCGGCCAGGGCCGCGGGGCCGCGGGCGCCCGCGGCGCGCGTCGACCTGGACCGCCGGCCTCGGGCGGTATCGGCTGAGGATCAGCCGGCCGGGCAGGCGCGGCCAGGCCGGCCGGCCGCGGGCGCCATGCCGGGGAGGAGAGGATGAGAGTCCTCGTTCTCGGCGGCGATGGGATGCTCGGGCACGAGCTCGCCGGCACGCTCGCCGCCCAGCACCACGTCGCCGTTACTGTCCACGGCCCCGCGATGACGGCACAGCCTCACGATGTGTCGGACACCCCAGCGGATATCGTCCGCGGTCGCGCGACCGCGGCGACGTTCCAAACTGGCGTCGGTGCCCGGGCGGTCGCGGATACCCCGGGAGATCGAGCCGGTGGTGTCCGCGCCGCCGCCGGCGGATGGCTGGCGGCTGGCGCCGGGCCGCCGCCCGAGCGGGTCTTCGGCGGGATCGATGCCCGATGTCATGATGACGTGGCCGCGCTGCTCGAGCGGTTCCGGCCGGACGCGGTGGTCAACGCCATCGGTCTGGTCCAGCAGCGTCCGGAGGGGCAGCTGGCGCTGCCTGCCGTCGAGGTCAACACGGTGTTCCCGCACCGGCTTGCTCGGCTGTGCCGGGTCGCCGCCGTCCGGCTTGTTCACATCAGCACCGCCTGCGTGTTCTCCGGCCGGCGCGGCCGGTACACCGAGGATGATCAGCCGGACCCGGTTGACGTCCATGGCATGTCCAAGCTGCTCGGAGAGGTACGTGAGGCGCCGGCCGTGACGCTGCGGACTTCGATCATCGGGCTGGAGCCAGCTGGGCGGTCCAACGGTCTGGTTGAGTGGTTCCTCAGCCAGCGCGGCCGGGTGCCCGGCAACCGTCGGGCGACCTGCACCGGACTGACGACGGTGGAGCTCTCCCGGCTCGTTGACCGGGTGCTCGTCAAGCACGAGGACCTGGCGGGGCTGTGGCATGTCGCCACCTCCGAGGCAATCACGGAGTACGACCTGCTTGTCCGCCTGGCCGACCGGCTGCGCCGGGCCGGGCGGGCGGTAGCCGAGGTAGTGGCCGTCGACGGCCCGGCCCGCGACCACGGCCTGGTGGCCGACCGGTTCGCCGACGCGACCGGCTACACCGCCCCCGGCTGGGACGCGATGCTCGACGAACTCGTCGAACAGATCATGGCGCGAAACGACGCGGACCGTGATGACTGAGGATGCCACGACGGCCGTGCCGGCCCTGAGCACGTGACCGACGTGGCGGCCCGCCCCCCGTGCCCGGCGTCGACGGTCCGTTCGGTGCTGTTGCTGGGCCCGGACCATCCGACCCTGCGCGAGACGGTCATCGCCGGCATGTCCGCGTGCGTCGACGGCACCGATAACCGTCGGGGCGACCCGGCCGCACTCGGCGCGGCGCTGTCGGCCGGCTGGCTGCCGAAGGCGGTGCCGTCCGTCGAGCCCAACGAGGACGGTGTCATGCTGGCGGCCGGCCCCGGTGGGCTGCTGTTCGCGGTGGCGGACGGCCACGGCGGTTCGGCCGCCGCGACCGCGGCCCTGCGCGCGCTGGCCGTCGCGGCGGCCGACCTACTCGCCGCTCCCGTGGAAGGGGCCGGTTGCCTCGGCGGCGCCCGACTCGTGCGCGCGCTCGCCGCGGCCGCCGTAGACGGCGTTTCGGACGTCGCCGAGCCGGCGCGCACCGCGCTGGGTCTCGTGCTCGCCGTCGACGAGTCGATCTTCTCGATCGGCTACGGCGACACACTGACGGCGCTGGTGCGTCGAGGCCGCCCACGGGTGATCAGCACGCCGTCCGAGTTCCTCGGCCCGGGTACCCGAGGGAGCCAGGACGAGGGCCGGTCCGTCGAGCGCCGCCGCCGCCGTCCCGGAGACGTCGTTCTGATCGTCTCCGACGGCGTGCCCGACTACCTGGGCCGCGCTTTCCCCGAAGCGGTGGGGGCCGTTCTGCGCGGCGACGGGCGGTCCGCTCCCGACGCGCCCGCGGTCGCTCGCGCCCTCGTCGGCCGGGCCGGGACCGCCGGCGCCGGGGACAACATCACCACGGCCGTGCTGCTGCCCGCCGCGGCGCCGTCATGGCGAGCCCGCCTGCGCCGCTGACGCGGCGTTCCGCTGTCTCGATCAGGGCCGTGATCGCAACCGTGGGAACTCGGAACTTGGCGCGACACGCGTTTTACGGTGCGTGGAGCTTTCCCGGTCGCCGATCGCTGGCTACGGTCGTTTCCGTCAGCATTTGAATGCGGTGCGTCAGCAGCATGTCGCGAGGCTGCCGCCTGCCAGACCAAGGAGCCCGCGATGCGGACGGATCGGGTCAGGGCGCCGGCGTGCCGGTGGCATGCCGGGGCGCCCCGCGCCGGAAGGGCGAAGGCCGCCGCGGTGGCCGCGGTCGCGTTCGGGCTGGTCTTGGCCGGGTCCGGGTGTGGCTCGACGGTGGCCGGCGGCGGTCCCGCGACCGTGGCCGCGGGCTCGTCGGGAGCGGGTTCGCGAGGGCCCGCGCAATCCGTCGCCCCCTCGGCGTCCGGCCGGGGGGGCGGCATTGGCGGTTCCGGCGTGGCGGCGGCCGCGGCCGGATCCAGTGCCGCGCCCAAGGAGGTGGCGGCCGCGCCCGTCTGCGCGGCAGGCGCCCTGACCGGCAAGCTCGACGACATCGAGGGCGCGGCCGGGCAGGTGTACGGAAAGCTGGTGCTCACCAACGCGGGCCCGGCTACCTGCAAGCTGAACGGCTTCCCCGACGTCCGGTTCGTCGACGCCCGCGGGGCCGAGTTCGGCGCGCCGGCGGACCACGACGACTCCAGGCCCGTGCCAGGGCCGGCGCTGCTGGCACCGGGTGGCACGGCGACGGCCGTGCTGCGCATCACCCAGCCGGGCGTCCAGCAGGGCTGCCTCACCTCGGACGTGACCAGGGAGGCGTCCGCCCTGGGTGTGACACCTCCCGGCGGAACAGGCACCGTGTCGGTCGAACTGTCCGGCGGCGTAACAGCGTGCGTCTCCACCGACGTCCGCCAACTCCTGATCGGCCCCCTGAGCGCCTGACGCAGCGCCAGCAGACCGACAGGGAGGCCCGTCGACCCGGCGCGCGAGGTACGGGCGGGGCGGCCGGCCAGGGTCCTGACGGGAAAGCCGCTGGCGTGGCGCCCGGCCAGGCGCCACGCCGGTCCGTTTATCGGCGTTACCGACGCCGCCGGAGTTGCCCAGGAGTGCGGCGGCGGGCCGGCGAAACGCGGGACTTCTCCCAGGCGACGTCCTCCGCTGGATTCCTGGTAAATCCAGGGAGTGCGGTGACGGCGGGTGGAGGGAGTCGTGATGGACGATGCGACGACAATTCCTGGAAGAAATCCGAATGCGGGGGACCGGCCGATGGCGCCGGGGTCGCGGGATGCCCGGACGGTGGCCGGGCAGGCCTCCGCCACGGGTGTCCCCGAGGCGGCCACGTGGGTCCCGGCGCAGCCGCGGGGCGGACGCGTGGGCGATCGGGGGCTCGTCAGGACACATCGACTGCCGTGGGTGCGCGTGGTGGACCGCGACGAGTTCCTGCTCGGCGCGGCGGCCGGGAGGGCGGTGACACACGTCGGGTTCGCCGACGCCGGCATGCGCGGCGTGGCGCGCCGTGATGGCCGCTGGCTGCATGCCCGGCTGGCCACCGTCGCGCGCGGCCTGGTCGGTGTCGACATCGACGCGGACGGCGTCGCCGAGGCGAGGGCAGCTGGCTACGAGGCCCATCTGGTCGACTGCGGCGACCCGGCCGACATCGCCCGGGCGGCGATCCGTCCGGCCGAACTCCTCGTCGTCGGCGAGGTGATCGAGCGTGTCGACGATGTCGGCGTGTTCCTCGACGGCCTGCGCGCCCTCACCGCGCCAGCCGGGACGATGATTGTCACCACCACGAACGCATTCCGGCTGATGAACGTCGCCGCCACGCTGACCGGCCGCGAACTGGCGCGTCCGGGCGACGTTTCCCGCTATTCTTGGTACACCTTCGTCAATGTGCTGGAAAGACATTCCTGGCGGGTCGTCTCCTTTCACCCGTACGAGTCCTCCGAGTACGAGGCGCGAGGTGGGGCGCGGCTCGCGCTCGCGGCTGAACGCGCCGCCCGGCTGTTCGCGCCCTTCCTCGCGAGCGGACTGATCGCTGTCTGCCGGCAGGCCCTTCCCGCCGGCTGACGATCCCGGTCTCCTGGTGGGTGGCGAGCAACTGCCTCACTACCCAGCTTGCCGCCGGTCCGTGCCCGCCCCGCGCGACCGAGGATGTTGCCGTCGTCCCGGTCGCCGGTTGGGCTCGCGGCGGTCCCGATGGCCACGTGGCGAGGTTTCGCCGCCCAACCGCCGTTGGGACCGGCGGAGTTCGCCGCCCGTTCCGCCGGGCGGTGCGACCGGGAGGCCTCGGGTCGGCGACCATGGACAGTGTGGGGCCCAGACACAGTGACGACCAGGACCCGGCGCGCGTCGATCCGGCCGGGCGCGGCATGCTGTCCGCGCTGGTCGCCCTCGTGCGGGATACCCGTGGCGACGGATCGATGACGGTCCGGTACATCCAGTGTGACGCCTGCGGAGGCCCGACCCCGCATCACGCCGAGGTCCAGATCTTCTCGGCGACCTCCCGGGACCCCACCTTCATCGCGTCGCCGCCCGAGGTGGTCTGCGGCATCTGCGCCTCGGTACACCCGCGCGTGGTCGATGACGAACCGCCGCTCGACACCGAGCTGACCTGCGCTACCCGTGGACCACGCCCCTGGCCGGTAGGCCGGTTCGTCCCTGACCGCTGGCTCACCCGCCGCTGGCTCGGCGCCTGCACTCACCGCTTCGCCGTCCCGGCCGCCGCCGCCACCGTCGTCTGCCCCCGCTGCGCCGCCAACCAGCCCGGCCCCGCCAGCCGCCCCGCGCGAGACCACCCCTGATCTTTTCCGGCCTCCCGCGTCGCGACTCCGTCACGGCGAACAGCGGTGCCGCGCCGCTACCCGGCCGAGATCTGCCGCCGAGTCCCTGGGCCTAGCACCAGCAGCAGGACGGTCGCCGCGTTCGAGGACCCGCTGCCCGCGGCTCCGGGCGCCTCGCCGGCCGGGCCCGCGATCTCACCGGCGGCTACGAGGCCCGCGAGAGGTCGGGTCGCGCGACGGTCACGACACTTCGCCATTCCGGCTCTCCGGCCGGGGAAGGGCGTAAACGGTCGTGGGTCGGTCGAAGAGGGTGTCGGCGCGCAGGTGGTGAAAGCCGAGGCGTTCGGCGACGCGGATGGAGCGGACGTTCGCCGGTCGGATCATCGCGGTGAAGTAGGGGTCCGGCAGGTTGCGGAAGCCCCAGTCGAGCCAGGCGCCGGCCGCCTCGGTCGCGTAGCCGTGGCCCCAGCGGTCGGGCCGCAGGGTCCAGCCGATCTCGACCTCGTCGAACGACTCCCAGTGCTGCAGGCCGGACACGCCGATGAGCTCCCCGGTCGACCTGAGTTCGACGGCGCAGCGCCCGTGGCCTCGCTCGGCCCACTGCCGTTCGATCGCCGTCAGGCGGTCCAGCGCCTGCGACCGGGAGTACGGGCCGAGGAAACGGCTCACCTGTTCGTGGGCGTGGAGGCTGACGTAGGCATCCACGTCGTCGACCCGCAGCGGGCGGAGCGAGAGCCGTTCGGTCTGGAGCATGTCGCGCCGGCCGGGTGCCTAGGCGGTGGACGGGTCGGGCAGCTGGGTGAGCAGACGCTTGGGAGCGACGGTCCGGTAGGCGTCGAGGATGATTTCGGCCATCTCGTCCCAGTCGACCGGGGTGTCGACGTAGACGCCAAGCCAGCCCCGGTGGCCGACGTAGGGCGGGCGGAAGAACCGGTCCGGATCCTCGCTGATCAGCTCGGCGGCGGCGCCGGGCGGGGCGGCGCACCAGAAGGCCAGGCGCTTGCCGTGGTGCTCGCCGACAAAGCTGACGAACGTCTTCTTGTCGCCGATGAACCAGGTCGGCGAACTGTGGCTCGGCCGTTCGGTCACCTCCGGCAACGCGCGGCAGATCTGGCGCAGCTCCGTCAGAGGGTCCCGATCGTCGGCCATGTCTCGATTCTCTCGGCGATCCCCGGTCATCTCCAAGCCGCCGGGCCGCGGTGGAACCCGACCGGTCTCCAGAGCGGGCGCTCGACCGGCGAGCGTGGGTCGCCGCCCGCCGCTGTTCAGGTCTGCTCTGGCGCGCGCGCCGCGTCCTGAGCTCGCCGGCCGTCCACCCTCGCGGCGGCCAGCTGAGCCGCCGCGGCGGCGAGCCATCGCTCGGGCTCGGCGGTCGCCGCGGCGACGCCGCGGGCCAGCGTGGCGATCGCGAGGGCCGCGTCGATACCGGGTGGCGGCGGCGCACCCAGCTGGCCGGCGACCAGCAGGACCGGCACGGGGCCGGCCTCGCCGACCCGGGCGGCGGCGAGGCGCAGAACCCCGCCGACGACCTTGCCGGACATCGAGGTCGCGTCGAAGCGGCCCTCACCGGTGATGACGAGGTCTGCGTCCGCCAGCGCGGCGGGCAGCCCGGCGTGCTCGGCCACCGTCGCGGCACCGGGGACGAGCCGGGCGCCCCAGGAGGCGGCCAGGCCGTAACCGGTGCCGCCGGCCGCGCCGGCGCCTGGCGCGTCGGGTTCGCCGCCGAGCAGCGTGGCGAGCCGGCGCAGGCCGCCGTCGAGCAGGCGTATGTCGTCGGGGGTCGCGCCCTTCTGCGGGCCGAAGACGGCCGCGGCCCCATGAGGGCCGCACAGGGGCGCGTCGACGTCGGTCAGGCAGAGCACACCGCCGGGCGGCGCGAGGCGTAGCCCGCGCGCATCCACGGCGGCGAGCCGGGAGAGCGCCCCGCCACCCGGTGGCAGCGGGGCGCTCGCGTCGTCGAGGAAGCGGGCGCCGAGGGCCGCCAGCGCCCCGGTGCCGCCGTCGGTCGACGCGGAGCCGCCCAGGGTGACGATGATCTGGCGCGTCGCCGGGTCGTCCAGCGCCGCGGCGAGCAGCTGGCCGAGGCCGACGGTGTGCGCTCCGAGCGGGTCGCGCCGGGCACCGAGCAGCGGCAGGCCGCTGCCCCTGGCGAGCTCGACGACGGCTGTCCCGCCCGGCAGCGAGAGCCACTCGGCGTCTACCAGGCGGCTGTCCGGGGCGCCGTCGGGGCCAGTGACCTTGACGGGTCTACGGCGCGCGCCGGGCACAGCGGCCGCGAACACGTCGAGGGTGCCCTCGCCGCCGTCCGCGATGGGCAGCCGAACGACCTCGTCACCGGGCCGGGCCGACAGCCAGCCGTCCGCCAGCGCCGCCGCCACCCGGTCGGCCGCGAGCGACCCCTTGAACGAGTCCGGCGCGATCACGACCTTCAGCCGACGATCCATGCTGTAATTCTGGTTCGCTCCGTCCGGGCACGGCACTCCGGCCCCGTACTCGCTTCGCTCCCAAGGGACCTCCGGGCCGTGTCCTCCTCCGCGAACGTGCGCTGCGGCGACCTCCGCTGCGGCCCCCCTACGTCGCTTCGCTCGTAGGAGGGCCTCCGCGGAGGCGCGCCTCCGCGCCCGCACGGTCACCTTGCGCTGAACGTCACCAATCCAAGACGGCCCGATCCAGTGCCAGACCCTCGCGGGAACCACGTCGCTTCGCTCGTGGGACGTCTGGACTGGTGCTGGTCGCAGATTCTGTGCCGATCAGGTGTGAACGCCGCTTACGAGCGAAGCGACGTGGCCCCGCAGAAGCTGGCCATGGGTCAATCCGCCGCTGTGACGTCGCCAACCGAAACCACAGCGCTCGTATGGGCACTTCGCTTCGCTCGTGGCGGTCTTCGCCCCTGTTCAGCCACCCCACGAGCGCAGCGAAGTGGCCCGACGGATGGGCCCGCTTCGGTTTGGTGACGTTCAGCGCAAGGTGACCGTGCAGGCGCGGAGGCGCGCCTCGCGGAGGCCCGGCCCACGAGCGAAGCGACGTGGGCCGGGCCGCAGCGAGGTCGCCGGAGCGCCCGTTCGCGGAGGAGGACACGGCGCGGAGGTCCCGTGGGAGCGAAGCGAGTACGGGGCCGGAGTGCCGTGCCCGCACGGAGCGAACCAGAAATACAGCGAACCATCAGCACAGCCAGGTGTCGATGCCGGCGAGGGCACGCGCCTGGACGTCGGCGGGGGCGGCGCCGCCCGTGATCGAGCTGCGGGCGCAGGTGGCGAGCTGCTCGTCGGTCAGGCCGAGTGCCTCCCGGCACAGCTCGTACTCCTGCAGGCAGGTCGGCCCGAAAAGGAGCGGGTCGTCGGCGTTGATCGAGCACCGCACGCCGGCGGCCAGCAGCGCCGGGAGCGGGTGCTCGGCCAGCGACGGCACCACCGACAGCTGCACGTTCGAGGTCGGGCAGACGTCGAGCGTTGTTCCCCGTTCGGCGAGCACCTCGACCAGCGCCGGGTCCTCGATCGCGCGGATACCGTGCTGGAGCCGGTCGGCGTCCAGGACGTCGATGGCGCCGCGTACGGAGGCCGGGCCGTCGAGCTCGCCGGCGTGCGGGGTGGACAGCAGCCCGGCGTCCTTCGCGTAGCGGAACGCGTCGACGAACGGCTCCGGCGGGTAGCCGTTCTCGTCGTTGTGCAGTCCGAGCGCGACGATGCCGGCGTCCCGGAAGCGGACGGCCGTCTTGGCGATCTCCACCCCGTGCTCGGGAGTGTCCAGGACCCGGTCGACGGCCGCCATCCAGCGGACGGTCACGCCGTGGCGGGCGCCGGCCTCCTCGCCGCGGTTGAGCACGGCCTCCCATGCCGCCTCGGCGCTACCGAAGATCTCCAGGTACGGGTACGGGTAGAAGCTCGGCTCCAGGTAGACGATGCCCTCGCTCGCGGCGTCCTCGACCATTTCGTCAACGAGCCGCTCGAAGTCGGCCACCTCCCGAAAAATCGGCAGGATGCCTCCGACTACCTCGCCAAAGCCGCCGAATTCCGTGAAGCCGGTGGTCCGGGGCGTCGGCAGGCCGCCCCGCGCGGCGAGCTCGGCCAGCGTCGATGGACGCATGCCGAGCTCGAAGTGCAGATGCAGATGCCCCTTGGGCAGGTCGCGCAGGTCTCGCATTACCAATCCTCACGCCGCGTGGTCAGGTCGCCGCCGAGATGACGCCCGCGCGCCGAACTGACGAGCCGGCGGGGCCGCGTCAGCCCGTGGTGGCGGGCCTGCGACGACGGTACGGACCGAACCGCCTGTCCGGGACCTCGTCGCCCGGTATTTACCACCCGGACACACCCTTCCGCGCGCTGTGCGCGCACCGCGCCCGCCTGCTCGCGCCACCCGCATCCGGCCGCCGACAGCGCTGCCGCACGGTTGTCCGGTGCGCGACGGCGCGAGCAGCGCGACACGGGCTTACGAGGCCCGCAAAAAAGTGATATCACTTTGATAGACGACGAGCGGGTGCCACCATCGGGGTGGCTCGCTCGTCGGATCGGAGGAGAGAGCGCTATGACCACGGGTAACCCGCCCCAGGTGCCGATCAACCTAGGCGGCCTGGATCCGCGCCGGGACACCCTCGAGCCGGGCGACGTGGTCGACATGCCCCAGCCGCGGGTGCGGGAGCGCGCGATGACAGGCCTCTCGGGCGCGATCGGGTTCTTCAGTGCGCTCCTGATCTCTGTGATCGGGGTGGCGCTGATCGTGCTCGCGGGCCTGCTGTTCGACGACGGCTCGGGCGGCGCCGGCGCGGCCGCGCTGGTCGTCGGCATCCTCGTTTTTATCGCCAGCTTCGTGTTCCTCGGCGGCCTGACCGCCGTCGCCCCGGGGCAGGCGCGGGTGGTGACGCTGTTCGGCCGCTATATCGGGACGATCCGGGTTACCGGCCTGCGCTGGGTGAACCCGCTCACCAGCCGGCGCAAGATCTCGACACGGATCCGCAACCACGAGACCGGTGTGGCCAAGGTCAACGACGCCGACGGCAGCCCGGTCGAGATCTCGGCCGTGGTGGTGTGGCAGGTCGCCGACACCGCGCAGGCCCTGTTCGAGGTCGACGACTTCGTAGAGTTCGTCGCCATCCAGACCGAGAGCGCCGTTCGGCACATCGCCACCCGATACCCGTACGACGCGCACGACACGGGACAGATGTCGCTGCGCGAGAACGCCGACGAGATCACCGGCAAGCTCTCGGCCGAGATCGCGCTGCGGGTGGCGTCGGCCGGCGTCCATGTCATCGAGTCGCGGATCACCCGGCTCGCCTATGCCCCCGAGATCGCTCAGGCGATGCTGCGCCGCCAGCAGGCGAACGCGGTCGTCGCCGCCAGGGCCCGGATCGTCGAGGGCGCGGTCGGCATGGTGGAGACGGCATTGGCCCGGCTGGAGAGCCAGGACGTCGTCGAACTGGACGAGGAGCGAAAGGCGACCATGGTCAGCAACCTGCTCGTCGTGCTGTGCAGTGAGCAGTCGACCCAGCCGGTGGTGAACGCCGGCTCGCTCTACCACTGATCCGCGGCCCGTGACGGAACGGAAGAAGATCCTGCTACGGCTCGACCCGGCCGTGCACGACGCGCTGGCGCGGTGGGCCGGCGACGAGCTGCGCAGCACGAACGCCCAGATCGAGTTCCTGCTGCGGGGGGCGCTGTCATCCGCCGGCCGCCTGCCAAGTGCCGTCGGCCGGATACCGCGCCGCGGCCGGCCGCCCAAATCGGCCACCGAGGCGCCGCCGAACGGTGAGGAGGAACTCGCCAGCGGCGGTGCCGACGAGGCGGATCTCGACGCGGCCGGCGACTACCCCGCCGATGACGGCGACTCATAGCTCGTAACACCGCAAGGACCCGAGGAGCATGCCGTGGAGTTGCCCGACTCGCTGCCAGCCCGGCTTTACCTGCTGACCTACAACCCGGAGAAGGAGCGGATGGACGGCCGCGTTGCCAGCGGCCACCTGGGACCGGCGCTGCGCGCGGCGGCCCTGCTGGAACTGCGCCGACGCGGCCGGATCATCGACGAGGCCGGCAAGGTGGTCCTGGTCTCGGGAGCCCGTGGCGCGGGCAGGGCCCGCCCGCCCGGCGCCGGTGGTGCGGGAGCGCTGACGCTCGACGACCCGATCGTGACGCGGGTGCTGGAGCAGGTCGAGGCGTCCGGGCGTCCGCGCTCCTGGAAGCACTGGATCGGCAGGGACAACCGGCGCACCACCCGGTGTGCCCGTGACTACCTGGAAGCGGGCCGCTGGGTCCGGGTGGACCGGACGCGGGTGATCGGGATCTTCCCGCGCACGGTCGTCACTGTTCGCGACCCGCGCACGGTGCGGGCGCTGATCAACGACGTGCGCCGCGCGCTGCGCGGCCCGACACCGGTAAACCGCCTCAACGACCACAACCGCCAACTCACCGCACTCGGCGCCCTCGCCGAGATCCGCGTCCTGGCCACCTCGCGGGAGCGGCGCGCGTACAAGGCCCGTATCGGCGAGCTCACCGCGTCCATCGCACCAATCGGTCCCGCCCTGCGCAAGGTCATCCGGGACCAGGAGGCCGCGCACAGTGCCGGAGGATGACCCGGCCTGACCAGGCTGACAGGGGCGGTCGACCATCGCCCGGCGGACCTACCGGGAAGAGTGGCGGCGACCGAACCGGTCAATTTGGGCTGAATGACGGGCGGGGCGGGTGAGGTGGAAGGCTGTGAGCGTGCGCGTCGTGCTCGCCGAGGACCTGGCCCTGTTGCGTGACGGGTTGATCAGGCTGTTGACGGCCTTCGACTTCGAGGTGGTCGAGGCGGTCGACAACGGGCCGTCGCTGCTGCGCGCGCTGACCACGCACCGGCCCGACGTCGCCGTGGTCGACGTCCGGCTGCCGCCGACCTTCACCGACGAAGGCCTACTGGCGGCGATCGAGGCACGCTCGCACGTTCCTGGGCTGCCCGTGCTTGTCCTTTCGCAGGACGTGCAGCCGCTGTACGCCCGGGAGCTGCTGGCCAGCCCCGGCGGCGGGGTCGGCTACCTGCTCAAGGACCGGATCAGCGACGTCGGCCAGTTCGTCGACGCGGTTCGCAGGGTCGCCGCCGGCGGGTCCGCGATGGACCCGGAGGTCGTGGCCGAGCTGCTGACCAGGCGCTCCCGGGACGAGCCCCTGCGCACCCTGACGGCCCGCGAGCGCGAGGTTCTCGGGCTCATGGCCGAGGGGCGCTCGAACGCGGCCATCGCCGGCCGCATGTTCGTCACCGAGAAGGCCGTCGGCAAGCACACCAACAACATCTTCAGCAAGTTGGGCCTGCCGCCGTCCGCCGACGACAACCGCCGGGTCCTCGCCGTCCTCGCCTATCTGAACTCCTAAGGCGGCTCGGGCGAGGCGCCCAGCGCCTCACCGAGCCCGCCTTAGACCCAGCGGTTCATGCCGGTGAGGATGTAGCCGATCTTCAGCCAGGACTCCCGGCCGACGACGCCGTCCGGGGCGATCGGGCCGTAGTACGGCGAGTTGAGCCGCTGCAGCGAGCCGACCCTGGCCACGGTCTTCGGGCCGAAGGCGCCATCGGGCGTGAGCCGGTTCGGGTCTCCGGTCGGCGCCTCGTGGCCGAAGATGATGTTCAGTGCGTTCTGGAGGGTGACGACCGCCGGGCCGCGGTCACCCTGCCGCAGCGTCGGCATCGAGACGTAGCGCTGCTGCGCCTGCGTGGTGCCGAGGTCCCCGCTCATCGCCAGCGCGGCCGCGAGGATGTCCGGCCGGCGGTTCGCGCGGATGGTGCCGGGGCAGGAGTGGTTGCCCCAGGGCACGCCGCCCATGCGGTGGGTGCCGATGCCGTACCCGTTCACGCTGTCGGTGATCTCGGCCTTCCAGCCGAACTCGGCCATTCCCCACGCGTACAGCTCGGCGAGCCGCTGGATCTGGATGGGGGCGTAGTCCTCGGTGTCGTAGCCCTCGCACTCCACCGAGATCCAGTACGGGTTGCCGGCCGCCTGCGCCCAGGCGCGTTGGTCCAGTGCGACGTACTGCTCGAGCGCGCCACCCTTGGACACCCACAGGTGGCTGGAGACCTCGGTCGCCGGGTTGTTGAACATCCCGTACAGCGAGCCGTTGCCCACCTGGACGTGCGGGATCAGGCCCCGGGTCGGCTGCACCATCGCGCCGGACGTGTTGCGGACTGGGCGCCAGGCGGCGGGCGCATATCGGGTGGCAGCCACGGTTACCGCCCTCGCCGTCGCGGCATGGCGGCCGTGACCACCGCGCCGCGCGAGCCCGTTGCCGCCCTCGCCGTGCTGGTCCGTGTGTCCATAAAAACCTCTATTACCACCGTTGCCTGTTTTGGAACCCTGTCTGACCCGATGACTGCACCGTCGCCGGCCCTGCCCAGAAAAGCGCAACTTGCGCAAACATCGGCTGTGGTGTCCATCACGTCTTTGGGTGTCGGCTCAACGGGCCAGCGGCCGATACGTCCGGTACCAGCGGAGATGCATCTCGCCGGTCTGACTCGCGCGGCCCGCGCTGACGTCACGAAGTAGTTCACTCATGACCCGAACGGTGGCGATCCTGCCCGAAATCGGCTGGGTCGACGGTAGAGCACCCCGCCCGTGAGATCCGCCCCGATGCCATGCATGCGCCCAGCCGGCACAACTTGGATACCGCCAGTGACGGCGCATCAGCACAGCGCCATACGAGCCGTCTCGCCGATCTGGAACCAGCCTGGCCGCCGCCCCGCCTCTTTCTAGACTTCGGCGCATGGTTGTGCCGGCTTCTACCAGTCCGCATGCTGACGACCAGGCTGTCGCCGAGGTCGCCGTCCTGCCCGGTCCGCCGCCCGCCGCGGTGCGGGCGCTGCGGACCGCCGTGTTCGTGGACGAACAGAGGGTCCCCGCCGAGCTCGAGCACGACGACGCTGACGCGTACGCCGACCACGCGGTTGTCTGGGACGCCGGCGGTCGGGCGCTCGCGACCGGCCGCCTGCTTGACCCGGCGTCGGTTCCGGGCCTGGACACGGGTCCCGAGCCGGGTCCGGACGAGGCGGTGCCCGGCGGCCTGCCGGCGGAGCTGGCCGGGGTGATCGGGCGGGTCGCGGTCCGGCCGGAGGCGCGCGGGCGGGGCCTCGCGCGGGTTGTGATGGCGGCGCTGGAGCGGCGGGCAGCCGAGCGTGGCCTGCCGGTGATCCGGCTGCACGCGCAGGCCGCGGTCGTCGGGCTCTACGTCGGGCTCGGCTATCACGCGTTCGGGCCGCGTGATCTGACCGCGGGGATCGAGCACGTCTGGATGGCCCGCTCGATCCTGCCGGGCCTGCGGGCGGTCAGGGACGCCGACGGACCGGCGCTGGAGCACATGATCGGCGGGATCTGGGCCGAGTATCCGGGCTGCGTGCTCGACGTCGACGGCGAGGAGCCGTGGCTGCGCGCCCCAGCCGCCACCTACGCCGGTGACGCCCTCCCCGGCCGCTATCGCGGCGCGATGTGGGTGGTCGCCGAGGAAGACAGCGCCGCCGATGGGGCGCCGCTCGCGGGTTGCGTCGCGGTGCGGGAGACCGGGCCGGGCCGGGTCGAGCTGAAGTCGCTCTACGTGGCCGCCACCGCCCGTCGGCGCGGCCTGGGCGCGGCGCTGACGCGCCTGGTGGAACGCGAGGCGCGTCGACGGGGTGCCTCGGTCGTCGAGTTGTGGACCGACACGAGGTTCACCGACGCGCATCGCTTGTACGAACGACTTGGTTACGTAGCGACAGGAGAGGCCCGCGAGCTTCGTGACCTCTCCAACACAACGGAGTTCCGGTATACCAGAGAGCTACTGTCGCAACCCTGACCGGTTCATATTGTGATGCTCTTGCTGCATCGCGAAGTTGTTGTGCTGGTTGGTCCGTCAGGGCTCCACACGTCGGCGTCTTCTGGGCTATACAGCTTGGAACCTGTTGCCTAACTCACAAGTAACCTGCGGGGCCGCCACCGTCGCCCCACTGATCCGCTGGGAGCCCGCTCGTGTCCACACCCCCAGGTCCCGCCGAGCCGCGCGGACCCGAGCCAGCTGGCCGCTCCAGCGCCTTCTGGACGTCGGTCGCGCAGGAGGCCGGGAAGCGTGGCGGCATTGTCGCGATCATCGCGGTCCTGCTAACGGTGGGCCTTGGCTTCGGCATCACCCAGCTGGAGTTCAGCACCGACCAGAGCAACTACCTGAACTCCGACTCGCAGATCGCCAAGGACAACGTCTCCTACCAGTCCTTGTTCGGCGGCGAGGCGATGATCTCCGACCTGACCGTCGATAAGGGCAAGAAACTCACCGACCTGTTCACCCAGCACAACCTCGCCGAGTTCGACGCGGTGACCAAGCAGCTCGAGGCCGACCCGCGGATCGTCGCCGTGATCACCCCGGTGACCGCCCTGCAGTTCACCCACAACCTGGTCACCAGCTCCGACGGCAACCCGGTGAACAGCCCGGCCGGGAAGATGCTGCTCAGCGCGCAGCAGCGGGACACCGATCCCACCTCGCAGGCCAAGCGCCTCCAGGACTCGATCGCGACCCTGGGCCGGATCAACCAGATCCCGCCCGCGCAGCAGACCCTCAGCAACCCGGCCTGGGTCGACTTCCTGCTCCATGACAACACCGGCAAGGTACGCGCCTCGCTGCTGCCGTTCTTCCCGAACGACGACAACGCTCAGATGGTCGTCCGGCTGGCCGGCAACGCGGACATCAAGGACGCGGGGGCGGCGGCGTCCCTAGTGCAGAAGGCGATGGCGGCGCGGCACTTCGACAACGCCCACGTCGTCACCACCGGCGCCACCGTGCTGCTGCGCGACATCAACGACTACCTGCGCGGCGGGTTCCTCACCCTCGGCGCGATCGCGGCGGCGCTGATGATCGCGCTGCTGCTGGTGGCCTTCGCCGTGCGGTGGCGTCTGCTGCCCCTGGGCGTCGTCGTGGTCGGCCAGGTCTGGGCGTTCGGTCTCGCCGGCTACCTGGGCCTCCCACTGAACATCGTGACGATCAGCGGCCTGCCCGTGCTGCTCGGCGTGGGCATCGACTTCGCCGTGCAGCTGCACAGCCGGGTGGAGGAGGAGGCACAGCTCGACCGCGCCGACCATCCGGTCGCCGAGACGCTGCGCCGGCTGGTGCCGGGCCTGGCGCTGGCCACCGTCGCCGCCGTCGTCGCCTTCCTCGCGCTGGAGTTCAGCGCGGTGCCGATGATCCGTGACTTCGGTGTGCTGCTGGCTCTGGGCCTGCCGGTCATCGTCATCGCGACCATACTGCTGACGTCCGCGTCGCTGGCGTGGCGCGAGCAGCGCAGGCCGACGCCCGCCAAGGACTACACCCGCGGGCCGCTGGGGCGCGCCACGGTCGCGCTCGGCTCGATCCCGCGGGCCGCGGCCATTCCGCTGGTCGTCATCGCGGTCGCGCTGTTCGCCGGTGGCGCGGCCACCGAGGGCAAGCTCAAGGTGCAGACGGACCCGCAGAAGTGGGTCAACCAGAACAGCCAGGTCGTCAAGGACCTCGACTACCTGAGCGACCACACAGGCACGACCAGCGAGCTCGGTGTCTTCATCCAGTCGAACAACGTCTTCGACGACCAGACGGTGGCGTTCGTCGACGGCTTCGCCCGCGAGCAGCTCGCGAAGCACCACGAGGACCTGACCAACGCCTCGAGTCTGGTCACGACGGTCGGCTTCCTGCTCGACGTCCCGGGCGCGAAGACGGTGCCGCCGACCGGTGACGACGTCCGCGCGGCCTACCAGGTCGCCCCCGAGGCGATCAAGCGCAGCACGGTGAACCTCGCGAGCACGAACGGCGACGCCGGCTCGCTCAACCTGATCTTCCAGACCGGCCCGCGCTCGCTCGAGCAGCGCGCGGTCGTCGTCAAGGACATCAGGGCGACGGTGAACCCGCCGGAGGGCGTGCGGGCCACTCCGTCGGGCCTCGCCGTCGTCGGCACCGGCCTGCTGGACAACATCGAGAAGAAGCGGGTCGAGCTCACCTACTTCGCGCTGATCGGCGTCTTCCTGGTGCTGCTGCTGCGCTACCGGGGACCGGTCAAGGCACTGTTGTCGGTGGTGCCCGTCCTGATCGCGGTCGGGCTCACCTCGCTGATCGCCTGGGTATCCGGCCTGGAGCTCTCGCCACTGACCGTCGTCAGCGGCCCGCTGGTCATCGCCCTGTGCACCGAGTTCACCGCGCTGATCGTGCAGCGCCATCTCGAGGAACGGGCGCGCGGGCTCTCACCCCGCGCGGCGGTCGACGAGGCGGCGGCGCGCACAGGGCGCGCGTTCCTCGTGTCCGCGGCCGCTGCGGTCATCGGCATCCTGGTGCTGGCGTTCAGCTCGTTGCCGCTGCTGCGGGACTTCGGCCTGCTGGTCGCCGTCAACGTCGCGGTGGCGCTGCTGTCCGCCCTGGTTGTGCTCCCGCCGCTGCTGGTGTGGATGGATGACCGCGGCTGGGTCTACCGGCCGAAGGGCACCGGCCCGCGGGTGCCAGACCAGTCACCGACGGGCGAGACTCTGACGCAGGGGTCGCCGGTCGCCGGGGACGCACGTTCCTGAGGCGGGTCTGGCCGCGAGGCGCTCGGCGCCTCGCGGCCAGAGCGCGCTGTCGGGTGCCGGGCGGCCCGCCCGGGTGGTTCGGGGTCGAGGCATATGACGGTGGCCTTGCCCGGTCCGGGTCAGCGGGGTGGTTGGCGCTGTGCTGAGGCGGCGGCGGGCCGGTGAATGTGTCGGGTGGCGCTACGCGCCCGAGGGCGTGGCGCCCAGTGCCACCCAGTACCGTGTGCGGTACGGCACGGGCACGGTTTACCCGCGCTCGCGCGCGCCCTGACCCCGGGGTCAGGGCGCGCTTCGAGCGCTGAAGGAGAGAGATGAGCTTCGACTTCAAGGTCGCGGACCTTGCGCTGGCCGAGTTCGGCCGCAAGGAGATCCGGCTGGCCGAGCACGAGATGCCGGGCTTGATGGCGACCCGTGCCGAGTACGCCGCGAGCCAGCCGCTCAAGGGCGCGCGGATCATGGGATCGCTGCACATGACGATCCAGACCGCCGTGCTCATCGAGACCCTCGTCGCGCTCGGTGCCGACGTCCGCTGGGTCTCCTGCAACATCTTCTCCACCCAGGACCACGCCGCCGCCGCGGTCGTCGTCGGCCCGAACGGCACCAAGGACGCCCCGGCCGGCGTCCCGGTGTTCGCCTGGAAGGGCGAGACGCTCGAGGAATACTGGTGGTGCACCGACCAGGCGCTGGCCTGGCCGGACGGCGGCGCCCCCAACATGATCCTCGACGACGGCGGTGACGCTACGCTGCTCGTCCACAAGGGCGCCGAGTTCGAGAAGGCGGGCGCCGTGCCGGCGACCGACCCTTCGGACTCCGACGAGTACGCGATCATCCTCGAGACGCTGCGCAGCACGATCGCGGCGAAGCCCGGCCGCTGGACCGCGGCCGCCGAGGCGATCAAGGGCGTCACCGAGGAGACCACCACCGGCGTGCATCGCCTCTACGAGATGCACAAGGGCGGCACGCTGCTCTTCCCGGCGATCAACGTCAACGACTCGGTGACCAAGAGCAAGTTCGACAACAAGTACGGCTGCCGGCACTCCGTCATCGATGGCCTCAACCGGGCGACCGACGTGCTCATCGGCGGCAAGGTCGCGGTCGTCGCCGGTTACGGCGACGTCGGCAAGGGCTGCGCGGACGCGCTGCGCGGCCAGGGCGCCCGGGTCATCGTCACCGAGATCGACCCGATCTGCGCGCTGCAGGCCGCGATGGACGGCTTCCAAGTCACCGTGCTCGAGGACGTCGTCGGGATCGCCGACATCTTCGTCTCGACCACCGGTAACTTCAACATCATCACCGCCGACCACATGGCGTCGATGAAGCACCAGGCGATCGTGTCCAACATCGGCCACTTCGACAACGAGATCGACATGGCCGGCCTGGGCAAGATCGCGGGCGTCGAGAAGATCAACATCAAGCCGCAGGTCGACGAGTGGGTCTTCCCGGACGGCCACTCGGTCATCGTGCTGGCCGAGGGCCGGCTGATGAACCTCGGCTGCGCCACCGGCCACCCGAGCTTCGTGATGTCGAACAGCTTCACCAACCAGGTGATCGCCCAGATCGAGCTGTTCACGAAGACCGACCAGTACCCGGTCGGCGTCTACACGCTACCCAAGCACCTCGACGAGAAGGTCGCTCGGCTGCACCTGGACGCCCTCGGTGTGAAGCTCACCAAGCTCACCAAGGCCCAAGCGGAGTACATCGGCGTCGACGTCGACGGCCCCTACAAGGCCGACCACTACCGCTACTGATCCCCGGCCGGGGGCCGGGGCCCGCCAAAGCGGCCCCCCCCCCGATGGAGGGGGGGGCGGGGGCCCCCACCCCCCCACCGCCCCCCCCCCCGCCCCCCGGCGCCGCCGCCGGCGGCCGCCCATCGTTTGACGTGAGGGCCGTTCCCACCTGCGGGAACGGCCCTCACCGCTGTCGGGCCGCTCTGGCCGGACTTCAGACCCCGGCGTGTTGGACGACGAAGATCTCCAGGACGGAGTCTGCGCCTGGGAAGAACAGCCCCTCGTGGCCGTCGTCCCAGCGGATCAGATAGGGCGGCCCGGTCTCACCGCGGGCCTCCAAGACGACGCCGTGCCGTTCGGGCTGGCCGATGGTACGGCTGTGGACGCATACGCGGTCGCCGACCTTCGCGTGCATCGCGATCCTCCTCGACTGTGCGGCGGTCGCTCGAAGGCGCGGAGCGTGCCGCTCGCGCCTTGCCTGTCGGGCGCTGGCGTGCCCGACTGCCTGGTTCCGGGTCAGTGCGGACAACCGGGTGGCCCGGGTCTGGGGCGGGATCTTGGCTGAGTTGGGCGCACATGGTCGCCGGCAGGACTTTAGGCGATCACACGAAGATAGTTACCCAGTGCTTCCTCGTAGTAACGCCGACCGGGCGGTGGCCGTGGACGGCGTCGGGCGTGCGTCCGTTTTGCCCTTGTGTGTTCGGGTGGGCGCCTGCGATGACCCCCGGCATGGCGGCACTGTCATGGTTCGGGACGGCGCAGTTCACCGTGCTCCGGGATGGGTGCCGCTCGCCGCGTCTCGGGAACGTGTGTTCGGTCTCGAGAGTGCGCATTCGCGGCACTCGGGTCACAGCTCGGCCGTCTTCAGGTGTCTGACGGGTGGCATGGATGGCGGCTGGGTGTCCGATGGATGACAGCCGCGAGCGTCGATGGGCGGCCATTCAGGAGATCTTGCGGAAATAGTCGCCCGAAGTTTGCTGTTGTGTTACCTCGACCCAGCCGCGAGCGAGGCAGGAATCGCTACTTGTTGTGATTGACCGATTCTCTGTCGTCGTCGAGACCGAGTGGTGAGGCAAATTCGTGACTGACTATTGACGGAAAGTATCGCTTGAACTCCAGAGCGTCGCCATGTCGACGGGATTCATCGCGCAGGGCGATCGTCTCCTTCGTATCGGGGCGGAGAGATGTGTCACCGGCGGACGGGTTGTGCTTACCTGTCGGTTAGTAGGACGGTGTAGAGCGGGTCCCCAGGGGGGTGGGGAGGTGATCTGATGCGTAGGAGTGCGATGTGGCGAGCATTCCGTGTCCATCGGGCCCGCGAGCGGGTGATGGCATTCGGTTCCGCGGCCCGGCCGAAGTTGTCGGCTCCGAGCGTCCCCCGCCGTCGCGAGCGCGCCGCGCGTTCCTGACGTCCTCCTATCTTCTCGGCCAGATTGCCCTGCTGGGCGGGCTGTTCATGGTCTACCGGCTGGGCAGGACCCTGGCGGATGGCCGGCGGGTCGAGGCGCTGCGGCACGCGCTGGCGGTCTGGCACTTCGAGCGGTTGCTGGACCTGCCCGACGAGTCATCGATCCAGCAGCTAGCGCTGCGCTCCACCGACCTGCTGGAGTTCGCGAACCGCTTCTACATAACCGTGCACTTCCCGGCCGCCATCGCGTTCCTGCTCTGGGTCATGCTTTTCCAGCGGGCGCACTGGCGGCGGGTCCGAAACGTGATCATGCTGTCGACGGGCGTCGCGCTCGTGATTCACATCCTTTACCCGCTGGCCCCACCGCGGTTCCTGCCGGCCGTGAGCCCGAACATCCCCTTCGTCGACACCGGCGTCGTGATCGGCCCGTCGGCCTACAACGAGGTGGGCGCCGCTCAGGCGAACCAGTACGCGGCGATGCCGAGCCTGCACATCGGCTGGGCGATCCTGGAGGCCTGGGGGGTCATCACGATCCTGCGCTGGCGGGCGCGCTGGCTCGCCGTCGCACACCCGATCGTCACCGCGCTTGTGGTCGTGATCACGGCGAACCACTACTGGCTCGACGGCCTGATAGGCGGCGGGCTGGTCTGGGGTGCCATCGTCCTGACCCGGCAGCCTCGCTGGGACCGCGTCACCGCGGTCACCCTCGCCCCAGCCCGACGCGTCCGCGCCGCGCTGCGCCACCGCCTGCCAGCCGAACACCCGCCGGCTGGTCCGCCGTCGCTCGACCTGGTGGCCGCCATGGCGAGACCGATCCCGCCTGCCCGTCAGGCGAGCAGCGGCACCGCCCCCTTCGCCCTCGCGCAGGCGTCGGCCAGGATGCGGGTCCACCGCCAACCCGAGACCACCGAGGACGACCCGCAAGCCAGTTCTGAGCCGGCTGCCGCGGCGCCCCACCACGAGCGAAGCGACGTAACTCCCGGAGCCGTCTAGCCATCTGGTTTCGGATCGAACCGGTCGCTGGATTGGCGGCTATGCGACTGCTGCGGCTTCGGGTTGGTGACGTTACAGCGGCGGTGTCACCGAGCTGGGCGCGGAGGCGTGCCACGAGCGATGCCAGGTGGCCCCGCGAACGCCGTGGCCTCGGATTGGTGACGTTACAGCGGCGAGCAACCGAGCTGGGCGCCGAGGCGCGCCTCCGCGGAGGCCCCGTGGGAGCGAAGCGAATACGGGGCCGGAGCGCGCCGCCCGGACGGGGTCCGGCTCCCGGGTTGGGGCGGGTCAAACGGGTCGCAACCGAGCTGGCGCGGAGGCGCGCCTCCGCGGAGGCCCGGCCACGAGCGAAGCGACGTGGTTGGGCCGCAGCGGAGGTCGCCGTAGCGCCCGTGAGCGGAGGAGGACGGCGCGCGGAGGTCCCGTGGGAGCGAAGCGAGTACGGGACCGTAGCGCGCCGCCCGCACGGAGCGAACCAAAGACAGAGAGGTGGCCAACCCGGGCATCGGGGGAATGCTGCTTTGGGGGTGAGCCGTGCCCAGGGAGCGGAGCTGGACGTTCGGGCCGATTTTCGATGTCCCGGTGCCAGACCGCACCATCGCCGACCTGCTGGAGGCAGTCCGGCTCCGGCTGCGGATGGACGTCGCCTGGCTCGCTCGTGCCGAGGAGGACCTGCTGGTCATCGAGGCGCTCGACGGCGACGGCGAGTCGTTCGGCATCATCCCCGGGGCGACCCTCCGCGGCGCCGCCAGCTACTTCGCGTTGGTGCTGGCGGGCGAATGCCCCGACATCATCCGCGACGCCCACGCGCATATGCCCGCCGAGACGCTGCCGGCCAGCGGCGAGCTGAGGGCCGGCGCGTACGCGGCGGTGCCCGTGTTCGAGCGTGACGGGTCGATCTACGGCGTGCTCGCGGCGCTGTCCCATACCCCGCGCCCCGACCTTCAGGTACGCGACGGGCGGTTCCTCCGCCTGGTCGCGGAGGTGGTCACCGACTCCGTCTCGGATCTGCACCGAGTCTGGGAGCGGCGCACCGCGTTCTGGGACCGGGTCAGCGAGCTCATCGACAGTGGCGGCCCCACCATGGTCTTCCAGCCGATCGCGGACCTTGGGGCCGGCGGCCGGATCGTGGGCGTGGAGGCGCTGGCGCGCTTCCCGTCCGACGTGACAGAGACCGCCGGCACTGACGAGGCCGGCGCGCGGGCCGACGCGTCCGCCCGCAAGGGCTCCCGGGCGGACGCGGAGGTGCCGGCGGACGTCTTGGCAGCGGCGCGAGCGACCGCCGCGACGGTCTGGGACTGCTCGACCGGCCGGCACGAACCCGGTGAGGTCGGCGCCAGTGAGCCGGAGCAGTGGTTCGCCGGCGCGGCGGCGGTCGGGCTCGGTACTGAGCTGGAACTGGCCGCCGTGCGTGCCGCGCTCGCCAACCTGCCGCGCCTGCCGCCGGACGTGTTCATGTCGGTCAACGTCTCTCCAAGCACCGTTGGACCGGAGCTGGTCGAGCTGATCCGGGACGTCGAGCCGCGCCGGTTGCTGCTGGAAATCACCGAGCACACCCGGATCAAGGAGGATTCAGAGGTATTCCGCACGCTCGCGGAGCTGCGCGCGCGTGGGGTGAGGATCGGTGCAGACGATGTCGGCTCCGGCTATGCGGGCCTTTCCCGGTTCCTGGCGTTACGCCCCGACCTGGTGAAGATGGACCACTACCTCACCCACGGGATCGACGCCGATCCGGCGCGCCGAGCCGTCGCCAGCGCTCTCATTCAGGTCGCGGACGAGATCGGCGCCAGCGTGCTCGCGGAGGGCATCGAGACCGAGGCGGAGCTGGCCACCCTGCGCGCGACCCGCGTCCAGCTCGGTCAGGGCAACCACATCGCGCGGCCGGCGGCGCTGCCCATGGACCTGCGGCGGGCGCCAAGGCACCCCTGACCTCCCAGCAGACCTCCCAGATCGCTGACCTCCCAGCAGACCTGCCAGATCGCTGACCTCCCAGATCGGCTCCGCCGATCCGGCAGGGACCCTGTCGCCGATCCGGCAGGAACCCCGGGCTCCGCCGATCCGGCAGGGACCCCGGTCGGGCGCTGAGCCCGCCGATCCGGCAGCGACCCTGCTCCGCACGTGGTTCCGGGCCCGAGGCAGAGGTCGGTGTCGCTCAGACGCCTATCGGCTGGTAGTCGGCCACCCGGACGGTGCTCAGCGCGAGGCCGCCCACCCCCAGGTGAATGCCGTCCAGGGCGATCCAGCCGCCGTCCGTCTCGGCGAACGCCGCCCAGGCCGGGCCGTGCTGGCGGACCCGGAACGGCAGCTCCACGTCATCGACCGGGAGGGAGACCGTGATCCAGTCTTCGGCGTCCAGGTTGCCCGACAACCAGCCAGCCAGCTCCAGTTGGTAACGCCACCATTCCTGCCGGTCCGGTGAGTCGGCAGGGAAGTCCGGGGCCACCGCGTGCAGCATGCTCTGCTGCGCCCAGCCGATAGCGTCATCGGCCACCGTCGGAGCATGGCGAACCTCGCCGAACCGCATCGCGGGCAGCCGGGGCACCGTTGTCACGATCACCCGCGGCCCCAGGTGGGTCGCGTCACCATGGCCGAGGCAGACCCGCCACACCTGCTCCGAGTGAGGCCGTCGGGTATCCCACAGCTCCAACCAACGTGGCTCGAGAAGACCGGGCAGTAGACCGAAAACGGGGAAACCGGCGGATAGGGGCAGCAGCAGTCCCGGCATCGCAACAGTGTGCAGCCTGGCAGCCCCACGCCGGGAGCCTGTCCCGACCACATTCAGGCCAATCCGTCCCTGGATGTCCATCCCGTCCTCGGTGTATGCGCGCCGACGCGTGCGTTACTGGCCCCAGGCCAGGACGGCGGGACCGACGCCGGCCAGGTTGCGGGCGGCGAGAGTGATGCGGAAGTAAGGGTCGGCTGGGCCGGGCGCTGTCCGAGTGTAGCTGTGCCCGGTCACGCTGACCGTCTCCGAGGTGACACCGGACGGGCCGGTCCGGTAGATCGTCAGGTCGTAGGTCAGCGAGATCTGGTTCCCACCCACGTTGGCCGGCGTATCCCAGTTGATGATGAGATGGCCATGGCCGTCCGGGATGGACAGCAGTCCCCGAGGCTCGCTGGGCGGCACACAGCCACGGGCCTTCATCGGCGACGACGTCGGGGAGGAACCGCCCGGGCCGACCGCCTGCACGGTCACGCTGACCTCGGAACATCCGTCGACCGAGATCTGGAAAATACCCGGCTTGGTCAGGCTGCGCACTCCGCCGGGGCTCGACGTCACCCGGTAGGACGTCACCGAGCCGCCGTCGAACGGTGCGATGACCGTGACGGTCACACCGGCGGGCACCGACTGCAGCCACAGCCCCGGCACCCCCGGCCGTGCCTTCGCGTCGGGGGGCGCCGCTCCGGCCGGGCTGGTGGCGGCTGCCGGCGGCTGTCCGGCGGAGGCCGCCGGCGACGGAGAGGGGGTGCCGGCGGCGACTGTGCCGCTCGCGCCCGGCGCGCCGACCGCCGGCGCCGCGGAGGAGGCGGGTGATGCCGGTGCCGCGTCGGCGGTGTCGACCGTCGCGGCGCCACCGGTCGAACGCAGGGCGAGCGGCACCAGCGTGGCCAGCAGCGCGACGACGGCGGCGACGACGATCGTGGTGATCCGCCGCCGGCGGGCGCCGCGACGAGCGGCCCGCGCGCGTGCCCGCGCGCCGGGAGACCGGGCGGGTGCGTCGGCCGTCTCCGTGGTGTCGACCTTCGCGTCGTCCATCTCGTCCGGCGCCGTATCGGCCGACGAACCAGCGGCGATGGCCAGCGGAGCCGGCTCGAACGTCCCGCGATTGGGAGCGGCTGTCGCGGCGGCCAAGGGGGCCAGCGCCGTCGAGGACTCCGGCACGGCCGGCACCGCCGGCGAGGACGCCGTCAGTCCGCCAGCCGGCTTCCGGACCTGCTCGATCAGCTTCGCCGATCGAGCAGGAACCCCGGACCCGGAGGCGATCCCGGGGCCGACCAGGGAGGTGCCCGGCCTCACGGCCAGGGCGGTCTCGGTGGTCTCGTTGGGCTCGTCCGCCGGGTCGAGATCGACCTCGCCGTCCCAGAGCGTGTGCAGCTCGGCGATCCTGATGGGCTGGAGCGCCGCTTCGGACCGGCCGCCGGTCTCCTGTATCCAGCCCGGCCCCACGTCGATCACGCCGTCGCCGTCGATCTCCGTCGCCGCGGCGCGGGCGGCGAGGACGTCGGGAGGCAGCAGCTCCGTGATGGCCGCCACCGGGTCGAAGCGCGGCGCGAGCACCAGTTCGGCTCCCGTGGCGGCGGGGCTGCCGAGGTCGGGGGCGGCCGCCTCCGTCTGGGCCTCGAGCTCCTCGTCGTCGGCGAGCGCCGCCTCGTCAACGACCGGGTCGTTCGCGAACGGGCCGTCGTCCGGCGCGTCGTCCTCGACCGCCGCCGGCTGAGCGGTGGGATCGGTGATCTCGGCGACGGTGATCTCGGCCGCTGTGACCTCGGCGACGGTGATCTCAGCCGCTGTGACCTCAGCGACGGTGATCTCAGCGACGCCCGGGACGTCATCGAGGTCCTCGATGGCGATGTCGACGTCCGCGAGCGGCTCGGCGATGACGAACACGTCCCGCGCCGGTGGAGCCGTCGGCACCACGTCCACCAGATCGTCCGCGGCCGGCCTGGTCACCTCGGTCACGGCCGGGAGCGGTTCCGCCACGTCGCCGGGCCCCAGCGGGTCCGTCGGTGACGAGGTCAGCGCGTCGTCCGTGGGCCGCCCGGCGGACGGAACATCCCTGGCGGTGACCGTGGTCCTCGGCATGGGGATGTCGAGGACGGCTGGCGCGACCAGGTCCTCCATGGCCGGCTCGGCGGCCGGCGGCACGTCCGGGAGGGGTTCCGCGCGGTCCCCGAGTCCCAGCGGGTTCATCGGCGAAAGGTCTGGGAGGTCCTCGGGACCGGGACCTGGACCGGCAGGCGGCAGGTCGAGGACGGAGTAACTGGCCGCCGCCGACGCGGGGATGTCGAGGACGGCCGGCGCGACCAGGTCGTCCATGGTCGGCTCGGCGGCCGGCGGCGCGTCCGAGGAGATCTCAAGGAGTTCCCCAAGTCCCAACGGGTCCGTCGGCGAGATATCCAGCGGGTCGTCGACATCCGGCCCGATGGGCGCTATGTCGACGACCGGGTACTCGGCCGCCGGCATGGGGATGTCGAGGACCGCGGGCACCACGAGGCCGTCCGCGGGCGGTTCCGCCGTGGTGTGGAGGCTCGGCGGGACAGCCCGCGTGTCGACCGCATCGTCCGGGGCCGGTTCAGCGACCGGTTCAGCGACCGGCGCCGCCTCGACGACGGCGGCCATGACGGCGTCAGGACCCGGCGGAGTCGCCGGTGCGGCGTCCGCCTGGTCGTCTGTCGCCGGCCCGGCCGGTGTGAGCACGTCGAGCGCTGGCTCCGCGGTGACACCCGGCCCGTGCGCGGGCGCGCCGGGTGCGGTGTCGACGACCGACTCCACCGAGATCGGTCCGACCTCGGCCGGTGCGATGGAACTCGATGCCACGACGGACGTCGCGTCCGCGGAAACCACCTGAACCAGGTCGGGCGTCGCCGGCGGATCCACCGCCGACCGATCCACCGCCGACGGGTCCACCGGGTCTGCCGGCGGTACCGGAGCACCGGCCAGCGCTTCCGCGGCCACGAGTCCGGTCGGCTCGGACATCCAGGCGGGGACATCCGGCGCCGAGACCAGGAACCCCGGACCGGAGATCGACGGGGCCGGCAGGTTCGCGGGTGCCCCCGGGAGCGAAGGCGTCATGGGCGTTTCGAGGTCGGCGACCGGGATTTCCACCGCGGGCGGGACCGCCACGGCGTCCTCGGGACCGGCGGCGGCCGCGCCGTCCGTCACGGAGATCGGCCCTCGGGCCGCCGGATCCGGGTGCCTGTCCGACGAGTCGCCCGCGGCCGGCAGCGCGAGTGGTATCTCCGCGAGCGGTGGCAGAGCTAGCGGTGGCAGAGCTAGCGGCGGCAGAGCGAGCGGCGGCAGGGGAAGCGGCGGCAAGGGGAGCGAAGGCGGGACCGGCCGAGCGCGCGCGGGTGGTGGCGTTACCGCGGCAGGCGGCGCGCTCGAAGCGCGCGCCGCGGGTGCGGAGGCTGACGGGCCAGCCGGGCCAGCCGGGCCGATGGCCTTGCGCCGCTCGGCGGCCCGGGGGGCGGGCGAGCGCTGCTCCGCCGACTTCTCTCCCATCAACGTGAGGAGAAGATCGGCGGCGGAGGGGCGGTCCTGGGGGTCCTTGCTGAACGCCTTGCGTACCAGCGGGACCAGGTCAGAAGGCAGCGAGCTCAGGTCCGGGTTGTCACGGGCGACCCGGCGCAGCAGCTCCTCCGGTGCACCGTCGCCGAACGGCGGCGCCCCGCTCGCGGCGAAGGTCATGACGGCTGCCCAGGCGAACACATCCGCCGCGGGTCCGACCTCCTCGCCCTGCGCCTGCTCCGGCGCCATATAACCGGGGGTACCGATCTGGGCCGCGTCGTGGGCATGCCCGCGCCCCCGGCCGCGCCCCCCGCCCCGGCCGGGGGCGCGGCCGGTGTGGCCCGCGGCCGGGCCGGCGAACCCCGTGGCGATGCC